>DXFD01000088.1 GCA_019114625.1 Candidatus Borkfalkia faecigallinarum | reverse complement strand
GGGTGAAGATCTTCACGTCCACGACGATGCCGCCCTCGCCGTGCGGGACGCGCAGGGAAGTATCGCGCACTTCGCGCGCCTTTTCGCCGAAGATCGCGCGCAGCAGGCGCTCTTCCGGCGTCAGCTCCGCCTCCCCTTTCGGGGTCACTTTGCCGACGAGGATGTCGCCGCTGGTCACTTCCGCGCCGATGCGGATGATGCCGTCCTCGTCCAGATCTTTCAGGGCGTCGTCGCCGACGTTCGGGATGTCGCGGGTGATCTCCTCTTCGCCCAGCTTGGTGTCGCGCGCCTCCGTCTCGTGCTCTTCGATGTGGATGGAGGTGAACACGTCCTCGCGGACCAGCCGTTCGGAGATGAGGATGGCGTCCTCATAGTTGTAGCCTTCCCACTCCATGAAGCCGATGAGGATGTTTTTGCCGAGCGCGAGCTCGCCGTTGTTGGTGGAAGGGCCGTCGGCAATGATCTCGCCCTTCTCGACGCGCGCGCCGGTGTTGATGATCGGGCGCTGGTTGAGGCAGGTGCCCTGGTTGGAGCGCTCGAATTTTTTCAGGGGATATTCGTCCACAAAGCCGTCGTCGCGGCGGATGCGGATGAGGTCGGAAGCGACGCCGACCGCGACGCCCGCTTCCTTCGCGCGGACCATGACGCCCGAGTAGCGCGCGATCGCCGCCTCGATGCCGGTCGCGACGATCGGGCTCTCCGTCTTCAGCAGAGGCACCGCCTGCCGCTGCATGTTCGAACCCATCAGCGCGCGGTTGGTGTCGTCGTTTTCCAGGAACGGGATGAGCGCGGTCGCGACGGAGACCAGCTGCTTCGGCGAGACGTCCATGTAATCGATCATCTCGCGCGGAAGCTGGGTGATCTCCGCCTGGCGGCGGCAGGAGACGCGCTCGTTGACGAAGGTGCCGTCCTCGTTGAGCGGCTCGTTCGCCTGCGCGACGATGTACTTGTCCTCCTCGTCCGCGGCGAGATAGTCGACCTCGTCGGTGACGCGGATGACGGAAGGATGGCCGTGTTCGTCAAACCCTTCCTTGTGTACGCGGCGGTACGGCGACATGATGAAGCCGTATTCGTTGACTTTTGCAAAGGTCGCGAGCGAGGAGATCAGACCGATGTTCTGACCTTCCGGCGTCTCGATCGGGCAGAGACGGCCGTAATGGCTGTGGTGAACGTCTCGCACGTCGAAGGTCGCGCGCTCGCGGTTGAGGCCTCCGGGGCCGAGCGCGGACAATTTGCGCTTGTGCGTGAGCTCCGCGATCGGGTTGGTCTGGTCCATGAACTGGGACAGCTGCGAGGAGCCGAAGAACTCGCGGATGACCGCCGAGACGGGACGGACGTTGATCAGGCCGGACGGCGTGACCTCGTTGGGGTCCTGCGTCGCCATGCGCTCCTTGATGAGGCGCTCGAGGCGGGCGATACCGACGCGCAGCTGGTTTTGCAGCAGCTCGCCCACGCAGCGGACGCGGCGGTTGCCGAGGTGGTCGATGTTGTCCACCGTGCCGATGCCGTAGCGCAGGTCGAGGTTGGTCGAAACGGCGGCGACGACGTCGTCCACCGTGATGTGGCGATGGTTGAGGCGGTCGATCAGCGGGCGCAGGGCCTTCCTCTCCTCCGCGGTGACCGTCGGGTCGTCGCGGCGGAGGATCTCGTGGAAGAGCTTGCAGGCGGCGACGAACTTGATGCGGTTCTCGCGGCGCTTCTCGCGGTTCTTGCGGTCCTCTGCCTTTTCATCCTCCGAGGGCTTGGTCTCGGCGGTGAAGTACGCCTCGTTGATGCGGTCGCGGTAGTATTCGGCGACCGTTTCGATGTCCGCGTTGTCGCACGCGGCGGCGATCTCTTCCGAAAACTTGAAGTTCGGATAATAGACGGTGGGCAGCAGCCCGAAGCTCTTCGGGTTGCGGTCGCAGAGGGCGGAAAATTCGACGGTGTTGTTGCCGATGACGCGGTGACGGATGCGGCCGGCACGCTCGTCGGAGACGAGGACCTCGACCACGTTGATGCCGGCGTTGCGGATCTGCCGCGCCTTTTCCTCGGTGATCTTCTCCTCTTTCGCGACGATGACCTCGCCCGTCGCGGGATCGACGACGTCCTCCGCGGAGATGCAGCCGGGCAGACGATAAGCGACGTTCAGCTTTTTGTTGAACTTATAGCGGCCGACTTTGACTACGTCGTAGCGGCGCGGGTCAAAGAAGAGGTTGTGCATGTGCTGGCGCACGGATTCGTCGGTGGGGACTTCGCCGGGGCGCAGGCGGCGGTACAGCTCGATGAGGCCGTCCTGCTCGCTCTTGGTGGTGTCCTTCTCGATGGTGGCGTTGATCATGCCCTCGTCGTCGCCGAACACGTCGCGGATGGCGGAATCCGACCCGAAGCCGAGGGCGCGCAGGAGGACGGTCGCGCAGATCTTGCGCTTGCGGTCGACGTGTACCCACATCACGCCCTGCGAATCCTGCTCGAACTCGAGCCAGGCGCCGCGGTTGGGGATGACCGTCGTCTTGAACATCTCGCGGCCGGTCTTGTCCTTCTCGGACTCGTTGTACGCGCCCGGGGAGCGGACGAGCTGCGAGACGATGACGCGCTCCGCGCCGTTGATGATGAACGAACCGTTTTCCGTCATCAGCGGGAAGTCGCCCATGAACACTTCCTGGTCGATGACTTCTTCCTTGACCTTGTTGACGAGGCGCACCTTCACGCGGAGGGGAAGGGCGTACGTCGCGTCGCGGTTGCGGCATTCCTTTTCATCGTACTTCGGCTTGGCGCCGAATTCGTGGTCGAGAAAATACAACTCAAAGTGATCGGAATAGTCGGTGATCGGAGAGAAATCCTCGAACACTTCGCCGATACCCTCTTCGATAAAATTCCGATAGGAATCTTTCTGGATCTCGACGAGATCGGGGATCTCGATGACCTCGTTGATGTTGCCGAATTTCCGTCTCTCTGTCTTGCCGTACTTTTGAATGGGTAAATTCATCAAACACACGCTCCTAAATTATTTTCGATTCCCGGTACGCGAAACACCACGGCGACATTCGGCAGACGCGAAAAAAATTTTTCGCTCATTTATCCTCCGCCTCTTTACAACTCCGGAGTTTTGCGGTATAATATACATACAGAGCCGCCCGGGCAGGGCACCCCGCCGCGCGGGGCGCGGTCCCCTTTCCATATTATAGAAGAGACCGCCGCGCGTGCGCCCGTTTTCGCCGCAAAATGGGCGATAACGGACAAAATGCACATTATACTCCATAATAGATACAGTTCGATATTATATTCAATTTTGCAAAAATTGTCAACTTGTTTTGTGGAGCAATCCGCGAAATTTTTTCAAATATCGGAAAAACGCCGCTCTTTCGACAGAAACCCCCGGCCGCCGCACAGCGGGCGGGCAATTTTTGTCACGGCGGAAAAAAGGAGGCACTTCCCTTGCGCATCGATAAATTCCTCAAAGTTTCGCGCATCCTCAAGCGCCGCACGGTCGCCGAAGACGCCTGCAAAGCGGGCAAGGTGAGCGTGAACGGGCGGGACGTCAAGCCCGCCTACCGCCTGAAAGTGGGCGACGTAGTCGAACTCGCCTTTACCGCCGGCTCTCTCCGCTTCCGCGTCCTGCAGCTGAAAGAGACGGTCAAAAAGGACGAGGCGCCCTCCCTGTACGAGATCCTGTAACGGGCGGCGCGGTCCCGGGGCTCTGCAACGGGCGGCGCGGTTCTTTGCCGGCGCGCCTCTTTCGGCGGCGCGGCTACACGAGGAAAAGATCATGACCATCTATGCCATCATCCCCGCGGCGGGCAGCGGCTCGCGCGCGGGGTTCCGGGAAAACAAATTGCTGCGGCGCGTGGGCGGCGCGCCCGTCCTGCAAAGGACGGCGGCGGCGTTCGCGGCAAACGCGCAGATCGCGGGCATCGCCGTGTGCGTGAACGAACAGGACAGGGAGGCCGTGCGCGCCATGCTCGCGCCCTTGCAAAACGTCCTGCTCGTCGAGGGGGGCGAGACGCGCACCGCGTCCGTCCGAAACGCGCTCGAAGCGCTCGCCGCGCTCCCCTGCCCGCCCGACTACGTGCTCATCCACGACGGGGCGCGGCCCTTCGTCACGCAGAAGATCATCGACGACTGCATTTCGACGGTGCGCCAGTTCGGCAGCGCCGTCTGCGCCCTGCCCTGCACGGACACCGCCGTGCGCGCGGAGAGCGGGTTCATCCGCGAGACCGTGCCGCGCGAGGAGCTGTACACCTTACAGACGCCGCAGGGCTTCGCCTTCCCCGCACTGCTCGCCGCCTACCGCAGGATCGCCGAAAGCGACGCCTTCACCGACGATTCGGGCGTGTTCCGCCGCTATGCCGCGCCGCCGCGGCTGTTCCGGGGGGACCCCGCCAACAAAAAACTCACCTTTCCGGAGGATTTTGCCGTGGAAGAATTTCGCACGGGCGTCGGCGTCGACACGCACGCCTTCGGCGCCGAACGCGACCACATCGTCTTGGGGGGCGTGCGGATCCCCTTCTCCGCAGGGCTGCGCGCGCACAGCGACGGAGACGTGCTCTGCCACGCGGTCATGGACGCGCTGCTCTCGGCGGCGGGTCTGCCCGACATCGGGCACTATTTCCCCGACACCGACCCGCAATATGCGGGCGCGGACAGCCTCGCGCTGCTCGCAAAGGTGCGCGGCATCCTCGCCGGACACGGCGCCCGCATCGCGAACGTGTCCGCGTCGATCGTGGCAGAAAAGCCGCGCCTCGCGCCCCATATCCCGCAGATGAAACAAAACATCGCGCGCGCGCTCGGCATCGCGGAAGGGGCGGTCGGCATAGCGGCGGGCACCAACGAGGGCTTGGGCTACCTCGGCCGCGGCGAGGGCGTCACCGTGATCGCCAACGCGCTGATCAGGACGGTCGGATCGGCGGAGGTCCCGTATGCGCCGAAATAAAGTTCCCGACGCGCTTTTATGGCACAGCATCCCCGACGGCGCTCCCCTGCTTCGCGGCATGAGAGAGCGCAGGGGATGAGGCAAAAACCGGACAAAGGAGAATAAAATTGGCGAAATCGAGATCGGTCTATATCTGCTCCGAATGCGGAGCGCAGAGCCCGCAGTGGCTGGGGCGCTGCCCCGGCTGCGGCAAATTCGGCACCCTCGTCGAGGAAGTCGCGGAGGCGCCCGCGCCCGCCGCGAAAAAGGAAAAACGGGAGCGCTCTGCCGCCGCGCGGCGGCCCGTCCCCCTCGCGCAGGTGCGGCAGGAACATTTCGACCGCATCTCCTCGGGGATCGCGGAGCTGGACACCGTGCTCGGCGGAGGCATCGTGCCCGGCTCGCTCGTGCTCATCGGCGGCGACCCCGGCATCGGCAAGAGCACGCTGCTGACCGAGGTCGCGGCGCACCTGGCGCGCACGCGGCGGGTGCTGTACGTCTCGGCGGAGGAGAGCTGCTCGCAGGTCAAGATGCGCTGCGCGCGCCTGGGTCTCGATTCCTCCGACCTTCTGCTGCTCAACGAGACCTGCCTCGAGGACATCGAGGACGCCATCGAGGACGAGAAGTTCGTCGTCATCGACTCCATCCAGGCGGTGTACACGAGCGAACTGTCCGGCGCGGCGGGTTCGGTCGGCCAGGTGCGCGAATGCGCGGGAAAATTGCAGCGCATCGCCAAGAGCCGCGGCATCACCTTCTTCATCGTCGGCCACGTCACCAAGGAGGGCGCGCTCGCGGGGCCGAAGGTGCTCGAACACATCATGGATACCGTCCTCTACTTCGAAGGGGAGCGGGAGGAAAATTACAAGATCCTGCGCGCCTATAAAAACCGCTTCGGCTCGGTGCAGGAGGTGGGCGTGTTCGAGATGACGGGCGAAGGGATCTTCGGCGTCTCCGACTATTCGGGCATCTTCCTCTCCGAAAACCGCGGCGAAGCCGCCGGGAGCTGCGTGACCCCCGCCGAGACGGGCAACCGCTGCATGATGGTGGAGATCCAGACGCTGTCCGCCAAAGCCGCCTACGGCGTGCCCCGCCGGATGCCGCTCGGCATCGACTACAACAAGCTGGTCCTGCTCATCGCCGTGCTCGAAAAGCGCTGCTCGCTCGCCTTTGCCGGCCTCGACGTCTATCTCAACGCGATGGGAGGCATCCGCCTCAACGAGCCCGCCGTCGACCTCGCCGTGTGCGCGGCGCTGGCGAGCGGATATAAAAATATCCCCATCGACAAATACACCGCCGTGTTCGGCGAGGTCGGCCTGACCGGCGAAGTGCGCGGCGTGACCTTCGCCGAAAAGCGGGTCAACGAATGCGTCAAGATGGGGTTCAAGCGGGTGATCTTCCCGGGGAAGAACTTCAAGAGCGTCAAAAAATTCGAGGACCGCATCGAGCTCGTCCCCGTCCACTATGTGAGCGGCATGATCGCAAAGCTGTCCGCGCAAAACCGGCCGTAACGGCGAACTATGCCACGCAGAGTACTCTGCAAAGATATGAAATCCTTGTTTTGACAGCAAAAACGCCGCCGCGGCGACAGCCGCGGCGGCGTTTTCATAAACTGTATCCCATTTTCTCAGAGGTTGGTCAGATAGAAGATCTCTTCGTCGGTGAGCTTGCGCACCGCGCCGCGCTCGAGCGAGCCGATGCCCATGTCGCCGATCTTGATGCGCTTCAAAAAGACGACGTGCTTGCCGACCGCCTCAAACATACGGCGGACCTGACGGTTGCGCCCCTCCCGGATGGTGACATGCAGTTTGGTGAACCGCTTGTCCGCCGAGATGACGCGGACGCGGCTTTTCGTGGTCAGCCGCCCGTCCAGCTCGACGCCGGCGCGCAGGCGGTTGAGCTCGACGTCGGAGATGCTCCCCTCGATCTTGGCAAGGTAGGTCTTTTCGATCTCGTTCTTCGGATGCGTGAGACGGAAGGCGAGGTCGCCGTCGTCGGTGAAAATCAGCATCCCCTCCGTGTCGTAGTCCAGCCTGCCGACGGGGAACAGCCTGCCCACGCCCGCGGGGAGCAGCTGCATGACCGTCTTGCGGTCCTTGTCGTCCTTGACGGTACAGACGTAGCCCTTCGGCTTGTTCATCAGGTAGTAGCTGTGCGAAAGGCGGCGGCTGACGGCGCTGCCGTCGACGGTGACCTCGTCTCCGTCGCGGATGTCCTCTCCCAGCGAGGCGATCCTGCCGTTGACTTTGACGCGCCCTTCCGCGATCAGCTTGTCGCAGGAGCGGCGGCTCGCGACGCCGCACTCAGCAAGGTATTTGTTGACTCTCATTCCATTCCTCAGTAGTTTTCGGCGATCTCGCGCAAGGCGTCGAGGAAGCCCTTCTTTACACTCTCTATACTAACGATTTTCTGCGAAAAAATCAACTGATTTTCAAAGAAAATCTGTAAATTTCCCACGGGCTGTCCGGCGCGGACGGGCAGCGGCAAACAGGCGGGCAGCTCCTCCGCGACGCGCACCAGCCCTTCCTCCCCCTCCGCCAGCGGATAGGAGAAGCTGTGCGCGCAGGCGCAGCGGCAGGTCCTGCCGCCCGACCCCGCCGGGACCGCGCGCACATACGACTCCGCGCGCAGGAGCGGGCGCATCCGATAGCGGGCGAACGCGGCGTCCAGCAGCGCGGCGCTATGCCCGTACATGTCCGGGCAGCCAAGCACGACGGACACGGCGCGCATCCCGCCGCGCGTCGCCGACGCGACCAGGCAGCGGCCCGCTTCCTTCGTATAGCCCGTCTTGACGCCGTCCGCGCCCTCGTAATCGAGCAGGAATTTGTTTTTATTGTGCAGCACGCGCGCGCCCGCCCCGCCGTCCGGGACGCGGTGCGTGCGGCAGGACGCGATCGAACGGAAGGTCTCGTCGCGCAGGGCGCAGGCCGCGATGCGGCAAAGGTCGCGCGCGGTCGTGTAATGCCCCGCGGCGGGCAGCCCGTGCGGGTTGACGAAGCGGCTGTCCTCCGCCCCGCAGGCGAGCGCGAGCGCGTTCATCCGCTCCGCAAACGCATCGAGGCTGCCGTCGCAGTGCAGCGCGAGGGCGACGGCGCAGTCGTTGCCCGAACGCAGCAGAAGGCCGTAGAGGAGGTCGAGCACCGTCCAGCGTTCCCCCTCCCGCAGATAGACGCTCGAGCCCTCCACGCCGACCGCCTCGCGGGGGATGACGACGGTCTCATCCAGCCCGCCGCGCGCGATCACGGCGAGCGCGGTGACCACTTTGGTCGTGCTCGCCATCGGCAGGCGGCGGCCGCCGTTTCGCTCGTACAGGATGCGCCCCGTCGTGACTTCGGCGACCGCCTCCCCGCGCGAAGCCGCCGCTTCTGCCGTTTCGGCCGCCGCTTCGGTTGCCGCTTCGGTTGCCGCTCCCGCTTCCATCCACGCCGTTTCGGCTGCCGCTTCGGTTGCCGACGCCGCTTCCGCTCCCAGCGTTTCGGAAGCCCCCGTCGTTTCGGCCGACGCTTCGGCCATAAAAGCTGCGCGCGGAAGGGCGAAGGATGCCGCCGCGAACGGCAGAAAGAGCGCGAGCAGACAGACGGCCGCCGCGCGGCGCGCGCCGCCTTCAGTCATGCTGCCCGGACAGAGAGCCGACCCACTCGGACGCCTTGTCGATGAGGTTGTCGAGCGGATCGGAACCGGCGCGGATATAGCGGCAGCCCTTCCCCTCATCTACGAGGAAGCCCTCGGGGCGGAGGGTGACGACGACGCCGCTCCCGCCCGCAAAGGGGACGGCCTCGCCCTCCTTGATCACCTTGACCTCGCCGAGGTCGCCGCCGCCCGCGAGGTACCCGACCGTCACGCGCGAGACGGGGATGACCTGCGCCCCGCTCGCCGTGAAAATGGGTTCGCCGACGACGTGGTCGACGTCGACCAGGTCGCTCAAATTTTGCATGGAACGGTCGACGAGCTCGTTGACCTTCTGTTCCGATCTTTCCTTCATATTTGATTTTCCTCCATGATTTTTCGAAGCAGCAGTTTGACGCCCGCCGCGATCAGGACGGCGAGGTTGAAGGCGAGAAGGATGCGCCCGCTCCCCTTCCAGCTGTCCTCGCCCACGCGCAGCAGCACGTCCGCGCGCAGGCCGCCCGTCCCCTTTCGGCGGGCGCGCAGGTATGACGCCCCGATGCAGGCGGCGATGCGCGCGGCGGCCGCCGCAAACAGCGCGAGCGCGGGCTGCGCCGCACACCCCGCTTCCAGCACGAACGACGCATCGGCGACCGCGAACCCGCGCGCGATCTCAAATTTTTTGCCCGCGGCAAACAGTTCCCGATAGGGCAGCAGCACCGCCCTGCGGCGGGACAGGTGCAGGGCGACGCCGCCGCGCCCGGGCGAGGCGTACCCGCCGAACAGTTTGAGCGCGCGCAGGATATAGACGCCGAAGTACAACTTTTTCCGCCCGACGTCCAGATAGAGATGGACGCTCAGCACGATGGGCAGGAGCAGCGCCGCCGCCGCGGCCGCGCAGCCGATCAGCCAGCCCATAACACCCCCGATCTATGTCTGACATAGTACTTCGCATCCGAAAGATATTGCCGCATTGCCGTCAATAATTCCAGTTCTGCGCCAGATCGCGCAGCGAATCGAAGTAACCGCGGCGCGCCGCATCCTCGTTGGCGAGCAAAGGGACGCTGTCCGCCTCGACGCCGTTTTTGTAGATGACCGCCCTGCCGAGCACATCCCCCGCGGCGATGGGCGCGCGGGCGGGCGGCAGTTCGATGACGCAGTCGACCGCGTCCGTGTCGTCCGCCGCGCAGAAGAGGTGAGCGGCGCGCGCGGGGCGCACGGAGATCAGCTCCTTCCGCCCGCCGACGACCTCGCACGGCTGCGGCAGGACTTCGTCGCTCAGCACCGCGCGGGAGGTGTAATTGGCAAAGATATAGTCGAACATCTCACCAGCGCCCGCAAAGCGCGCCTTGCTGTCCGGCGCGCCGATGACGACCGAAATGGCGCGCAGATCCCCGCGCGCGGCCGTCGCGGCGATGCAGAAGCCCGCCTCGGCGGTGTAACCCGTCTTGCCGCCGTCGCAGCCGACATAGCTGCGGAGCAGCTTGTTCGTGTTTGCCATCTGCGTCACGCGGCCCTCGGGATGGCGGATCTCGTCCATCCAAGTGCGGCTGTAACGGAAGTACCCGTCGCGGTGCAGAAGCTCGCCGAGCATGAGGGCGACGTCCCGCGCGCAGCTGTACTGGCCGTTCGCGGGGAGCCCCGTGCAGTTGACGAAGTTGGTATCCGTCATGCCCAGCTCCCGCGCGCGCTCGTTCATCTTCTGCACGAAGGCGCGCTCGCTGCCGCACAGCCGCTCCGCCATCGCGACGCAGGAATCGTTGGCGGACGCGATGCAGATGCTTTCCAGCAGATCGCCCGCGGGATAGGACGCCCCCGCCTCCAAAAACACCTGCGACCCGCCCATGCCCGCCGCGCGCTCGCTGACGGCGATCGGTTCGTCGGCGGAGATCCGCCCCGCCTCCTCCGCCTCAAAGCAGAGCAGCATGGTCATGATCTTGCACATGCTGGCGATGGGCAGATGGGCGCTCTCGCAGCGCTTATAGACGGGCGTGCCGCTGCGCCAGTCGCACAGGTACGCCGCCTTGCATGCAGGCGCGAGCGGCTCCGCCGCCGACGCGGACACATCTTTCAGCCCGACCTCCGCCCACTCTTTTTGCGAGACTTCAAGAGCCGTTGTCTCTCCCCGTCCGATCTCCGCCTCTTCCCATCCGATCTCCGCCTCTTCCCATCCGATCTCCGCCTCTTCCCGCAGGGCGCCGCACGCCCCTCCCCGACGGATGTCCGCCGACGCCGCGCCGACCGGCGCGGCGAAGAGCGCCGCCGCCGACAGGCCGACGCAGAGCGCCGAGATCCAAAAAAACTTTTTCATCCTCTGCATTTCCCCCGTTACGGATTTTCCCTTATCTTGCGCAATGCCGCCGCTTCTATACGGCAAAGCCAAAGCGCGCGGCACGAAAAAAGCCCCGGCGTAAAGCCGAGGCCCTTCCGAACACGAAGATCAGAGGCGTTCCGCAAAGGCGTACAGGAGGGCGGCGAGCGACGCGCGGCTGCGCTCGGAACGCTCGAGCACCTCGCCGTGGCCGATGCCGCCCGGAGCAAGCCCCGCCGCCATGTTGCTGAGGAAGGAGACGCCCGCGACGCGCATCCCCAGATAGCGCGCATAGACCGCCTCGACGGCGGTGCTCATGCCGACGGCATCCGCGCCCAGCGCGCGGAAGGCGCGGATCTCGGCGGGCGTCTCGTACGAGGGGCCGGGCAGCTGCATATAGATCCCCTCCCGACAGGAAATGCCCGCATCGGCGCACGCCGCGCGCAGCCGTGCGCGCAGCTCTTCGTCATAGGCCTGCGCCAGATCGACGAAGCGGGTGCGCTCCGCCGCGCATAGGCCCGTGAGCGGATTGCGGAAGGTGAAATTGATGTGGTCGCGGATGACCATGACCTCCCCCGCCGCAAAGCCGGCGTTGACCGCGCCCGCGGCGTTGGTGAGGACGAGGGTGCGCACGCCCAGTTCGTACAGGACGGCGACGGGCAGCACCGCCTCCGCGGGCGGATGCCCCTCGTACATATGCAGCCGCCCCAGCGCCGCGGCGGCCGGCTTGCCCGCCAGCGTGCCGCAGGCGAACGCCCCCGCGTGCCCAGCCACGCCGCACGCGGGCATCCCTTCCAGATGCGCGAACGGGATCCGAACGGAGACGTCCATCCGCTCCGCCGCCGCGCCCCAGCCGCTGCCGAGGATCATGCCCAAACGGGGCGGCGGACAGCCCGCCCCCTCCAAACGCTCTGCGATCTGCCGCGCGATCGGCGCCGCGCGCCGTTGGATCTCGTCCATGTCAGTTCCTCCTTATCGGGCGGATACACCCGAAAACTTGTTCCCCGATGCCGAAATAACCTTCCAGCAGCCGCGCGACGCTGTCCAGCCCGTCCAGCGTGCCGAGGTTCGCCGGACAAACGCCGCCGCAGACGAGCAGCGGCACATACTCGCGGGAGTGGTCGGTCGACGGAGTGGTCGGGTCGCAGCCGTGGTCGGCGGTGATGAGGAGAAGATCCTCCCCGCGCAGGCCCGCCTCGATCGCGGGCAGGGCGGCGTCGATGCGGCGCAGCGCCTCCGCGTAGCCGGGCGCGTCGTTGCGGTGGCCGTACAGCATATCCGTATCCACGAGATTGGCAAAGACCAGCCCCTCCCCCTCCTCGCGCGCGAGCTGCGTGAGGACGCGCAGCCCTTCGGCGTTGCCGGAGGTGTGGATGCTGCGCGCGATGCCGCGGCCGCAGAAGATGTCGGCGATCTTCCCCACGCCCGTGACGGGGATGCCGCGCGCCTGCAATTTGTCCAGCAGCGTCTCGCCCGGCGGTTCGAGCGCGTAGTCGCGGCGGTCGGCGGTGCGGGTAAATCTTCCCCCCTCGTGCACGAAGGGGCGGGCGATGACCCTGCCCACGGCGCGGTCGCCCGTCATGACGCGGCGCGCGGCCTCGCAGATCGCATACAGCCTTTCGAGCGGGAGGACGGAGGTGTCCGCCGCGATCTGCAGGACGGAGTCCGCCGACGTGTACAGGATCGGCCTGCCCGTGCGCAGGTGCTCCGGCCCCAGCCTTTGGATGATCTCGGTGCCGGAAGCGATCTCGTTGCCTAAAAAGCGCACGCCCGCCGCCCGCTCGAGGTCGGCGACGACGTCGGGCGGAAAGGTCGGATAGACGCGGTACGGGCGCTCCAAAACCAGCCCCGCCAGCTCGTAATGCCCCGCCGTCGTGTCCTTGGCGGGCGTCTTTTCGCGCAGGCGCGCGTACGCGGCGCGGGGCGCGGAGACGGGACGCAGCGCGCGGCCGTTCGGGAACGCCTTCGCGACGCCGTCGATGTTGTTGAGGCCGAGCGAGACGAGCGCGGGCAGCTGCACGCCCGTCGCCGCAAACGTGTTGCCGTAGGTGTCCGATCCCGCATCCCCATAGGCGTCGGCGTCCGGAAGCGCGCCGATGCCGAACCCGTCGATGACGATGAGAAAGGCACGCATATTCCCCTCCCTTGCCGAAACGGCGCCCCGCGCGCGCAAAGCAAATACTTCCCGCGGGCGTACCGTGCGGCGCTTCCCTGATCCGGTTTTCGCATAAAAGAGGGCGCCGTGCGGCGCCCTCCGTCCGGTCAGCGCAGTTCCGCGCCCACCTTTTCGTGCAGAGTTTTTAAAATGCGGCGGACATACCCGTCCGCGTCCTCGGGCGAGATCGCCTTTTCGCGCGGGGTGAAGGTGACGGCAAACGCCATGCTCTTCTTGCCATCCCCCACCTGCTCGCCGCGGTACACGTCGAACAGGCGCGCGCCGCTGACGAACTTGCAGCTTTCGGCGATCGCCTTTTCCACGTCCGCGCACGCGACGTCCTCCGCGACGATGAGCGCGAGGTCGCGGCGGATCTCGGGGAACTTGGGCAGCGGCTCGTAGCGGATATCCCCGCCCGCCGCATCCGCGAGCGCGGCATAGTCCAGCTCGCCCAGGTACACGGGGACCTCGAGGGAGAGCTCCTCGCCGAGGTCGGGGGCGAGCTCGCCCAGCCAGCCGACGACCGCGCCGCCGAGGAGGACTTCCGCCGTCTTGCCGGGGTGCAGGAAGGGCTTCGCCGCGGGGCGATAGGCAAAGCGCAGGCCGAACTCGGCCGCCACCGCCTCAAATGCCGCCTTGGCGGAGAAGAAATCCTCTCCCGCGCCGTACACGCCGATGCCGAGCGTCGCGCGCTCTTCGGGCATCGCCGCCAGCGGAAGGGACTTGGCGATGTACACGCTCGCCAGCTCGAACAGGCGGGCGCCGTCGTTGCCGCGGCGGATGTTGCGCACCAGCGTGTGCAGCATGGAGGGCGCGAGCGTCGTGCGCATCACGCTCATATCCTCGCCGATCGGG
This sequence comes from Candidatus Borkfalkia faecigallinarum, assembly GCA_019114625.1. Classification (GTDB taxonomy): domain Bacteria; phylum Bacillota; class Clostridia; order Christensenellales; family Borkfalkiaceae; genus Borkfalkia; species Borkfalkia faecigallinarum. The sequence continues at coordinate 1,835 of DXFD01000088.1, read as the reverse complement.
TTGCGGATGCGGATGGCGCGCTCCACCTCCCCGTCCAGGCGCAGGAGGGCGTAATCCTTCGGGGAAATGAAGGAGTAGGTGATGATCTCGCTGAAATCCTGCCCGTGCAGGGCGCGTTTGGCGCGCGCCGCGCGGCGCTGTTCGGCGTTCAGGCCGCCGTTGGTGACCGCCGCCGAGCGCAGGAAGGTGCCTTCGATGTGGTCATAGCCGTACTCGCGGATGACCTCCTCGGCGAGGTCGGGATAGCCGTCCACGTCCTCGCGGTAGGCGGGGGGCGTGACGGACAGCGCGTCGCCGCGCACTTCGACGTTGAAGTTGAGGCTTTCGAGGATGCCGACGATGTCCGCCTGCGGGATCTCGATGCCGAGCAGCGCGTTGATCTGCGCCGCCGTCGTCACGATCGGCTGCGGCGGGGTCTGCGCGACGGCGATATCGAAGCGGTCGCAGGCGATCTGCCCGCAGCCAAGCTCGTCGATGAGGTTGAGGGCGCGGTTGATGGCGACGCCCGTCGTATAGGCATCCACCCCCTTTTCGTAGCGGGAGGAAGAGTCGCTCTGCTGGCCCAGCGAGCGGGAGGTGCGGCGGATGTTGGCGCGCTCGAACTTGGCGCTCTCGAAGAGGAGTTCGCGCGTCGTTTCGGCGATGCCGCTGTTCAATCCGCCCATGACGCCCGCCAGCGCGACCGGCTTTTCGCCGTCGGCGATGACGAGGTTCTCGCCCGTGAGCTTGAACGTCTTTTCGTCGAGCGTGGTGATCTCCTCCCCTTCCCGCGCGCGGCGGACGCAGATGCGGCTGTCCGCGATGCGGGAGAGGTCGAACGCGTGCATGGGCTGACCCAGCTCGAGCAGGACGAAGTTGGTGATGTCGACCACGTTGTTGATGGAGCGCAGCCCGCACAGCGCGAGGCGGCGGCGCATCCAGAGCGGAGAGCGGCCGATCTTGATGTCGCGCACATAATGCCCGATGTACCGGGGGCAGAGGTCGGGCGCCTGCACGGCGATGTTCACCCGCTCGCTCGTGCAAAAGCTCCCCATGTGGTAGGTCAACGGGACGGGCTCCACGGGCTTGTGCAGCACCGCGGCGACCTCGCGCGCGATGCCGTAGATGCTCTGGCAGTCGGGGCGGTTGGAGGTGACGGCGATATCGAAGATGTAGTCGTCCAGCCCGACGACCTTTTTGATGTCCGTGCCGAGCGGGATATCCCCCTGCAGGATCAGGATACCGTTGACGTCCGCGCCGTCGTACCAGTCGTCGTTGATGCCCAGCTCCTCACCCGAGCAGAGCATCCCGCACGACTCGACGCCGCGCAGTTTGCCCTTCTTGATCTTCACGCCGCCGTGCAGCGAAGAGTTGTCCAGCGCGACGGGGACGAGGGCGCCTTCAAAAACGTTGGTCGCGCCCGTGACGATTTGGATATCCTCGCCGTAGCTGCCGCAGTTGATGCGGCAGATCTGCAATTTGTCCGCATCCGGATGCCTTTCGAGCTTTTCGATGCGGCCGACGACGCAGCGGTCGATCTCCGCGCCGACGTAGACGAGTTCTTCCACTTCAAACCCGCAGGAAAAGAGCTTTTGCTGCAGCTCCTGCGCGGACACGTCGATGTCTACATAATCTTTCAGCCAACTGAGAGGTGCTTTCATGTCTTCTCCTTAATCCCGGAATTGTTTCAAAAACCGCACATCGTTTTCAAACAGAAGGCGGATGTCGTTGATGCCGTATTTGATCATCGCGATGCGTTCCAGCCCCATGCCGAACGCGAAGCCCGTGTACACGTCGGGGTCGATGCCACAGTTTTCCAGCACGCGGCGGTTGACCATGCCCGCGCCGAGCACCTC
>DXFD01000087.1 GCA_019114625.1 Candidatus Borkfalkia faecigallinarum | reverse complement strand
CCCGTGATGTTGGGGGGCGGGATGACGATGGTGAAGGGGACCTTGTTCTCGTCCGCCTCGGCGCGGAAATAGCCCGCGTCCATCCAGTCCTTGTATAGCCGCTCCTCGAAATTTTTGGGATCGTATGTCTTTTGCATTTCCATGTTCCACCTTTCCCCGCGCGGCCTTTGCCGGCGCGAACCGGGCTTTTTGCGCCGAAAAATGCGCATACCGCCCAATTTTATTTGTAGGATTTATTATAAACAATCGGCCGCCGATTGTCAATCGAAAACAGAGCGCGCCGCGCGAAAATCCGCCGCGCCGCCGCGGCGCTTTCCTCCGCCGCCCCTGTCAAAATGCTTTGCCGCCGCATACGATGGAGTACGGAATTTTTTCCGGCTACGGAGGGAACATGAAAAAACTGATCATCGCAATTTTAACGCTCGCCTTTGCCGTGCTGCCGCTCGCCGCGTGCGCCGCCGACAAAGACGAGCTCGAGACCGTGCGCGTGAGCGAAGTGACGCACTCCATCTTCTATGCGCCCATGTACGCGGCGGACGCGCTCGGCTATTTTGAGGAGGAAGGGCTGAAGATCGAACTGACCAACGCGGGCGGCGCGGACGCCGTGATGGCGGCCGTCCTGTCGGGCGGGGCGGACATCGGGTTCTGCGGGCCGGAGGCGGCGCTGTATGTGCTGATCGGCGGCTCCAACAACGTGCCGAAAGTATTCGGCCAACTGACCAAGCGCGACGGCTCCTTCCTCGTCTCCCGCGTCGACGAGGCGGATACCTTCGACTGGTCGAAAAGCCTTGCGGGCAAGGAGATCCTCGCCGGGCGCAAGGGCGGCGTGCCCGCCATGACCTTTGAATACATCCTCAACGAGCACGGCCTGTACGACGGGCAGAACGCGACGATGAATTACGACATCAACTTCAACTATATGACGGCGGCGTTCGAATCGGGCACGGCGGACTACTGCACCATGTTCGAACCGGTCGCCTCCGAATACGAGAAGGCGGGCAAGGGCTACGTCGTCGCGGCGGTGGGCGAGGCCTCGGGCGAGGTCCCCTACACCTGCTACATGGCGCGCGAAAACTACATCGACGCCAATCCCGACATCGTCGAAGGATTCCTGCGCGCGGTGATGCGCGGCATCGCCTACGTCAACGGGACGGAGGAGAGCGCGGCGGCGGAACTGCTCCTGCCCTACTTCGACGGGACGGCCGCCTCCTCCCTGGAGACCTCCCTGCGCAGCTATAAGGCGATCGACGCCTGGCAGGAGGACATGACGATGACGGAAGCGGCGTTCGGCCGCCTGCAGGACATCATCGAAAACGCGGGCGAGCTGGAACGGAGGGCGGACTTTGCCGAACTGGTGGATACTTCCTTCTCCTCCGCCCTGTATCGGGAAATGCACGGCTGACGGCGAAACGCAGCCGCTTTTTACGAGAGGAACACGGCCATGAACAGACGAACGGATGCGCCCGCGCTCGAATTTGCGGGCGTGAGCCTGACCTATCATACCAAAGAGGGCGAGACGCTCGCCGCCGCCGACCTGAGCTTTGCGGTGGAGGAGGGAGAATTTATCGCCGTGATCGGCCCGTCCGGCTGCGGCAAGACGACGCTGCTCTCGCTGGCGGCGGGACTGATCGCCCCCTCCTCCGGGAGCATCCGCGTGCGCGGCGGCGAACAGGGCGCCGGGCGGTTCGGCTATATGCTGCAAAGGGACGAACTTTTCCCCTGGCGGACGGTGGAACAGAACATCCTGCTGCCGCTGGAGATCCGCCGCGACCGCTCGCCGCAGGCGGCGCGGCGCGCGCTCGCGCTCGCCGAAAAGTACGGGTTGGGCGGGTTTTTGAAGCAATACCCCGACCGCCTTTCGGGCGGGATGCGGCAGCGCGCCGCGCTCATCCGCACCCTCGCCGCCAGCCCGGACATCCTGCTGCTCGACGAGCCCTTCTCCGCCCTCGACTACCAGACGCGCCTGAACGTGTGCGACGACGTGTACCACATCATCCGCAGCGAAAAAAAGACGGCGCTGCTCGTCACCCACGACATCTCGGAGGCGATCTCGGTCGCGGACCGGATCCTGGTGCTGAGCGCGCGGCCGGCGCGCGTCGTTGCCGCGCACGCGCCCGGCTTCGGCGACATCGCGCCGCTGCGGCGCAGAGAGGACCCGCGCTTCGGCGGGTGGTTCGAAACACTTTGGAAGGAGCTGAACGTATGAAGAGAGAACAAAAGCCCGCCCCCTCGGCGGAGCATCAAAAATACCTGCGGCGGCTCAGACGGGAGGACGGGTTGGTCGGCGTCTCCCGCATCGGGCTGCTGCTTGCGCTGCTCGGGATCTGGGAACTGGTCGCCGCGATGCAGTGGGTGGACCCCTTCATCATCAGTTCCCCCTCCCGCATCGCGCGCACGATCGCCGAACTGGCGGCGGACGGGTCGCTGTTCTACCACATCGGCACGACGCTCTGGGAGACGCTGGCGGGATTTGCGATCGCGGTCACGCTCGGCACCGCCATCGCCCTGCTGCTTTGGTGGAGCGAGCGGGCGCGGCGCATCCTCGAACCGTATATCGTGGTGCTCAACTCGCTGCCCAAGATCGCGCTCGGGCCGGTGCTCATCGTCTGGTTCGGCACGGGGGCGGCGTCGATCGTCTTTATGACGGTGCTCGTCGGCATCATCGTGGCGACGCTGAATATGCTGGGCGGATTCCTCGCCACAGACAAGAACAAGATCCTGCTGCTGCGGTCAATGGGCGCGAGCAAACGGCAGATCCTGACCAAACTCGTGCTGCCCTCCGCCCTGCCCGACTTCATCGGGATGCTGAAAGTGTGCGTGGGCATGGCGTGGATCGGCTCGATCATGGGCGAATACATCGTCTCGAAGGCGGGGCTGGGCTATCTGATCGTGTACGGCGGGCAGGTGTTCCGCTTAGACCTCGTGATGGCCGCCACCGTCATCCTCTGCGCGCTGGCGGCCGCCATGTACGCCCCCGTCGCGCTCGCCGAGCGCATCCTCGTCAAAAAATAGCCGCGCGCGGAGGGCCCGCCCCGCCGCCGGCCGGAATACGATCGGCGCGCGCGGCGGGCTTTGCCGGGGCGAGGGAATTTTCCCGTGCGGCGGGCGTTGCCGGGGCGCGCGCCCTCTTCCGCCCGAAGAGGGCGCGCGGGAGCAGCGCAAAAAAGACAACCCCCGCCCCGCCCACGAGCGGGTAGACGAAGCGGACCAGCCCGCTCAGCCCCGCCGCCGAGAGCAAAAACGCCGCGGCGCAGATACCCGCGCGCGCGAGCCGGGGGCGGCGGGCGGACTCCGCCGCCCTGTGCAGCGGATAATAGGCGGAGAAGAGGCTGGTGAGGATGGCGCAGGCGCACACGGCGCAGAAGAGCAGCCGCACGGCGCGGCCGCCGCCCAGCGCGGCGAGGAAGGGAAGATCGGCGTCCGCCGCGCCCGTCCCGGCGACGGCGCCCGCCACGGCGGCGATGCAGAAGCCGAGCAGGAGCGCGGCGAGGGCGCACCCCGCCGCGCCCCCGCCTGCCCCGCGCGCCGCGCCCGCGTCGCAGACGACGGGCGCGGCGAGAAAGGCGTTCATGCACACATACAGGCAGACGCCCGCCAGGGAGGACGCCGCTCCCGCGGGAGCCGGCTGCACCGACCGCAGCGCGCCGCCCGCGTTGGCGGCGACGAACAACAGGATGAGCGGCACGAGGAGGGCGTCCGCCGCGTACAACCCGCGCATCCCCCGCCCGGACAGGCCGTACAGCAGCGGCAGCGCGAGCAGCGACGGGAGAGGGAAGGACAGGCCGACGCCCGCGCCCTCGCGCGCGAGCGAATGCAGCCCCGCGAGCATCCCCGCGCAGAGCACGAAGGAGGAGGCGAGCAGCGCCGCCCGCAGCAGCGGACCCGCCCGGCCCAGCCGCGCGAGCACCCCCGCAAATCCGCCGCACGCCCCGCCCACGCGGTACAACATCCAAAAACAGAGGAAAAACAGCCCCGCCGCCACGGCCGCGTGCGGCAGGATGCCCTGCGCGGGGAAAAAGCGGACGAGCTCCGCCCCCGACAAAAAACCAGCCCCGATGACGGAGCCGACCAGCGCGGCCGCCAATCCGAACGCGCCGCGCGCCCATCCGAGAGCGCCGCGCGCCCATCCGAGAGCGCCGCGCGCCCGCAAAACCGCAAACACGCCGCGCGCCCGCAAAACCGCAAACGGGCCGGGCTCCGCCCGCCGCCCGGGACCCGGGAATACAACGATCTTCACCCCCTATCCATATGCGAAAGGCCGCCCGTTTAAGACGGGCGGCCGCAAATGCCGCGATCCTTTTTCAGCCGCGCCAGAGGCCGGCGTAGATGCCGCCGCGGGCGAGCAGCTGCTCGTGCGTGCCGCGCTCGGCGATCTTCCCCTCCTCAATCACGAGGATCTCGTCCGCGCCGCGCACGGTGGAGAGGCGGTGCGCCACGACGATGGTCGTGCGCCCGCGCGAGAGCTCGGCGAGCGAATCCTGGATCTGCTGCTCGGTGACGTTGTCCAGCGCGCTGGTCGCCTCGTCGAGGATGAGCAGCGGCGGGTCTTTGAGGAAGGCGCGCGCGATGGAGATGCGCTGCTTCTGCCCGCCCGAGAGCTTGACGCCCCGCTCGCCCACCTCCGTGTCGTACCCCTTGGGCAGGGACATGGCGAAGTCGTGGATGTCCGCGCGCTTGGCCGCCGCGAGGACGGCGGCGTCGTCCGCGTCCGGGTCGCCGTAGGCGATGTTGTCGCGGATGCTCCCGCCGTAGAGGAACACGTCCTGCGCGACGATGCCGACGCTGCGGCGCAGGGTGCGGCGGGTGACGTCGCGGATGTCGATGCCGCCGATGCGGATGGCGCCCGCGTCCAGCTCGTAAAAGCGGGGGATGAGGTGGCAGACGGTGGTCTTGCCGCCGCCCGACGGGCCGACGAGCGCGACCGTCGTGCCCTCGCGCACGGTGAAGCTGAGGTGATCGAGCACCGCCGTCTCGCCGCTTTCCTTATTTTTATAAGAGAAGCACACGTCGTCGAACTCGACGTCGCCGCGCAGCTGCGCGACGGGCAGCGGGTGCTCCGGCTCGCTCTCTTCGGGGAGGGCGAGCACCTCGCGGAACCTGCCGAACCCCGCGAGGCCGTCCTGGATCTGTTCAAACAGGTTGACGAGGGTGCGGATGGGGGTGAGCAGCATGGTCACATACAGGATGAAGGCGGTGAAGTCGCCGCCGTCGACCCGATCGAAGCAGAAGAACAGGCCGCCCGCGAGCAGGGCGATGAGGTAGAGAAGGTCGTTGAACAGCCCCATCCCTCCCTGGAAGATGCCCATGTAGCGGTAAGCGCCCGCGCGCGCCTGCTTGAACGCGCCGTTGGCGGCGTCGAACTTTTCCTCCTCCCGCTCCTCGGCGGTGTACGCCTTGGTGACGCGGATGCCGGAGACCGAGGATTCGATCTCGGCGTTGACTTCGGCGATCTTCTCGCGCGAGCGGGAAAAGGCGCCGTGCATACGGCCGCGCATCTTCACCGCAAAGAGGACCATCAGCGGCACGAACAGCGCGACGATGAGCGCCAGCCACGGGTCGACGAAGAGCAGCATGACGACCGCGCCCGCGATGCTGATGAAGGAGGTGAAGGTGTCCTCCGGGCCGTGGTGGGCGAGCTCGCTCGTTTCAAACAGGTCGTTGACGATGCGCGACATGATCGTGCCCGTGCGCGTCTCGTCGAAATAGGAAAAGGGAAGGCGCTCGACGTGGCTGAAAAACTGACGGCGCATATCCGCCTGGATGCGCACGCCGAGCACATGCCCCCAGTAGCCGACGATATAGGTGAGCGCCGCTTTGAACAGATAGACGGCGAGCAGCACGCCCGCCCAGACGAGGATGAGGGCTATCGCCTTGTTCGGGACGAGGTCGTTCATGATCATGCGCGCGACGGCGGGGTAAAACAGGTTGCACACGGCGATCAGGAACGAACAGACCAGATCGACCGCGAACAGCGCGCGGTGCGGCTTATAATAGGAAAAGAACGCGCGGATGGCGCCCGAGCCCTTCTTCTTTTTTCGTCCTTCCATAGCCCCCCTCCTTTTTTCAATATTGTGGCACATTTTTCGGAAAAAGGCAACAAAAAACGGGAGAAAAGCGAAAATTGCCTTTCTCCCGCGAAATATTCGGTGCAAGGGCGCGCCCGCGAGGCGCAGATGCGCGGCGGCTGCGGTCCGGACAAGCGGAGGCGCCGCTGCCGCGGACGGGATCGCGGAAGCGCCGCTGCCGCGGACGGGATCGCGGAAACGCCGCTGCCGCGGACGGGATAGCGGAGGCGCCGCTGCCGCGCGGCCGATGAAAAGAAGCGCGGCGATCAGGCGCGCGCCCGGCGCGCGATGCGGCGGACAAGGCGGACGACCTCGTCCAGCGCGACCACCGAGAGGGCGAGCGCCGCCACTTTCAGCCAGGACAGCGCGTCCAGCGGGACGGTGCCGAACACGCCCCCGCCGAACTGCGTGATGACCACCTGCAGCGCGAAGCAGACGACGAACGCCGCGAGCGTGAGGCGGTTGCGGAAAAAGTTGGGGAAGATGCTCTCGTCCCCCAGTTCGCGGCAGTTGAAGGCGTTGAACATCTGGAAGAGCACGAACAGGGTAAAGACGGACGTCTCGACCATATTCTCCGCCACGCCGAGGAAGTTCCAATACATCTGCGCGAGGCAGACGGCGCACATGAACACGCCGTTGACGGCGATGCGCACCATCATGTCGGCGGACACGATGCTCTCGCTGCGGGCGGTCGGCTTTCGCTTCATCAGATCGTCGCGGATGGGTTCGAGGCCGAGGGTGAGGGCGGGCGGCCCGTCCATGATGATGTTGATCCACAAGAGATCGAGCGCGGAGAAGGGAGAGCGGAACCCCTCGATAAACAGGCCGATGACCGTGCAGAGGAACACGGTGAGCACGGACGCGACGTTGACGGTGAGCTGGAACTGGATGAAGCGCTTGAAATTTTCATAGATGCCCCTGCCCCACTTGACCGTCGTGACGATGGTGGAGAAGGAGTCGTTGAGCAGGACGATGTCCGCCGCCTCTTTGGAAACTTCCGTGCCGGAAATGCCCATCGCGATGCCGACGTCCGCGTTTTTGAGGGCGGGCGCGTCGTTGATGCCGTCGCCCGTGACCGCGACGACGTTGCCCTCCGCCTTCAATTCCTTGACGACGCGCATCTTCAGAAGGGGCGTGCTGCGCGCGATGACGCGCACGCGGGGCAGGATCTTGGAAAATTCGTCGTCGGACAGGTTTTCGAGATAGGACGCCTCGACGGCGAGGCTGTCCTCGCCGAGGATGCCCAGCTCCTCCGCGATGGCGGCGGCGGTGACGATGTTGTCGCCCGTGAGCATCTTGACCTCGATCCCGGCGGATTTGCACGTTCTGACGGCGTCGTAGACCTCCGCGCGCAGCGGGTCGGCGATCCCGACGAAGCCGTCGAAGGTCATGCCGCGCTCGGCGTCCTCGCGCGAGGCGGGGCGGGAAGCGGCCGCCTTGTGGGCGAAGGCGAGCACGCGGCGCGCCTTCTTTTGCAGGGAGACGATGCCCGCCTCGATGCGCGCGCGCTCCTCCCCCGCGACGCCGCAGAGGGCGAGGATCTTTTCGGGGCTGCCCTTCGTGTAGACGACATAGCCCTCCCCCTCCCGCACGCAGGAGGTCATGTTTTTGGCATCCGACGAGAAGGGGTACAGGTCGGCGATATCCGCCCCCTCGCGCAGCGGCTTGTAGTCGACGCCGCACTTGCCCGCCGCGACGAGCAGCGCACCCTCGGTCGGGTTGCCGACGAAGCGGACGGCGCCCGCGTCCTCGTAGAGGTCGGCGGTGGAGTTGAGACAGAAATTTTGCAGCATCGGGCGGCTGTGCAGCGCGGAGAGATCGCAGAACGCCCCCTCCGCCCAGACGTCGACGACGGTCATGCGGTTTTCGGTGAGGGTGCCCGTCTTGTCCGAGCAGATGACGTTGATGCACCCGACCGTCTCGCTGGCGACCATCTTTTTGACCAGCGCGTTCTCCCGCGCCATGCGCGCGATGTTGATGGAGAGGGAGATGGCGACGATGGTGGGCAGCCCCTCGGGGACCGCCGCGACCATCAGCACGATGCTCGCGATGAAGTAGCCGGAGATGTCGGCAAAGTAGTTGTCGCTGCCGACGGCGAGGATATAGGCGAGCTGGATGAGGAAGATGAGCGCCGCGCAGACGGCGCCGATGACAGTGATGATCTTGCCCAGATGCGCCATCTTTTCCTGCAGCGGGGTCTTGCCCTCGTCGCCGCCCTGGATCTCGCGCGCGATGAGCCCGAACTGCGTCGCGTCGCCGACGTCGGTGACGACCATCTTGCCCGTGCCGCCCGTGATGAAGCAGCCGGAATAGACGGTATTGACACGCTCGGCGACGGGCGTTTCGGGCGCGAGGACGGCAGATGCGTCCTTTTCGACGGGCGCCGATTCGCCGGTGAGGGAGGATTCGTCGCTCATCAGCGACACGCTTTCAAGCAGCCTGCCGTCCGCGGCGACCTTGTTGCCCGTTTCGAGATAGACGATGTCCCCCACGGCCAGCTCCTGCTGGGGAACGAACTGCACGATGCCGCCGCGCACCACCTTGATCTCGATGCCCTCTTTGATCTTGTTCAGCTCGTCGAAGGCCTTGGCGCTGCGGCCCTCCATCACGACGGTCAAAACGACCGATATGGCGATGGCGACGAGGATGCCGACGCACTCCGCCCAGTCGAAATGCCCGCCCTGCGCGGCGCTGACGGCGTTGACCGCGATCGTGATCAGCCACGCGAAGAAGAGCAGGATGAGCATGGGCTCGGTGGACGCCTCCCAGATGCGCCGCAGCAGCGACTTGCGCCCCGCGCGCGTGAACTCGTTGCGGCCGTAGCGCGCGACGTGTTCCTGCACCTGTTCGTCGGTCAGGCCGCGGTCCGCGTCCGTCTGCAATGCGGACAGCGTCTCCTGCGACGATTTGTCAAAAAAAGTCATGCCTGTACACCTCCGGTATCCGTATGCCGAGGAGAAAAACGCCGTATGCGCTCTGCGCATACGGCGTATTCGACAAAAAACAGGTCGGGGGAGTATGCGGCTGCGCGCCCGGACGGCGCCCTTCCGTGAATCTCACCAATTAAGACAAGCCTATACCCCGGCGAGGGGGTATGCGATTGTAGACTTGCCGCGCGCCTGCGCGCGCCGGCTACTCCTCCAACGTTCGATCTCGGTTGTAGCGCTATTGTAACACGCGGAGCGGGCGGATGTCAAGCGAATGCGCCCGCTCCTTTCCCCATTCTTTCCCGCGCGCGGCGGGAAAACGCTTTTTCCCGCTCGTGCGGCGCCGCTTTTTTTCATCGCGCGCGGGAAACGGAAAAAGCCCCGCCCGCCATTGCGCGCGGATAAGGGGGAGCGCTTTCCCTTCATTCCTCTCGCGCGACGAGGAAGCCGCGCGCGCGCAGGCTCTCCTCGATGGCGTCCAGCACCCCCTCGCCCGCGGCGGAGACGGTGTGGTAATGGTACCCGCCCGTGATGTTTTTGAGGGGCGCCGAGATGCCGCTGCGGATCTTCTGCATGAACGCTTCCGCCTCGCGGCGGGAGGATATGCCCATCTCCGCGCGCACCTTGCCGTACACTTTGTGCCAGACGTACACGTCCTCCACGCGCCCGCCCGCGTCGACGATAAGCTGCAGCTCTTCCTGCACCTCCTCGTCGCTGTGCCGCACTTTGAACACGCGCGTCGGCCGCTCGCCGCCCGCGCGGACGTACCCGCGGCTGGTGGAGAGGATCTCCTCCCCTTCCGCGCGCAGCAGCGCCACGTCCTGCACGATGACCTGGCGGGAGACGCCGAACATCTCCGCCAGGCGGGATGCCGCGACGGGCTCGGCGCCGAGGCGGCCCGCGATCGCCCGGCGGCGGTCCTCCCCGCTCATAGTCTGCTTCCCTTCCGGCAAGATCATACCTCCCGCCCGACCGGATGCAGGTTCTTCAAAGACACGTCCAGGATGGGCGCCGAATGGGTGAGCGCCCCGCAGGAGACGATATCCGCACCGATATCCTTCAGCCGCGCCGCGTTCTCCGCCGTGACGTTGCCCGAGATCTCCACGAGCGCCCGCCCGCCGATCGCGCGCACCGCCTCCTTCATCGCGTCGTGGCTCATGTTGTCCAGCATGACGATGTCCGCGCCCGCCTCGACCGCCTCGAGCGCCATGTCGACGCTCTCCGCCTCCACCTCGATCTTGGCGGTGAAGGGCGCGTGCGCCTTCGCCGCCTGCACGGCGGCGCGCACCCCGCCCGCCGCGCCGATGTGGTTGTCTTTGAGCAGGACGGCGTCGGACAGGTTGTAGCGGTGGTTGCCGCCCCCGCCCGCGCGCACGGCGTATTTTTCAAACAGGCGCATATTCGGGGTGGTCTTGCGGGTGTCGACCAGCCGCAGGCCGCTGCCCGCGAGCAGCGCCGCCATCTTCGCCGTATAGGTGGCGATGCCGCTCATGCGCTGCAAAAAGTTCAGCGCGGTGCGCTCG
>DXFD01000086.1 GCA_019114625.1 Candidatus Borkfalkia faecigallinarum | reverse complement strand
TCTTTGTAGCTTGATCTTTTTCGTCTACTTATCCTCATACTTCTAATACGAATTTCAACTCGGCTAATTGTTCGCGTTCGGCCTTTTCGGCTTTACTCTGTAAATACGTTTCGTATTAACCAATTAGCTCTTCTTTACTCTTCTTGCCTTTCGTACTTATCTTTCGTTCGTTATGCAGTTGTCAATCTTCACAGCCTTGCCTAAAGGAAAGGGTACTGCCGCAACCGACAGCTTAGTTATAATAGCACTTTTCCTATTATAAGTCAAGCATTTTTCCGAAAAAAGTAAAAAAGTTTTCGACAAGATCTTCCACGCCGCCGCCCGCGAATACGGCCGCGATACGGCGGACGCCGCCCGCAAAATTTGCGGGCGGCGTCCGACTGTGCCTGCCACGGGAGATCAGCCGTCGAGCTCGGCGATCTGCCGCTCGATCTTCCCCTTCATGTCGATGAATTTGTCGCGTTTGGCGCGCTCCGCCTCGACGAGGTTTTTGGGCGCCTTTTCGAGGAAGCCGCGGTTTGCGAGCTTGCCGTCCGCGCGGGCGATCTCGCCCGTGACGCGCTCCAGCTCCTTTTGCAGGCGCTCGCGCTCCTTGCCGACGTCGACCAGTTCGCCCAGCGGCACGAAGACCGTGCTGCCCTCGGTGACCTGCGAGACCGTCTTTTCGGGGATGGCGGCGGCGCCGTCCACAAATTCGAGCGAGCTTGCGCCGGCGAGCTTGAGGATGGAGCCGGCGTTCGCGGAGACCAGCCTGCGGTTGGGGGTCGAGACGAACAGCTTGACCTTTTTGGCGGGCGGGCAGCCGACGGACGTCTTGATGTTGCGCACGGCGCGGATGATGTCCATGACGCCCTCGAACGCGCGCGCTTCCTTTTTATAGGAAAGTTTGGAATTGTAGCGCGGGAAGTCCGCGACCATGATGCTGCCCTGCGTGCCGGGGATGTTCCGATAGATCTCCTCGGTGATGAATGGAACGAAGGGGTGCAGCAGTTTGAGCGAATTTTCCAGCACGAACACGAGCACGGAGAGGGTCGCCGCCTTTTTGACGGGATCCTCGCCGTAGAGCGCGCTCTTGCACAGTTCGATGTACCAGTCGCAGAAGTCGCTCCACAGGAAGTCGTACAGCGCGCCGGCAGCGATGCCCAGCTCGAACTTGCCCATGTTGAGGGTGACTTCCTTGATGCAGCTTTCCAGCCGGGAGACGATCCATTTATCGGCGGGGGCGAGCTTGACGGAGGACATGGGCGGGATCTCCACCCCTTCCGCGTTCATCAGGACGAAGCGGGAGGCGTTCCACACCTTGTTCATGAAGTTGCGCGCCGCTTCCACCTTGCTCTTGCTGTAACGGCTGTCGTTGCCGGGCGCGACGCCCGTGATCAGCGAGAAGCGCAGCGAATCGGCGCCGTACTCGTCGATGACTTCGAGCGGGTCGATGCCGTTGCCCAGCGATTTGGACATCTTGCGGCCCTGCTCGTCGCGCACGATGCCGTGCAGCAAGACGTCGCGGAAGGGCACCTTCTTGGTGTGCTCGATGCCCGAGAAGATCATGCGGGCGACCCAGAAAAAGATGATGTCGTAGCCGCAGGAGAGCACGTCCGTCGGATAGAAATAGTTGAAGTCGGGGGTCTTGTCCGGATAGCCGAGGGTGGAGAAGGGCCACAGCGCCGAGGAGAACCAGGTGTCCAGCACGTCCTCGTCCTGCCAAAGATCCTTCCCGTGGCAGTGCGGGCATTCGGTCGGGTCGGTCTTGGAGCAGATGACCTCGCCGCAGTCCCGGCAATACCAGACGGGGATGCGGTGCCCCCACCAGAGCTGGCGGGAGATGCACCAGTCCTTGATGCCCTCCATCCAGTTGAAATAGATCTTAGAGAAGCGGTCGGGCGTGAATTTGATCTTGTTGCGCGCGACCGCGTCGATCGCGGGGCGGGCGAGCGGCTCCATGCGCACGAACCACTGCTTGGAGACGATGGGTTCGACCGTGCTCTTGCAGCGGTAGCAATGCCCGACGTTGTGCGAATAGGGCTCGATCTTGACGAGCGCGCCGCAGGCTCGGAGATCCTCGACGATCCTTTCGCGCGCGGCAAAGCGGTCCAGCCCCTCATAGACGCCCGCTTCGGCGTTCATGCTGCCGTCGTCGTTCATGACGCGGATGACGGGCAGCCCGTGCCGCAGGCCGACCTCGAAGTCGTTGGGGTCGTGCGCGGGCGTGATCTTCACCGCGCCCGAGCCGAACTCCAGATCGACGTAGTCGTCGGCGATGATCGGGATCTCGCGCCCGACGAGCGGGAGAACGAGCGTCTTGCCGACCATATGCTCGTACCGCTTGTCCTTGGGGTTGACGGCGACGGCCGTATCGCCGAGCATCGTTTCGGGGCGGGTCGTCGCGACGACGATGAACTCGTCGCTGTCCTTGACGGGGTATTTGAGGTGCCAGAAGAAGGACGCGTCCTCGCTGTACTCCACTTCCGCGTCGGAGAGGGCGGTCTTGCAGCCGGGGCACCAGTTGATGATGCGGTCGCCGCGGTAGATGAGCCCCTTTTCGTACAGGTTGACAAACACTTCGCGCACCGCGCGG
>DXFD01000085.1 GCA_019114625.1 Candidatus Borkfalkia faecigallinarum | reverse complement strand
GACATGTGCACCTCGACCACGGGCGTGGAGACGGAGGCGATCGCGTCGCGCAGGGCGTAGCTGTAATGGGTGAACGCGCCCGCGTTGAGCACGATGCCGTCGGCGTCCGTTTCGTGGATCTTCGTGCACAGCTCCCCTTCGAGATTGCTCTGGAAAAATTCGCAGTCGATGCCCCGCTTTTTCGCGAACGCCGCGATCTCGCGGTTGATGTCTTCGAGGGTCTGCGTGCCGTACACGCCCGGCTCGCGCAGCCCCGTCCTGTTCAGGTTGACCCCGTTGAGAATGAGCAGTTTCATCCCTTGTATACCTCCCTGTACTGTTCGAACAGCGCCTTCGCCTCCTCCGCGCGCGGCGTGCGGCCGAGCACGATGCAGTCGGCGTAATACGCCTGGTAAAAGAGCATCCCCTCGCCGTTGACGATGGGTTTGCCCAGCGATTCGGCGATGCGCAGAAATTCGCTCTTGCGCGGGTAATAGATGAGGTCGACCGCGGCCTCGCACCGCGCCAGAACGTCCGCCCCCACCGGCGAGATCCCCTCCGTCTTATGCATCCCGACCCCCGTGACGTTGACGATCAGGAAGCGGTCTTCGGGCACGACCGCGTCCAGGGCGCGCGCCCCGGAAAATTCCGCGCACACGGCGGCGGCGCTGTCGCGGTTCAGGTCGTATACCTCGACCTGAGCGCCCGCGTCGAGCAGTTTTTTGACGACGCTGCGCCCCGCGCCGCCCGCGCCGAGCACCAGCACCCGCCGGCCGGCGGGGTCGATGCCGCTGTTTTCGAGCATGAGCGAGAACCCGAGCCCGTCGGTGTTGTAGCCGACGCCTCCGACCACCGTGTTGACGGCGCCGAACACCGCCGCGTCCCCTTCCAGCCGCTTCAGGTGCGGGATGACCGTCAGTTTGTACGGGATGGTCACGTTGAAGGCGTCGTACTCGCGCAGCAGCCGCTCCGCCTGCGCGTCGAACTGTTCGGCGGGGCAGGAAATGAGCTCGTACGAGCAGTCGCTCCCCAGCCCGCGCATGTCGAAGGTGTGCATTTTGGCGCTGTCCGATTTGGAAACATCCTTTCCGATGACTGCCAGTTTCAGCATGAATGGTCTCTCCTTATTGTCGTATGTCAGAGGGCGCGCGCCGGTCCGGCCCGCCCCGCGTTCCGGTGCCCGGCGGCGTTCCGGCTTTCGGCGGCAGCTGCCCGGCGCCGCCCGCTCAGCCGAGCAGGTCGTAAAACCGCGGGAAGGAGATGTTCACGCACTCCGCGTCCTCGATCTCCCCGCCGCGCGCGCTCGCGGCCAGCCCCACCGCCCCGCTCATGGCGATGCGGTGATCCTTGTGCGAGCGCACGTTCCCGCCTTCCAGCGCGCGTTTGCCGCGGATGACGAACCCGTCCGCCGTCGCCGTGCAGTCGCCGCCCAGCGCCGCGATCATCTCCGCGGTGGTGGCGATGCGGTCGCTCTCCTTCACGCGCAGCTCTTCCGCCCCCGTGATCACGCTCTCGCCTTCGGCAAAGGCGCACAGCAGCGCGATGACGGGCAACTCGTCGATGAGCGAGGGCATCCATTCCCGCCCGAAGGAGACCGCGCGCAGCGGCGACTTCTTCACGCGGATGTCGGCGACCGGTTCGCCGCACACGGTGCGCTCGTTTTCCAGCGAAAACTGCACGTTCATGGCCTTAAATACCCGCAAAATGCCCGCGCGGGTGGGGTTGACGCCCACGTTTCTGCACAGCGTTTCGCCGCGCAGCGCGCCCAGGGCCATGAAATAGGCGGCGCTGGAAATGTCCGCGGGGACGCGCACGTCCGCCGCGCGCAGTCCGCTCTTCTGCACATGCACCTCGCACCCGTCGGCGCGGATGCGGGCGCCCATCGCCGCGAGCATGCGCTCGGTATGGTCGCGCGAGAGCAGCGGCTCGCAGACGACCGTCTCCCCCTCCGCGCCCAGCGCGGCGAGGATGAGCGCGCTCTTGACCTGCGCGCTGGCGACTTTGGTCTCCACCCGGCAGCCCTGCAGGCGGGCGGGCCGCACCTCGACGGGCGCCCGGCCGCCTTCCGTGGCGATGTCCGCCCCCAAAAGGCGCAGCGGCGCCGCCACCCGCTCCATCGGGCGGGAGGAAAGGGAGGCGTCCCCCGTCAGCCGCACGTGCACGCCGCGGCCCGCGGCCAGCCCCATCAGCAGGCGCATGGTCGTGCCGCTGTTGCCGCAGTCGAGCGAAGCGTCCCGCAATGTTTCCGCCCCGCAGATGTGTATGCGCTCCCCGTCTGTTTCCACCGTTGCGCCGAGCGCGCGCATACACGCCGCCGTGGAAAGGCAGTCCTCCCCGAGAAGGGCGCCCGTTATATCCGCCTCGCCCTCCGCGACGGCATTGAACATGATCGCGCGGTGGGTGATCGATTTATCGCCGGGAATGGAAAATTCTCCCGTAAAATTTGTTCTCGGCAATATCTTCATGCAAGCCCTCCGGCGATCTCCTCGACAGAACCGATATAATCTTCGTCGGTCAGTCTGAGTTCGGCAAATTCACCGCGTTTCGCGGGCAAAATGAGAGAGACCTCGTTTTCGCCCTGATTTTTCTTGTCGTACAGCGCCAGGCCCGCGGCCTCTGCGATGTTTTCAAAGCGCGGCACGCGCTTTAAGACCTTCCCGATCAGCGCGCGCAGCTCTTCGGCATAATCGTGTGCGCATATGTCGAATTTTTCCGCGATATAGCTTTCCAGCAGCATGCCGATGAGCACATATTCCCCGTGCGAACGCCTTTTATAAAAGAGTTCGAGCGCGTGCCCCGTCGTATGCCCCATATTGAGGCACTTGCGCAGTCCGCTCCGTTCGCATTCGTCCTTTTCCACGACGCCCGCCTTAAACCGGACGCAATCGGCCGTGATCTCTTCCAGAAAAGAAAAGTCGAAAAACCTTTCCGCGTTCCGTTCGAGCTTATCTAAAATTTTGGCGTCGAGCGCGCCCGTTTTAATGATCTCGCCCAGCCCGCACTTCAATTCACGCTGCGGAAGGGTGCGCAAAAACAGCGGGTCGCATACCACGTATTCGGGCTGATAAAACGTGCCGATCACGTTTTTTACGCCGCGGTGGTCGATCGCCGTTTTCCCTCCCACGGAGGAATCCACCTGCGCCAGAAGGGTCGTAGGCACCTGCACCGCATGAATGCCGCGCATATACAGGGACGCCGCCAACCCTCCCATGTCTCCGACGACGCCGCCGCCGAAGGCAACGAGCGTACTGTTGCGCCTGAGGCGCGCCTGCAGCATTTTGTCGAGGATCGTAAACAGGGAACGGCGGTTTTTGTGGCGCTCCCCCGCAGGGAGCACGCAAACGGGCGCGCCGCCGAAATTTTCCGCTATAAAATCTTTATACAGCCCGTACACGTTTTCGTCTGTAACGACGAAAACGTCTTTCCCGTCCAGAATAGTATCCAGCTGTTTTGCCGCGCCCGCGCCGCACAGCACCGTGCTCGGCCTCGATTTCGTGTTCAGTGCGATGGTCTGCATCTTCTTCCTCTCCGCGCGCCGGCGGCGCGCGTTTCTTCGTTTACTTCGGCACGCGGCCTTTCCCGCGCGCCCGCGTCTTCCGTTTTCTCCGCGCCGGCAGGGGCGCGGTTGTCTGTTCCCGCTCCGATCCCCGGCGCCGCTCTGCCGCGCCGGCAGCGCGCCCGCGTCTTCCGTTCTCCGCATGCCCGCGGCCGCGCTCCCGTATTTTTTACGGCAGCAGATCGTAGCGCGCCTTCACTTCTTCCATGTTGTCGCCCCCCAGCCGCTGCGACACCGCCTGCGCGAGCGCGAAGCACACCGTGCTCTCGACGATGATCTCGCAGGCGCACACGGCGCACACGTCGCTGCGCTCGGTCGCCGCGCGGCAGGCCTCGCCCGTCTCGAAATCGACGGTGTTCAGCCCGCGCATCAGCGTGGGGATGGGTTTCATGGCGGCGCGGAGCACGATCTCCTCGCCGTTGGACATGCCGCCCTCGATGCCGCCCGCGTTGTTGGTATGGCGGACGAAGCGGCCGTTTTCGCTGTAAATCTCGTCGTGAACGGCGCTGCCGCGGCGGCGCGCCGCCGCAAAGCCCAGCCCGATCTCGACGCCCTTGACGGCCTGGACGCTCATCACCGCGCCCGCGAGGCGCCCGTCCAGTTTTTCGCCGTAGCTCATGCAGCTGCCGAAGCCGCTCTTGACGCCCCGCACGCGGATCTCGACGATGCCGCCGGCGGTATCCTTCTCTTCCTTGATGCGGTCGATGCTCTCCATCGCGCGGCGCATCAGCGCCTCGTCGGGCATGAACAGCGGGCGCGAATGGGTGGCGGCTGCCTCTTCGAAGGTGTACTCCCGCTCGTCCGCCACGCCGGCGGCTTCGCGCACGTACCCCGTGACCTCGATGCCCAGCGCGCGCAGATACATGCGGGCCAGCGTGCCCGCCGCGACGCGCGCGGCTGTCTCGCGGGCGGAGGCGCGTTCCAGGATGTTGCGCGCGTCCGTCTGCGCGAACTTGCGCAGGCCGGTCAGGTCGGCATGGCCGGGCCGCACGCGGGTGAGCCGCCGCGCGGACGTATCCGCCCCGTAGGGCGACATGTACGCTTCCCAGTTGGCGTAATCGCGGTTGACGATCTGCAGGCACACAGGGCTGCCCAGCGTCCTGCGGTCGCGCACGCCCGAAACGATCTCGACCCGATCGCTCTCGATCTTCTGCCGGGCGCCCCGCCCGTACCCGCTCTGGCGCAGCGCCAGGTAGCGGTCGATCTCCTCTTTGTCCACCTCGAGGTTGGCAGGGAGCCCCTCGACGATGGCCGTGAGCGCGCGGCCGTGCGACTCGCCGCTCGTCATCCATTGCAGCATAAAAATCCTCCGTTTGGTCTCAGAAACCGCCGTACGTGACGGCGTAATCGCCGCCCGGGCGGATGGTCAGCAACAGGGTCCCCTGCTCGTCCGTGCGGTAGATCTCCGCGTCGGGCACGCATTCCCGCACGCGCTCGATGCAGCGGTACGAGGGGTGCAGGTATCCGTTCCCCGCGCCCGCGCTGAAAAACACGGCCCCGGGGCTCGTCATCCGCAGAAGCGCTTCTCCCGTCGAAGAAGAGCTGCCGTGGTGCCCCGCCTTGAGAAAATCGAGAGAAGCCAGGTCGGGCGCGAGCGTCACTTCGCCCCATGCCGCCTGTGCAGGGAAGGAAAAGGCCTCGTCTCCAAGCGTTTCCGCCAGCCGGACCAGCCGTTCTTCCGTCTCCTCGCCCGCGTCGCCCGTCAGCAGCAGGCTGCGCCCCTCGTATTCCAGCCAGACGACGGCGGACGCTTCGTTTTCGTCGCCGGCGTTGTAAGCGCTGCTTCCGATCTGCGGCGAAAGCGGCGCCAGAAAGAGCAAATAATAGAAATACGTTTCGTCCGCGGGCAAAATCGCCTCGTACATCTGCGACAGGCGCACCTCGGCGCCGGCGTCGGCGGCGGCCCGGTAAAAGTCGCCGAAGGCCGTCCCTTCCGCCGCCCCTTCAACGGGCGGCATGAACGCCGTTTCCGCCCCGAACAGCGAAACGATCTCGGCCAGTCCGCCGGCATGGTCCGCGTCCGCGTGCGTCAGCAGCACGTAATCCAGCCGCCGCAGGCCCGCCGCGCGCATCTCGGAAACGACGGCGGCAGTGGCCGCGTCCGACCCGTCTCCGCCGTCGACGAGCATCGTCCGCCCGTCCGGGAATTCGATCAGCGCGCTGTCGCCCTGTCCCACGTCGATGAAGTGGACGCGCATCTCTCCCGTGCCCCGCTCCGCCAGGGCGGGCAGCGGCGCGATCAGAAAGCGCAGAGGGAACACGAGCAAATCGACGAGCACCGCCGCCGTCAGCAGCAGCGCGGCCGCCGCCAGAGCGATCGCGCGCCGGGGCACGGTTCTGCCGCGCCGCACGGCCGCGGCTTCCGAAAACGCCTTCTTCATCCGCTCCCCCCTTCCGCTCAGCTCCGCAGCGGGATCCGCCTCTCCCGCAGCGCCCGCACGATCTCGTCGGCGCGCGCCTCGGCGCAGGCATACCCGATGTCGAACATCTGCGCCCCGCTGAGCACCGACGTCGCGGAATAGGCCGAAAGGTCGGGTTCGAGCAGGATGTCGCAGGCCGCAAAACCCGCCTGCTCCGCCCGCACGAGCGTTCCGTCCGCCGCCGCGAACGTCGTTTCGCGGTAGCGTTCCGCCGGAGAAAGCGCCACGCCGATCACGAAATCGGCGCCCAGCGCGCGGGCGACGTCGCCGGGAACCGCGTTGACGAACGCGCCGTCGACCAGCCGCCGCCCGTCCGCGGCGACGGGCCGGAAATAGGGCGGCATCGCGCAGGAGGCAAGCACCGCCCGCGCCACGTTCCCCGCGGAAAGCACCGCCTCTTCGCCATTTTCCGCGTCGGTGGCGACCGCCGCAAACGGCAGCCGCAGGTCCGGAAATTCGCTCTGCCCGAGAACGTCGTCGAGCAGCGCGCGGACGGGGTCGAGGCTCTTGGACAGCAGGACGGACAGCGCCATGTTTTTATAATCGAGCCGCGCGAGCAGCTCGCCGATGTCGCGCGGGGTATACCCCCTGGCATACAGCGCGCCGACGAGCGCCCCCGCCGACGTCCCCGCCACGGCGTCGAACGCGACGCCGCGTTCGGCCAGGGCCTGGATGACGCCCAGATGCGCCATTCCCTTCGCCCCGCCGCTGCCCAGCGCCGCGCCCAGTTTTTTCTGTCTGCCCCGAAACCACTTCAATGCACGAACCTCGCCGCCCGCGCCGCCGCCCGTCATGCCTCGCGCGCCAGGGCATAAGCGCCCCAGATGCCGGCGTCGTTGCCCAGCGCCGCGCGCACGATCGCAAAGGGGATGCGTTCGCAGTCTATGTACAGCCGTTCGCCCACATAGCGGCGGACGGGCCGCAGCAGGTTTTCGCCCTGGCCCGAAACGCCTCCCCCGACGATGATTGCCTCGGGGCGGAAGATGTTGGCGAGGTTGAGGATGCCTTCGGACAGGTACATGACGTAGTTTTTGACCACTTCTCTGCCCGCGGCGTCCCCGGCCTCGGCCGCGGCAAACGCCGTGCGGCCGTCCACGCGCTCGATGTCGCGCCCGACCATCTCCCACATCCCGGAATTTTTATGCTCGAACATCGCCCGCTTGGTATCGCGGATGAGCGCCGTCGCGGAAGCGTACTGCTCGAAACAGCCGCGCCGCCCGCACGGGCAGGGCACGCCGCCGACCACGATGGTCATGTGCCCGGCCTCGCCGCCGCCCCCGCCGCTGCCTTCCAGGATCTTCCCGCCGAGGATGATGCCGCTGCCCACCCCCGTGCCGAGGGTGAGGAGGATGCTGTCGCGGTAGCTGCGCCCCGCGCCGAACTTCGCTTCGCCCAGCGCGGCGACGTTTGCGTCGTTGGAAATGCGCACGGGCACCCCCAGCGCCTGCGAAAGGTCGGCCGCAAAGGGCTTGTCCGACCAGTCGTAATTGGTCCAGCGCACGACCATGCCGGCCGCGCCGTCGATGACGCCCGGCGTACCCATGCCCACCGCGGCGAGGCATCCCTGCCCCGCGCCGGCCTTCGCGCAGAGCGCGCGCACGAGCTGCGCCGTCTTGCGCACGGTCGCCTCGTACCCGTCTTCTTTGGCGGTCGCCGCCGCGTCTTTGGCGAGCAGATTGTTCTTTTCGTCGAACACGCCCGCCTTCACGCTCATGCCGCCGAAATCGATCCCGATCCAGTATTTCACGTTCCTTTCTCCTTCGTCCGGGGACGCCCCCGTCCTTTCAGTTCTGCGGCCCTTCCTGCGCGCGCCGCAGCATCGCCGCCGCGCCTTCGTCCGCCAGCGTTTCGCGCAGGGTGCGCGCAAACGCCGCCTCCTCTTCGCGCAGCAGCGTTTCCGCGCGCCGCGTCGCCGAGCGGAAAAAATCGATGGCGGGATACACGCCCGGCGCGGCTACTTCTTCCGCCAGGTACAGCACCGCGTTCGCCGCCCCGGCGCAGGCCTGCGCGATCTCCCCCGCCTCGTCCGGCGCGACCGCCAGCACGGTGACGGAGCCGGCGCCCCGCAGCTGCCGCCCGACCGTAAACAGCTTTTCGCACTCGTAAACGGCGTTCTGCGCGGGCGCTTCGCGGAACACGCGCGCCAGCGCGTCGAGCGAATCGACCAGCAAAACGACGTCCCTGCCGCTCTCGGCCACGCGCTTCGCCCGCTCGGCGAGCAATTTCGCATTCCTGGCGAAGTTGGCCGCCGGCCGCCCGTAGGCGCAGGCGAGCACCGCCGCCCGCGGGAACATCTCGCGCAGTTCGGTCTCCTCTTCGGGCCGGAAGGCCGGCAGGATGAAGAGCAGTTCCGCCTCGGGCATGGCCCTCTGCACGCTCGCGGCCGCCTCTCGCACCAAAAGCGATTTGCCCGTGCCGGGCCGCCCGCAGATCATCGCGCGCTGCCCCTTGCCGACGGGGCACAGGTAATCGGCCGCGCACAGCGCCGCGTTTCCCCCCGTCCCGAGCGGCACGCGCTCTTCGGGGTACACGGCGGGCAGTTCGTCGAACAGCGGGCGCTCGATGAACAGCGGCTGCGCGCCGTTGACCGCGCTGAATTCCGTCATTTCGGCCGGCCCGCCCTTTTCGGCGGAAACATAGCCGCTGATCAGGTCGCCGTCCCGCAGGCGGTACGCGCGCACCTTTTTTTCGGAAATGACGGGATCGGATTCGGAAGAAGAGCCGTCCGCCGCGCGCAAAAACGCAGGCCCGCGGCCGTTGGTCTCCACCATGCCGAGCAGGCACCGCTCGCCGTACCCGCGCCGCGCCGGATCCGCATCGTGGAATTCGAGGCGGGGCGGCTCCCCGGCCGGAGGATACACGAGCTGCGCGGCGCACTCTTCGATGAGCGAGCGCACCTTGGCGACGCGCTCGGCGGACGCGTCGCTCGCCTTGACGCGCGCCCCCTTGTTGCTGCGCTGTTCGGGCGGCGCCATGCCGGACGCCACGCCGATCAGCCGCACGATCAGCGCGTGCTTCTTTTCCGACGTGGGCGAATTGATGCCGAAGGCGCGCGCCAGATTCCGTACTTCGTATATGTTGTGCCCGTCCAGATACTCGTATACGGGTTCAAAGTCCCGCAAAAGTTTTGCCTCATCCATGATTCACTCTCTCCAAAACGACGATTTTGCCGCGGTACGGCCCGACCCCCTGCAGCGAAGAGCCGTGCGCGAACACGACTTCCCGCGTCTTTTCCGCCTCCCGCACGAACACGTCGACGGGGTCGATGTCGAGCGTGCAGCCGCGGCTGCGGTAATGCATGGGCACGGCGACCTGCGGCGCGATCGCCCCGATGTATTCCAGCGCGCCCTTCGCGTCCACCGTATACGTTCCGCCGACGGGAACGAGAAGAACGTCGATCTTCCCGAGTTTTTCCGCCAGCGCCGGCGTGCACGGCTCGCCGATGTCTCCCATATGGCACACGCGCAGGCCGTCCGCTTCGAACACGTAGACGGTATCCGCCCCGCGCTTTTTGCCGCCGACGTCGTCATGAAAGGCCGCAAAGCCCTCGATCTTCACGTCTCCGCGCACAAATTCTCCCGCGCCCGCGATCACCTCGCGCGCGCCCCGCACGCCCTCGGTGTAACCGTGATCGAAATGAAAATGGCTGCACGTCACGTAATCCGCCGCGACGGGCGCCATCTCGTAGCCGACGCCCGTATACGGGTCGGTCACGATGCGCGTGCCTGCTTCCGTTTTCAGCAGAAAACAGGAATGGCCGCAGTAAACGATTTCCATAAACTCCCTCCTTATCCCGATTTACGAAAACAAACAGTCCGCGCCTTCGAACATGAATTCCACGCTCCGGCGCTGTACATACGCGCCCAGGATCAGATCGTATTCCGCGGCGACGCGCAGGCCGCTTTCCAGCTCCTCGCGCTCGACGGCGGCCGTGCGCACCCGCGCCGGCAGCGAGCCGTAGGGCGTGGAGAGGATCGCTTCCGTTTCCGCCAGCGGATCCAGTTCCAGCGCGTACGACAGCCCTCCCCGCCGCTCGATGCGCACCGTCTCCGCCACGGAAACGGCATAGCGCGCCTCGCCCGAGCCGAACTGTACCGTGCGCCCCCGCTCGTCCGCCGCCAGTTCGCCGGACGCCTCCAGGATCTCTTCTTGCCCGTCCGCCGCCAGCCGCAGCGTGACGCGAACTCTCTGCATTTCCGCCTCCGCGTATTTTTTCGCCTTCTTATTATACCACACCCGCAAACATTTGTAAATTTATTTTACCCCGCCTGCACATTTTGTAAAAAACCCCGCAGAGATCCGCCGCCCCCGCGGCCGCCCTCTCCCGCCGCCGCCAACCTTTCCGTTTCCGCCGCAAACGCGCCGTGCGGGCGGACCTGACGGCCCGCCCGCACGGCGCTGTCTGCAAACGAGTTCCCCGCGTTTATCCTTCCGCGCGCTGCCGCGCGCGCAGGCATACGAAGCGGCTGTAAAGGCCGCCGCGCTTTAAGAGCTGTTCGTGCGTGCCCTGTTCGGCGATCTTCCCCTCGGACACGACGACAATTTTATCCGCCGCGCGGATGGTGTTTAAGCGGTGCGCGATGACGAGCAAAGTTTTGCCCCGTACAAGTTCGGTGATTGCCTCCTGAATGTGCCGTTCGTTGTCGAGATCGACGCTCGCCGTCGCCTCGTCCAGAATGACGATGGGCGCGTCCTTTAAGATACACCGCGCAATGGAAATGCGCTGTTTTTCACCGCCCGAAAGAGAGGCTCCGCCCTCACCGATGACGGTATCGAACCCTTGAGGCAGATTCATGATAAAGTCATAGCAACGCGCCTTCCTCGCTGCCTCCTCCACTTCATCTTTTGTGGCGGTCGGTCTGCCCATCGCGATGTTGTTATAGACGGTGTCGGCAAACAGGTACACGCGCTGGAACACCATGCTGATTTTGTCCATAAGTTCAGAGAGCGGCACATCGCGGATGTCCACGCCACGCACCTTGATACTGCCCGACTTGATGACCATCCACGGCAGCTGCGTGAACTCGAATTTGAGCGCGGCGTCCCTCGTCTTGCGGAAGTTTTTTGTC
>DXFD01000084.1 GCA_019114625.1 Candidatus Borkfalkia faecigallinarum | reverse complement strand
GAAGTTGAAGAAGATCACGCTGTCCCCTTTCTCGACCAGAGCGACCGGCGCGCCGTTTTCCACGACGTTGGTCGGGAGGATGAACTCGTCCGTCACGTCTTTGCCGTACGACTCCTCGATCGCCGCCGCGGGGTCCTCCGCCGCGATGCCGTTGCCGAGCGTAAGCATTTCATACGCTTGGACAACGCGCTCCCAGCGATTGTCGCGGTCCATCGCGTAATAACGGCCGCACACCGAAGCGACTTTGCCGACGCCGATCTTCTTCATCTCGTCTTGCAGATCGCGGACGAACCCCGCGCCAGAAGTGGGCGACACGTCGCGCCCGTCCATAAAGCAATGGACGTAGACCCGATCGAGCCCCTCCTTTTTGCACATTTCGAGCAGCGCGTAGAGATGAGTGTTGTGGCTGTGGAGGCCGCCGTCGGAAAGAAGCCCCCAGATGTGCAGCTTCTTGCCGTTCTTCTTTGCGTTTTCCATCGCGGCGAGCAGCGCTTCATTGCGGAAAAACTCGCCGTCGCGGATCTCCTTCGTGATCTTGGTCAGCTCCTGATAGACGATGCGGCCGGCGCCCATGTTCAGGTGCCCGACCTCCGAATTGCCCATCTGGCCGTCCGGCAGGCCGACGCTCATGCCGCTCGCGCCCAGCTGCGACGACGGATACTCCGCCGCATAGCGGCGCACGTTCGGGCTGCCTTCGAGGGCGATCGCGTTCCCCTTGGTCTCGGGGCTGATGCCATAGCCGTCCATGATGATGATCGCATACGGTTTTTTCATTGTACAGATACCTCGCGTACATTCTTTTCGTACAATATTATATCGCATTTTTCAAAAATTGGCAAGCACGCAGATATACCATTTCAAGTTTTTTATGCCGACGCTTTCGGCTTTGGATACAGGCACGTTTTTACCGCGTTTTTGGCGGACGCGACGCGGCATTTTGCCGCGCGGTACGGGAAAATAATCGACGTTTTCAATTCGATTGTATGGAAACATATGCCGATTTGGCAAATCACCCTCAGCTTGACAAATCCAACAAAAACTGTTAATATGAAACAAAAGAATAATATGATATTACAAAAAATGAGCGATATGGTGGGGTATGTAGGTAAGATACTCTTCGGCGAATACTTATGGGGCTGACAGGATTTTTACGGTTTGCCAAAAGATGAGTTCCTCTATTCTTCTGCAGATCCCGGTGTATTAAAATGCTCTCGCATCTTAAAATTCAGCGCATCGGATGGATACAATGGTTATGTTTGCAAAAATTTTAAAGACTCTGCGCAAAGAGAACGACACGACTCAATGTGAACTGGCTGAGCGGCTCGGCGTCAAGCAGTCGACGGTCAGCAGCTGGGAGATCGGCCGCTCTCGTCCGACCTTCGAGCAGGTCATCGAGATTTCGAATATCTTCAATACCTCGACCGACTATCTGCTCGGCAAAGCCGACAATGACAATAACTATGTCTATACGGACAACAAGACGCTGCAAAACTTCTATGTCGATTTCAGCAAGCTGTCCAAAGCGGAGCAGACGTTCATCGTCAAGGCGATCCATTCCTACGTCGAGAACAAAAACTGATCCGTCCCCTATCCACGACAAAAAACATCCCGCAAGATCTTGCGGGATGTTTTTTATTGCCGTTCGGCGGCTTTGCGATGCGCCCTCTCGGAGCGCGGCCGCTTATTTGTTGTAATGGACGATGACGGAAAAATCTTCCGCTTTGAGGGACGCGCCGCCGATCAGGCCGCCGTCGATCTCGGGCATCGCCATGAGTTCCTTGCAGTTCTTCGCGTTCATGCTGCCGCCGTACTGGATGCGCACTTTCTCCGCGCACTTCGGGCAGAACACTTCCGCGCAGGTCTTGCGGATGAAGCCGATCGTCTCGTTCGCCTGTTCCGCCGTGGCCGTCTTGCCCGTGCCGATCGCCCAGATGGGTTCGTAGGCGATGACGATCTTGGAGATGTCGTCCACCCCTTTCAGCCCCTCGCGGATCTGCACGTCGAGGACGGCCTCTGTCTTGCCGGTCTCGCGCTCTTCCAGGCTCTCGCCGATGCAGACGATCGGGGTAAGCCCCGCGGCAAGCGCGGCGTGCATACGCTTGTTGACCGTTTCATCCGTCTCGCCGAAGTACTGGCGGCGTTCGCTGTGCCCGATGATGACGTATTCGACGCCGTATTCTTTGAGCATCGCCGCGGAAATTTCGCCCGTGTACGCGCCTTTTTCCGCAAAATGCACGTTCTGCGCGCCGAGATGAATGTTGCTCCCTTTCAGCGCCTCCGCGACAGCCGGGATATCGACGAACGGGACACAGACGACGACGTCGCACTCCGCATCGCCGACCAGCGGCTTGATCGCCTCGACGAGGCGGACGCCTTCGGAGGCGGTATTGTTCATTTTCCAGTTTCCTGCAATGATCGCTTTACGCATAATTTATCTTTCTCCGTTCAAAAAATAGGAGCGATCTTCGCCGCACGCGGGGCGCGGCAAAGATCGCAGTCTTTTTTAATCAGTCCTTGTCGTTGAGGCAGGCGATGCCGGGGAGCACCTTGCCTTCCATCAGTTCGAGGGATGCGCCGCCGCCCGTCGAGATGTGCGTCATCTTGTCCGCAAAGCCGAGCTGCTGCACAGCCGCCGCGCTGTCGCTGCCGCCGATGATCGTCGTCGCGCCCGTCGCGTCCGCCATCGCCTGCGCGATCGCGATCGTGCCTTTCGCGAGGATGGGGTTCTCAAACACACCCATCGGGCCGTTCCAGACGACCGTCTTGGCGCCCTTGATCGCGTCCGCGAAGATCTTGCGGGTCTCTTCGCCGATGTCGAGGCCTTCCATGTCCGCGGGGATCTCGCTGACCTTCACGGTCTTGACCTCGATAGGAGCGTCGATGGGGTTCGGGAAGTCCGCCGCAACGACGGTGTCGACGGGAAGGAGGAGCTGTTTGCCCATATCCTTCGCCTTCCGGATCATATCCTTGCAGTAGCCGATCTTCTCGTCGTCGACGAGGGATTTGCCGATCTCATAGCCTTCCGATTTGAGGAAGGTGTACGCCATGCCGCCGCCGATGATCAGCGTATCGCACTTATTGAGCAGATTGGAGATGACGTTGAGCTTGTCCGCGACCTTTGCGCCGCCGAGAACGGCGACGAACGGATGCACGGGATGATCGAGGCTGTCCGCCATGACCTCCAACTCCTTCTGGATCAGGAAGCCGCAGACGGCCGTCTTGACCAGGCCGTATTCCACGATCGCCGCGGTCGAAGCGTGCGAGCGATGCGCGGTGCCGAACGCGTCGTTGACATAAATGTCGCAATACGAGGCGAGCTTTTTGCAAAACTCGAGATCCTTCCCCTCCTCGCCGGCATAGAAACGAAGGTTTTCGAGGAGGACGCATTCGCCCTCTTTCAAGGCGGCGACCTTGCTCTCCGCATCCGGGCCTGCGGCGTCTGCGGCGAACGTCACTTTATTGTCCAGCAACTGATTGAGTCTGTCGGCGACCGGCTTCAAGGTGAACTTGACGGGGTCGTTCTTTTTGGCTTTGGCGATATATTCTTCCGTCGCCGCGGCCTGTTCGTCCGCAGGGAGGGCCTCGACGGCCTTCTTTTCCTTCTTGTTGAGCTTGACCTTTGCATCAAAGATGTTGTGCGGTTTGCCCATGTGCGAGCAAAGCACGATCTTCGCATTGTGCTCCATCAGATACTTGATGGTGGGAAGCGCGCCCATGATACGGTTTTCGTCGGTGATCTTGCCGTCCTTCATCGGGACATTGAAATCACAGCGTACGAGAACGCGCTTGCCGCTGACGTCAACATCGGTTACAGACTTCTTGTTCATTGCGATATCTCCTTATTTGGATTATTTCCATTTAATATGATATACTTTTTTCCTTGTTTTGTCAAGAGAAAAGAAAATTTTCCGCGTTCGCGGGGGCTCTTTTTCACGATTTTTCGGCGCCGTCCGCCCCGTTCGGCATCGTCAGGCGGCCCTCGCGCCGCGCCTCGGCATAACCGCACTGCCGCCACGCCTCATAAACGGCGACGGCGACCGAATTTGCCAGGTTCAGCGAGCGGATCCCGCCCAGAATCGGGAGCCGGACGCAGCTGTCGTAATGCGCCGCCAGCAGCGGCTCGGGCAGCCCTTTCGTCTCCTTCCCGAACACGAGAAAATCTCCCTCCCGATACGCGACGTCGCTGTGCGTCTTCGCCGCCTTTGTCGAAAAAAAGAAAAAGCGCGCCGACGGGTATGCCGCAAACACTTCTTCGATCCCGTCATAAAAGGAGATATCGACGAAGTTCCAATAATCCAGCCCCGCGCGCTTGAGGTATTTGTCCGAAACCTCGAAGCCGAGCGGCCGCACGAGGTGCAAATGGCAACCCGTCGCCGCGCAGGTGCGGACGATATTGCCCGTGTTCTGCGGGATCTCCGGCTCGACCAGGACGATATGGAACATATTTTTTACCTCCGCAACCATGATTTATGCCACACTTTCCGACGCATTGACGCGCGGCCATGTCCGCCGATACATCCTGCAAAACGCTTGACTTCTCTCGGCGAAATCGTTATAATTAAAATTGAACTGTTAGAATTTGTCAGTTCGGCAGTCTTAAATCCCGATCACACTTACTACCCATATTTTTTCTCATTTGTTTTAGGAGGACGGCACGCCGTGAGGCGCGCCGTCCTCTTATTTTTTCTCTTATTTTCCGCCGTTTTTTGCTTTTGAAATTTTCCGCCTCTGCCGCCTTCCGCCCCGTATGCAAATTTTTTTCGCGGGACGCGGGCGGCCCTTTTTTTGGGCCCGGCGGCGTCAAACAAAAGCCGGGCCACGGTTCGCGGGCCCGGCATTCCGGCTCGGCGCGCGGATGCCGCCGGTCATTCGATCTTGATGATGTCGTCCGCGTCCAGATCGCGCAGAAAATCGGGCAGGTCGCCGTCGTCCGCGTCCCCTTGCCGCGGCTGCACATCGGGCGACGGCGCGGCCGCCCCCGCTTCCTCGGCCGGCGCTTTTTCCTCTTCTACATAGACGTTGTCCGCATAGAGGTAGGAATCCGGCTCGTCCGCGCGCAGCCGCGCGATGCTCTCCATCAGCTCGTCGTAATCGGGCAGATCTTCGATGCTGTTCAGCCGGAAGCGTTTGAGGAAATTGTCCGTCGTGCCGTACAAAATAGGCCGCCCGACCGCATCCTTTCGCCCGACCGGCTCGATCATCTGCAGATCGAGCAGCGTGTGGACGGCATAGTCGCAGTTGAGCCCGCGCAGCTCCTCCAGCTCGCCCTTCGTGATCGGCTGTTTGTACGCGATGATCGCCGCGCACTCGAGGATGGTCTTGGTAAACTCCCGCTCTTTGATCGGGTTGAGCACCGCGGATACATGATCTTTGTAGGCAGGGTTGCTGGACAGCTGCAGCTTTTTATTGAAGACGAGCAGGCGCAGCCCGCCGTGCTCGCCGTAACGGGCGCGCAGTTCTTCCGCCGCCTTGCGGATCTCCGCCTCGCTCACGCCCAATTTTTCCGCGATGACGGCGGTCGGGACCGGGTTCCCCGCGGCAAACAGGACGCTCTCCAAAATATTACTCAGATTCTCCAAATTCTCCAAAAGACTCCTCCTCGCTGTGATCCGGGTTGTAGCGGATGACGATGCGGCCGAACGTGCTCTCCTGCGCGGCCTTGACAAACTGATGCTTCAAAAGCTCCAAAAGCGCCTGGAAGGTCGTGATGATCTCGCTCTTGCCCGCGTGCGGCGAGAACAGATCGTCGAAGCAGACGTCCCCGCGCTCTTCCACCGCATGGCAGATATACGAAGCGCGGTCGGGGATCGTGTAGACTTCCTTCGGGATCTCGCGCAGCGCCGTTTCGTCCTTGCGCTGCGCCTCGCGGCGGAGCATCAGATCGGTAAACGCCTTCAGCAGCCCGTCCAGGTTCAGATCTTTATAGACGATCTTCGCCTCGCCCACATTCTTGTCGGGCGGCTTGCAGTAAAAGCCGAGCGTCTCGCGCTCTTTGAGTTTGGCGCTCTCCTCTTTGAGGAGGTTATACTCTTCGAGCGCGCGGATGAGCACCGCCTCGCCGTCCTCCTCGTCCGACTCCGGTTCGACCAGCGCGGGGACGAGGCTCTTGGACTTGATCTCGAGAATGGTCGACGCGATGGCGAGGTACTCGCTCGCCTTGTCGATGTCGATGTACGGCAAGCCGTTCATGTAGTCGAGGAACTGTTCGGTCACTTTGGAGACAAAGACGTCTTTGATCTCCACCTTTTCCTGCTTGATCAAAAAGAGCAGCAGATCGAGCGGGCCTTCGAAGTTGTCCAGCACGGTCGTGTAATCGACGACCGATTCAAAATTTTTCGCGGGATCGTTAGACATGGAAAATCAACCCCCACAGCTGCATGATCGGCCAGCCGATCCAACCCGTCACATAGCGCATAATATAGCCGAGGACATCGATGTACCCGAAGATCATCGCGGCGATATCCAGGGACGGATAGGAGAGCGCGAGGTCGCCGATATAGCTCGCCAAGAAATGGATGCCGATCAGGATGATCAGGATGATGCCGCCGTATTGCTGCAAAAAGCGGAATACCTTGCCGCGGCGGCGGTTGAGCGCCTGCACGAGCCGCCAACCGTCCAGCGGCGGAAGCGGGATGAGGTTGAACACGCAAAACGACAGCGAATACAGGCACAAATACTCTGTAAATTCGCGCAGAAATTCGTTAAAAAAGACATAAGGCGTATTCACGTACAGCGCGACGAGCAAAAAGAGCGGGTAAAAGACGATCACGGACAGATAGTTCGCGACCACGCCCGCGACGGCGGTCAGCGCGAGCCCGCGCTTATAATTGCGAAAATTGTTCGGGTCGATCGGCACCGGCTTTGCCCAGCCGAACCCGGCAAAGGCGAACAGGACGAGGCCGAGGATGTCGAAATGCGCGAGCGGGTTGAGCGTCAGCCGCCTGTTCCACTTCGGGGTCGGGTCGCCGCACTTGTAAGCGACGAAGGCATGGGAAAATTCGTGCAGGGTCAACACGATCGCCACCGCCAAAAAACTGGCGAGCAGGCTGAGAATGAAAAAAAGAAGATTCTGCATGGAGAAATTATACTATACTCCTTGAAAAAATGCAAGGCAATCGGCTCCCGGATCACAGGGCGATCGAAACAAAGACAAATAAGCTCGCATAAGAAGCGCATATGAGCGCCAAACCCCGAAAAGAAACGAACTATGCGCGGCATAGTACTATGCAAACGGCGAAAAACCCGCTATTTAAGCAAGCAGGTCGTCAAAACGTCGGATATTTTCCGCCGCGATCGGAAATTCCCCGCTCTCGATCGCGTGAACAATCTGCACGACGCGGTCGTCGAAGGGCGTCGCGACGCCGTGTTCTTTCCCGAACCTGCACACGACGCCGTTGATAAAATCGATCTCGCATTTCTTGCCCGCCCGCAAGTCCTGCAGCATACTCGAGATCAGCGAACGGTGCTTTTTCATCGCGATCGGGATCAGCGCAAAGGAGAATGCCTTTTTGAGCGGGCCGCGGTAATCGAACAGGCGGTCGATCGCGTGGCCCTGCACCGGCTCGATGCGGATGCCTGCCGCTTTGGCGACGTCGATGCACTCCTTCATGATGCGCTGCGCGACGCGGCGCATCGCGCGGTCGCGGGAGATCGTCCCGAACGTCTCGCCCGTCACCGTCGACAACCCCGAGAAGGCGCTGTTGATGAGGAGCTTGGACCAGCGCGCGCCGATAAAATTCTTTTCGACGGTCACCTGTCCCATGCAGGAGAGCAGCTCGCGCACGTCGTCGAGGTGGTTGCCCGCCCCGTAGGCGCCCAGCGAAAAGGTGAGCGCGGAAGGATCGGACGTCAGTTCGGAGACGCCCTCCCCGCGAAAGGTCGCGCCCCAGGCGATCGCGCAGCCGAGCACGCGGTCCGCGCCCAGCACCTCCGCCAGGCGCGGCTCGGGCAGCCCGTTCTGACAGGTGCAGAGCGCGCCGTCGTCTGCCAGAAACGGCTGCAAAAACCGCACGATCTCTTCGTTCTGCCGCTGCTTTGTCATCAGCAGGATGATATCGTATTTGCCCTCCATTTCCGCAGGGAGCAGCGCGCGGACGGGCTGTGTGAACTGCACCGTCCCGCAGATCGTGGCGCCCTTTTCCCGCAGGGCGGCGATGTGTTTTTCATTGCGATTGATCAGATCGATCTGTCTTCCCGCGCGGGCGATGAAGGCGCCGAGCACCGTTCCCATAGCCCCCGCGCCGTAGATGGCACAGCGCATAAAACCCT
Organism: Candidatus Borkfalkia faecigallinarum; assembly: GCA_019114625.1. GTDB lineage: Bacteria > Bacillota > Clostridia > Christensenellales > Borkfalkiaceae > Borkfalkia > Borkfalkia faecigallinarum. The sequence continues at coordinate 6,825 of DXFD01000084.1, read as the reverse complement.
CCAAACGATCATTTATGTGTCACATAGTACTCTGCAAACGGCGCAGATCCCTAAGATCGACGGCATGATGCCGCGATCAGCAGATAATAAAGATCACCGCCGCCTGCCAGAGCAATCCGAGAATGTTGACCAGCCAAAAGTACCAATGCCTCGTTTTATGGCGAAACAGGATCATACCGAGAAGCCCGCCGACAGACCCGCCGAAGAAGGAAAAACCGAGCAGGACTTTCTCCGGGATGCGCCAGGCGCCGCGCTTTGCGCGCGCTTTGTCCATCCCGTACAAGATCAGCGTGATCAGCGAAAGGGCCGCCAAGACGGCAAAACAGACGATCATACCAAAACCTCCCCTTCCTTCCACAAGAGCGCGCGCACGGGCGCGCCGTCCGAACCGCCCAACTTTATCGGCAGGGCGATCAGGATATACTCCCCCGGGAGCGCGTCCCGCAGGACAAGCCCTTCTAGCACGGCGACTTCCGCGCCGAGCAGGATGCGATGGACCTGTTCATCCCCGACCGACTGTCCTTCGACGCCGACTAGGCGGCAGCGCCCGGCAAGCAGCCGCGCCGCACCCGCCGTAAGCGAGCACGCCCCGCGCAGCAGCAGCCGCTCCGCCGCGATGCCCGCGACGTCCGACTCCTTCACTTCGCCCGCAAAATCGCGGACGGCACACCGCCCCACGCAGCGGGTCAGATCCATCTGCTCGATCGTCTTGCCGCCGCGGATAAAGTGCGCCGGCGCGTCGAGATGGGTGCCGTTGTGCGCGCACATCGAAAAATCCGTCAGCGTGCAGGCGTCCCCCGCTTCCAGAGACGAAGCGCGGCGGAACGTCGGCTTCGTGTCGCCGGGATAGACGCACCCGGAAAAAATTTCCTGCGTAATGTCGATCATAACGGCCTCCGTATTCCAGTATAGCAGACTTCCGCCCGAAATTCAATGTTTTCAAACTCCTTTCGGAAAAATTCTTGCAAACGGCGCGCAAGCGGTTGACTTCCGCCACAAAATAACGTATAATCAAACTTGCAATGGACAAACTTTCATGACAGACATCGCTCAGGACTGAAAAAGAAGTCACATGCAAATACGGACCACCCGTTCGGGTCAAGGCCATACGGACAGCCGGGTCCAATGCCGATCGGCGGCCAAGCCGCCTTATTGATCGAGTTAAAAGCTCGAATTTTATAAGTTGGTTCCTTTATAACCGGTGCAGCCCGCACACAACTTGTGAAACGGTCAATAAGCGCATATGTATTTGCCTGAACCAGTCAGCGATCTTCGGACTTCCGCAGCGGCGGCCGTCCGTCTGTCCGACAACAATGACCTTTTTCGAGCGGAAAGCGGCTTGCTTTCCGCTCGTTTACTTTTATTTTGGGAAAAGGCGAATGAAAAAACTCAAACTGTACGGATTCAATAACCTGACGAAGTCGCTCAGCTTCAATATTTACGATATTTGCTATGCGAGGTCGCCGCGCGAGCGCCTCGATTACATCGCCTATATCGACGAGCAGTACAACTCCGCCCGCCTGACGGAGATCCTGACCAACCTGACCTCGATGATCGGCGCGCGCGTCCTGAACATCTCCGGGCAGGACTACGAGCCGCAGGGTGCGTCCGTCACGCTGCTCATCTCCGACCTGTCCATGATCCCCGCGCAGGGCAAGACGCAGGTCGCGCACCTCGACAAGAGCCACGTCACCGTACACACCTATCCCGAATACCACCCGGAAACGTCGCTCGCCACCTTCCGCGTCGATATCGACGTGGCGACCTGCGGCACCATTTCCCCCCTCTCCACCCTCGATTACCTGATCGGCTCCTTCGACTCGGACATCATCACGATGGACTACCGCGTGCGCGGGTTTACACGCAGCATCGACGGGAAAAAGGTCTTCAACGATCTGAAGATCAACTCGATCCAGAACTTTATTTCGGACGAGACGCTGGAAAAATACGACGCCGTCGACGTCAACGTCTACTCCGCCAACATTTTCCACACCAAGATGCTCCTGCGGGAGATCGATTTGAAAAATTATCTGTTCAACCAGAACGTGGACGATCTTCCGCCCGCGCGCAGACAGGAGATCGAGGACAGCCTGCGCAAGGAGATGACCGAGATCTTCAACGGACGGAACATCTACTGACCGGCCGCCCGCCGCGCGCGGGCCGCAAGGAGGACCATGGACAAAAGAAAGCAGGAACGCGCCCCCATCTTCGAGGCGCTGGAAAAATTTTCAAAGATGCGCGTCGTGCCCTTCGACGTGCCGGGCCACAAGCGCGGGCGGGGCAACCCCGAACTTGCGCGCCTGCTCGGCGAAAAGTGCGTGAGCATGGACGTCAATTCCATGAAGCCGCTGGACAACCTGTGCCACCCCGTCTCCGTCATCCGCGACGCGGAACAGCTCGCCGCCGATGCGTTCGGCGCGGCGCACGCATTCCTCATGGTCGGCGGCACGACCTCCGCCGTGCAGAGCATGGTCATGTCCGTCGTCAAGGCGGGCGAAAAGATCATCCTCCCGCGCAACGTCCACCGCAGCGTGATGGGCGCGCTCGTCCTGTGCGGCGCGATCCCCGTCTACGTCGACCCCGACTGCGACGCCGACCTCGGCATCCCCCTCGGTATGCGGACGGACGTCCTGAAAGAGACGATCGAGCGCACCCCCGACGCGAAGGCCGTCCTCATCAACAACCCCACCTATTACGGCATCTGTTCCGATCTTCGCTCTATCGTCGAGCTCGCGCACGCGCACGGCATGCTCGCCCTCGCCGACGAGGCGCATGGCACGCACTTTTATTTCGGGGAAAATATGCCCGTTTCCGCCATGGCGGCGGGCGCCGACCTCGCCGCCGTGTCCATGCACAAATCGGGCGGCAGCCTGACGCAGAGTTCTCTCCTGCTCGCGGGGCCGAACGTCAACGCCGATCACGTCCGCCAGATCATCAACCTGACGCAGACGACGAGCGCTTCCTATCTGCTTTTGTCCAGCCTCGACATTTCCCGCCGCAACCTCGCGCTCCGCGGGCGGGAGGCCTTTGCTGGCGTCGTCGAGCTGGCAGACTATGCGCGCGAGGAGATCAACGACATCGGCGACTGGTACGCCTTCTCCGCAGAGCGCATCAACGGCAGCAGCATCTTCGATTTTGACCGCACCAAGCTGTCCGTCCATACGCTGAACGTCGGGCTTGCCGGCATCGAGGTGTACGATATCCTGCGCGACGAATATGATATCCAGATCGAATTCGGCGATCTGGGCAATATTTTGGCCTATCTCTCCATCGGCGACAGAAAGCGCGACGTCGAACGGCTCGTGAGCGCGCTGAGCGAGATCCGCCGCCTGTACGGCAGGGCACGCGCGGGAATGATGGCCAACGAATACATCCCGCCGGACGTCGCCGTGACGCCGCAGTTCGCCTTCTATGCCCCCAAAGAGAGCCTGCCGATCGAGGAGACGGCGGGGCGCATCTGCAGCGAATTCGTCATGTGTTATCCGCCCGGCATCCCCATCCTCGCCCCCGGCGAGCGCGTGACGGACAAGATCCTCGAATACATCCGCTACGCCAAGGACAAGGGCTGCCAGATGACCGGACCGGAGGATACGAAGATCGAGCGGCTGAACGTGCTGAAGCCCGCGCTCGTATGACCGCCGCCCCCGAAAAGGCTTTTTGGACCGACATTTCCGACAGAGGGATCGTTTATGGACTTTTGGTTTTCTGAAAAACATACGAAGGACGTCAAGCTGAGCATCCGCATCGACAAGCAGGTGTACAGCGGCAAGAGCGATTTGCAGCGCATCGACGTGTTCGACACCCCCGCGTTCGGGCGGATGCTGGTGCTGGACGGGTATCTCATGCTGACCGAAAAGGACGAATTCATCTATCACGAGATGATGACGCACGTCCCGATGGCCGTACATCCGCACGTTCGCGACGTACTCGTCATCGGCGCGGGCGACGGCGGCGTCGTGCGGGAACTGACGCGCTATCCCGATATCGAGCGCATCGACCTCGCCGAGATCGATGAACAAGTCATCGAAGTCAGCCGCCGCTATCTCCCCTTCACCGCCTGCAAGCTGGACGATCCGCGCGTACGCATCTTTATCGAGGACGGCGTCAAATTCGTGCGGCGGAAAAAAGAGGAATACGACCTGATCATCGTCGACTCGACCGATCCGTTCGGGCCCGGCGAGGGGCTGTTTTCCCGCGAATTTTACGGGAGCTGCTTCAAGGCGCTGCGCGAGGACGGCATCATGGTCAACCAGCACGAGAGCCCCTTTTACGAACAGGACGCGCTCGCCATGCAGCGCGCCCACAAGCGGATCATTGAATCCTTCCCCTTCTCGCGCATCTTCCAGGCCCATATCCCGACCTACCCGTCCGGGCATTGGCTGTTCGGCTTTTCCACCAAAAAATATCACCCGCTGCGCGACCTCGACGAGGCGCGCTGGAACGCGCGCAAGCTCGCCTGCCGCTACTATACGACGACGCTGCACCGCGGCGCGTTCTACCTGCCCGCCTATGTGGAGGAACTTCTGACCGATGTTGAACAAAAACATTGAAACCTTTCTGGGCTGTGACGCCGACTACGCCGGCGCGCAGATCGTGCTCTTCGGCGCACCCTTCGATTCCACGACCTCCTTCCGTCCCGGAACGCGCTTCGGCCCTGCGGCCATCCGCCGCGAGTCGTACGGGCTGGAACTGTATTCGCCCTATCAGGACAAAGAGCTGACAGACCGCGCCGTGTTGGATGCGGGCGACATCGAGCTCCCGTTCGGAGACCCCGCTCCCGCGCTCGCAGCGATCGAAGAGCGCGCGGCAGCCATTCTCGCGGACGGCAAGGTCCCCTTTTTGCTGGGCGGAGAACACCTCGTCACGCTCGGCTGCGTGCGCGCGGTGGCGCGCAAATTCCGCGGCCTGCACATCCTGCACTTTGACGCGCACGCGGATCTGCGCGACGATTACCTCGGCGCCAAGCTCTCGCACGCCTGCGTCCTGCGCCGCTGCCACGAGCTGGTCGGCGACGGGAAGATCTTTCAATTCGGCATCCGCTCGGGCGACAAATCGGAATTTGTCTGGGGCAGAGAGCACGTCTTTACGCATAAATTCGACCTGAACGGCCTCGAAACGGCGCTCGCGCGGCTGCGAGGCAAACCCGTCTATCTGACCGTCGACCTCGACGTGCTGGATCCGTCCGTCTTCCCCGGAACGGGAACGCCCGAGCCGGGCGGCGTCACCTTCGACGCGCTGCGCGCCGCCCTCACGGAGGCCTGCAACGCGCTGCATATCGTCGCGGCGGACGTCAACGAACTCTCCCCCCATTACGACCCGACGGGCGCCTCGACGGCCGTCGCCTGCAAGATCGTGCGCGAACTGCTCATCGGCATCCGCCCGCTCGGATAAAGCGCCCGGCCGGCCCGACGCGGACAACGCACAAAGCATATAAAATCAATCCAAAGGAGTTAGCAAACATGGGAAAAGCCCTCATCATCGGATGCGGCGGCGTCGCTTCCGTCGCCATCCACAAATGCTGCCAGAACAGCGAGGCGTTCAGCGAGATCCTGATCGCCAGCCGCACGCGCTCCAAATGCGACGCCCTGAAAGAACAGCTGCAGGGAAAGACCAAGACGGTCATCCATACGGCGCATGTGGACGCGAACGACGTGGACGCGCTCGTCGCGCTCATCGAAAGTTTCCGCCCGGACGTCGTGCTCAACCTCGCCCTTCCCTATCAGGACCTGCACATCATGGACGCCTGCCTCCGCACGAAGGTGCATTACGTCGATACCGCCAACTATGAGCCGGAGGACACCGCCAAATTCGAATACAAATGGCAGTGGGCATACCGCGAAAAATTCAAGGAGGCGGGCATCTGCGCCCTTCTCGGGAGCGGCTTCGACCCCGGTGTGACGGGCGTATTCTCCGCTTATGCGCTCAAACATCACTTCGACGAGATCAACTACATCGACATCCTCGACTGCAACGGCGGCGACCACGGCTATCCCTTCGCGACCAACTTCAACCCCGAGATCAACATCCGCGAAGTGTCCGCCAACGGTTCGTACTGGGAGGACGGACGCTGGGTGGAGACCAAGCCGATGGAGATCAAGCGCGAATACGATTTTGACGGGGTCGGCAAAAAGGATATGTATCTGCTGCATCACGAAGAGATCGAGAGCCTCGCGCTCAATATCCCGGGGATCAAGCGCATCCGTTTCTTCATGACCTTCGGGCAGAGCTATCTGAACCACCTGCGCTGCCTCGAGGACGTCGGCATGACTTCCATCAAGCCCATCCTGTTTGAAGGGAAGGAGATCATCCCCCTGCAATTCCTCAAAGCCGTGCTCCCCGACCCCGCTTCCCTCGGGCCGCGCACGGTCGGCAAGACGAATATCGGCTGCATCTTCCGCGGGAAAAAGGACGGAAAGGAAAAATCTTATTACCTCTACAACATCTGCGACCATCAGGAATGCTACCGCGAAGTCGGCTCGCAGGCCATCTCCTACACGACCGGCGTCCCCGCGATGATCGGCGCCATGCTCGTCATGAACGGCACATGGACCAAACCGGGCGTCTATAATATCGAAGAGTTTGACCCCGACCCCTTCATGGATGCGCTCAACAAATGGGGGCTGCCCTGGAAGGAGAACTTTGACCCCGTACCGGTCGACTGAGCCATGCACATCCCCGCGCCCTATTTTTTGATCGATGAAGAAAAACTCCTGCACAACCTGAAGATCCTGCGCGGCGTCGCCGATGCGGCCGGCTGCAAGATCCTCCTCGCGCAGAAGGCTTATTCCGTCTACCAGACCTATCCGCTCATCGCCCGCTACCTCG
>DXFD01000083.1 GCA_019114625.1 Candidatus Borkfalkia faecigallinarum | reverse complement strand
TCCGCTACGCCGGACGAGATCTGCGAGCTGGTCATCGCCTTTTACAAGCGCAACTACATCGAGGGGCTGTTCCTCTCCTCCGCCGTCGAGAGTTCTCCGGACCGAACGATGGAAAAGATGCTGGAAACGGTGATCAAGCTGCGCAAGGTGTACGGCTTCCACGGCTATATCCACCTGAAAGGGATCCCGCACGCCGATCGCCTGCTCGCCGCGCGCGCGGCGCAGTACGTCGACCGCATGAGCTACAACGTCGAATTTCCCTCCGAAAAGAGCCTGCGCCTTCTCGCTCCGCAAAAGAACAAGGACAGCGTCTTAAAACCCATCCGCCTGCTCGCCGAGGAACAGAAGGGGCAGGCCGCCGAAAAGGGAAGGCGAAAACGCACGTTTTTGCCCGCCGGACAGACGACGCAGATGATCGTGGGCGCGTCGCCCGAATCGGACGGGCAGATCCTGCGGCTGAGCGAAGCGCTCTATCGGAAATTTTCGCTCAAACGGGTGTACTACTCCTCCTATGTGCCGGTCGTGCGGCACTCCCTCCTGCCCGACAAATGCACGGGGCTGCTGCGCGAACACAGGCTGTACCAGGCGGACTGGCTGCTCCGCTTTTACGGATTTTCCGCCGCCGAGCTCGCCGCCGTCGGCGACGACCTGCCCGAAGAATACGACCCCAAGTGCGCCTGGGCACTGAAAAACATGCATCTGTTCCCCGTCGAGATCAACCGCGCGCCCCTCGAAATGCTGCTGCGCGTGCCCGGCATCGGCACGATGGGAGCCTATCGCATCGTCCAAGCGCGGAAGTTTGCCGCGCTCGGGTTCGAAGACCTCGCCCGTATGCGCATCGTCCTCAAACGCGCCAAACATTTTATCACCTGCCGTGGAAAATTCTGCGGCGAAGAACGCTTTTCCGCCGTGCGCACCCTGCTCGCGCTGGAAAGCCGGGAGGAACGGTACGAGCAGCTCTCCTTCTTCTCCACCCCCGAAACGGCGCAGAGCGCGCTGACCGGACAATTATGAGGATCTACCTGACCGACGGCACCGAAGGGTGCTTCTATACGGCGGCTTTCACCGCCTGCACGGACCGCGGCTGCATCGTCACCTCCGCCCGCAGCGTCCAGCTCCCGCTGGGCGCCGAGACAGTCTGCGTTCGCGAAGACGCCGAGAAGCGCGACCGCGTCAAGCGCAAACTGCGCGCCCTGGACGGGCGCTGCCTGCGCGAGATCGGCCTCCTCCTGCGGCGGGGCTGCGACACGCGGGAGATGACCGCCCTCGCCTACCTGCGGCGCATCGTGCGCGAAGGCGGGCCCGTGCGCGACCGCCTCGCCGAGCCGGAAGTGCTCGAGGCGATGACGGAGATCAAAAAGGTCACAGGCGAGGCGCACAACTTTACCGGCTTCCTGCGGTTCATGGAGGGCGCCAACGGCGTCTTTTACGGCCCCTTTGCCCCCGACAACGACGTCCTCGAACTGATCCTTCCCCATTTTTTGAAGCGGTTCGCGAATCAGGCGTTCGTCATCCACGACACCGCCCGCCGCAAGGCCGCCCTGTACAACGGCCGGGACTGCATCCTCACGCGGACGGAGGAAAAGGTCGACGTCGCCCTGTCCGCCTACGAGGAAGGCTTCCAAGCGCTCTGGAAGGAATACTACCGCTCCGTCAACATCGCCCAACGGCCGCACGAGCAGCAAATGAAGGCGTATATGCCCGTCCGCTACTGGAAATATATGCCCGAAAAGCAATGAGCGAAGTACTATGCGTGAAATAATACCGGATGCGCGCCGTTGCGCGTGAAACCTGTGCGAGGCATACGGCCGCGGCGGCGCAAAGAAAATTTATTCTGTTATTAAATACTCTTAATTAGAAACAAAATAGATCGAGGAAATAAGAAATGCTTGCCTACACATACGCGGAACGGGGGCGCTTTGCGCTCGTCGAGAAGGAAAAACCCGCCCTTTCGGACGCGGAGGACGCGATCGTCCGCGTGACCCTCGCCTCCGTCTGCACGAGCGATCTGCACATCAAGCACGGGAGCGTGCCGCGCGCACGCGTCGGCGTCACCGTCGGCCACGAGCTGGTCGGCGTCGTGGAGAGCGTCGGCCCAGCCGTACAAAGCGTCCGTCCCGGCGACCGCGTCGCCGTCAACGTGGAGACGTACTGCGGCCGCTGCTTCTTTTGCGAACACGGGTTCGTCAACAACTGCTCGCACCCGGAAGGCGGCTGGGCCATCGGCTGCCGCATCGACGGCGGACAGGCGGAATATGTGCGCATTCCCCTCGCCGACCAGGGGCTGACGCGCATCCCCGACGGCGTGCGGGACGAACAGGCGCTCTTTGTCGGCGATCTGCTGGCGACCGGCTACTGGGCGGCACGCATCGGCGAGATCGGCGAAGGGGACACGATCCTCATCCTCGGCGCGGGCCCGACAGGGCTGTGCACGCTGCAATGCGCGCGCCTGCACCGACCCAAGCGCATCATCGTCTGCGAGAAGGACGCCGAACGCCGCGCCTTTGCCGCGAAGCTCTGCCCCGAGGCGCTCGTCGTGCCGCCCGAAGGGCTGGAAAATTTTGTGCGCGACCACAGCGAACACGGCGGCGCGGACCGCGTCTTTGAAGTCGCCGGGACGGCGGAGACCTTCCGCCTGGCGTGGCAATGCGCGCGGCCGAACGCCATCGTGACCATCGTCGCCATGTACGACGAGCCGCAGGTGCTTCCCCTGCCCTCCATGTACGGCAAAAACCTCGTCTTTAAGACGGGCGGCGTGGACGGCTGCGACTGCGCCGCGATCCTGCGGCTGATCGAAGAGGGCAAACTGGACGCCGAGCCGCTCATCACGCACACCTTCCCCCTGCGCGAGATCGAGCGCGCCTACGATCTGTTTGAAAATCGCCGCGACGGCGTCGTCAAAGTCGCCATCCGCTGCAGCGAACAGCGATAACTCCCTTCCGTTTGCAAAACGATGAAGCGGGGAGACCTTCCCTACGGAAAGCCTCCCCGCTCTTTCGATCCGCCGTCTTTCTCCATACCGGACAAACAAGACATAAAGAGAACGCGGGCGCCGTTTCGGCGCCCGCGGATATTTTTATCTGTACTTTGAAAATTTATGCGTCCATCTTTTCGAGCAGCTTCAAGTCGATGCCCTTTTCGCCGATCTTGATGATCTCGACCTTGACGGTATCGCCGATGTTGAGCACGTCCTCGACCTGACCGGTACGGCGGTCGCCGCCCAGCTTTGAGATGTGGATCATGCCGTCCTTGCCGGGAGCCAGCTCGACAAACGCGCCGATCTTGGAAAGGATGCGGACGACGGAGCCGATGAACATATCGCCGACTTCGGGGTCGCGCGCGATGGAGAGGATGATCGCCTTGGCGCGTTCCGCGTTCTCGGTGTTCTCGCCGTACGTCGCGATGCAGACCTTGCCGTCGTCGTCGATGTCGATCTTGACGTTGGTCTCCTCGATGATCTTGTTGATGACCTTGCCGCCGCTGCCGATGACCTCGCGGATCTTGTCCGGATGGATGTTGAAGGAGATGATCTTCGGCGCGTACTTGGAGAGCTGTTCGCGGGGTTCGGGCAGGACTTCGAGCATCTTATGCAGGATGAACCGGCGTCCCTCGTTCGCCTGCGAGATCGCGCGGCGAAGGATCTCTTCCGAAATGCCCTTGATCTTGATGTCCATCTGGATCGCGGTGATGCCCTTTTCGGTACCGGCGACCTTGAAGTCCATATCGCCGAGGAAGTCCTCGAGGCCCTGGATGTCGGTCAGGATCGCGATGCGGTCGCTCTCGGCGTCCTTGATCAGGCCCATGGCGCAGCCGGCGACGGGAGCCTTGATGGGGACGCCCGCATCCATGAGCGCCAGCGTGGAACCGCAGACGCTCGCCTGCGAGGTGGAACCGTTCGAGCTGAGGACGTCCGAGACCATGCGGATGGCGTACGGGAACTCGTCCTCACCGGGGACGACCGGCTCGAGCGCGCGCTCCGCGAGGGCGCCGTGGCCGATCTCGCGGCGGCCGGGGCTCTTGAGGCCTTTCGCTTCGCCCGTCGAATAGCCGGGGAAATTATACTGGTGCATATAGCGCTTGGAAACTTCGTCGTCCAGGCCGTCCAGCTTCTGCACTTCGCTCAGCGTGCCGAGCGTGCAGGTCGACAGGACTTGCGTCTGGCCGCGGGTGAACACGGCGGAACCGTGCACGCGGGGAAGGATGCCCGCTTCGCACCAGATGGGACGGATCTCCTTGAGGGAGCGGCCGTCGGGGCGGAAGCCCTTGTCCAGGATCTTGGCGCGGACCTTCTCTTTGGTGAGGTAATACAGGCTGTCCTTCATCTCCCGCTCTTTGCCGGGATAGACGTCCGCAAAGTGCGCGAGGACGTCCTTTTCGACCTCGTCCTGCTTCTCTTCGCGCGCGGCGCGATCGAACTCTTCGAGGGCGGCGTCCAGCTTCGCGGACGCATAGGCGCGGACCGCCGCGTCGATGTCTTCCGGAATGTGGTACAGCTCCATCTGACGCTTGGGCTTGCCGATCTCCCTCTGGATGCCCTCGATAAAGGCGCACAGCTTCTTGATCTCTTCATGGCCGAAGAGGATCGCGCCGACCATCTCCTCATCGGAGACTTCCTTCGCCCCTGCCTCGACCATCATGATCGCGTCCTTCGTGCCGGAAAGGCTGAGGGCGAGACGGCTCTTTTCGCGCTGGGCGTTGTCGGGATTGATGACATACTCGCCGTCCACCATACCGACCTGCACGGAGCCGGTCGGGCCGGCCCAGGGGATGTCGGAAATGCTCAGTGCGATCGAGCTGCCGAGCATCGCGAACGGTTCGGGCGGGATATTCGTGTCGACGGAGAGCGCGGTCGCGATGACCACGACGTCGTTGAACAGGCCCTTCGGGAAGAGCGGACGGATCGGGCGGTCGATGAGACGGGAGGTGAGGATCCCCTTATCGCTCGCACGCCCTTCGCGCTTTTTGAAGCCGCCCGGGATCTTGCCGACCGCATACATCTTCTCTTCGAAGTCGACCTGCAGCGGGAAGAAATCCATCCCCTCGCGCGGCTTCTCGGACATCGTCACGTTGACCATGACGACCGTGTCCCCGCAGCGGACGACGCAGGATCCGTTGGCCTGCTCGGCGTACTTGCCCGTCTCGACGATGACCTTCTTGCCGCCGACCATCGTCTCAAACTGTCTGAAATTTTTTGTCATTCTTCACTCCTTAACTCGTTGTTCATGCGGAGAGCACCTGCGCCCCGCAAATATTTAATAAGGGCCGAACGATCGTTCCGCCCTTAAAATACTTATTTTCTCAAATCGAGGCGGGCAACGATATCTCTGTACTTTTCAATGTCCTTCGATTTGATGTAATCGAGCAACCCGCGGCGCTGGCCGACCATCTTCAAAAGGCCGCGGCGGCTGTGGTTGTCGTGCGGGTGCTCTTTCAGATGCTCGTTGAGGTGATTGATGCGCTCGGTGAGGAGAGCGATCTGGACCTCGGAAGAACCGGTGTCCCCGTCGTGTCTCTTGTACTCGTTGATGATCTGCGATTTCTTTTCCTTTTCCATTGTTTTACTCCTTGGAAATATTTATTCACGAGGACAAAGCTCGGCGAGGAGAACCGCTCGGCTTTGACCACGCATGAGATTATTTTACCATATTTTGCGCCCGTTGTAAACTGATTCGACCGTATAATTTTCTGTTTTTTACCGCGCGCAAGAAAGCGCGGCAGACGCGCCTTGGCAATGCGCGAAAAATATGCGGCAACCACGCTTTGTTTGATGCGCGAGAGAGCGCGGCAGACGCACCTTTACAATGCCCGGCATATGCGCCGCCGCACGCCGGTGCGGCCTCTTGCCCTTGACCCGCGCTCAGTCCTTCTCGCCGCAATACAGCGCGCGCTTGCGCTCGATGATCGGATCGATCTTGCCGATGTAGGTGGGGATGTCCTTCGGGGAACCGAACCGCTCGATGCGCGCCTGCGCGGGGAAGAGCTTTTTCCCCACCGCGTTCGCGCCGCAGGCGATGTTGTCCGTGATCTCCTCCATCACGTCCACGTTGTACACGCACGCCTTGCCCGGGCGGGTCCAGCCCGTGTTTTCGCAGTTGCCCGCCATGTACTTCTGCCGATACAGGTAATAGGGTTCATACCCCGCCGCATACAGCGCCGCACGCGAATAGGCGATCATCTCCGGGAGCCCCGCCCCGCACAGGCGGCTCTCCTCCTCTTTGAGCCTGGCGCCCTTTTTCAGGCAGAGCGTGTGGACGGTGATGTTGTCGGGAGCGAGGGCGATCGCCGCGTCGACACTCGCGCAAAAGTCGCCGACCGACTCCCCCGTCAGCCCCGCGATGAGGTCGAGGTTGACCGCAAACGGATAGCGGCGCGCCATCTCATACGCGCGGTACACGTCCGCCGCCGTGTGCCGGCGGCCGATGCGCACGAGCGTGTCGTCGCAGAAGGTCTGCGGGTTGACACAGATGCGCGTGACGCCGTAGTCGCGCAGCAGATCCAGCTTCTCTTCGGTGAACACGTCGGGGCGGCCCGCCTCGACGGTGTATTCGACGCCCGCGGCAAAGGGCGCGGCCGCGTCGAGCACGCGGCGCAGCTGCGCGGGTTCGAGCACGAGCGGCGTGCCGCCGCCGATGTAGACGCTGTTCAGTTTGCCGAACAGCCCGCGGCAGGCGGCGATCTCCCGTTCCAGCGCGTCCAGATAGGCGTCGACGTACTTGCCCGTCCTGCCGATGTCGGCCGTGATGAACGAGCAATATTCGCATTTGGAAGGGCAGAACGGGATGCCGATATAAAGATCGGCGGCGCCCTCTTCGCGCGCGTAGATCCCCTCCTGCGCGCGCAGAACGTCCGCGATCAGCGCGATGTTCGCGGGGGAAACGCCGCATTTTTCGAACAGCGCCCGAAAGTCCCTGCCCGCGGCGGCCTCCGCGTACGCCAGCTTGGTCGGGCGGATGCCCGTCAGCGCGCCCCAGGGCATGGCGCGGCCCGTCTCCTTACAGAGGGTCCGATACAGCGCGATCTTGGAAAAGCGCTTGGCGTAGCGGCGAAATTCGAGCTCGCCCGCATAGGGCATCCGCTCCTCGTAAAAGTCGGTGCGGCCGCCCGTCTCGACCTCGTCCAAAAAGCGGTCGCCCTCCGCACGGAAGGTATGCCGGATGTCCGGCAGTTCCTCCCCGAACAGGCGGAGGACGTCCATCAGTTCGGGATATAAAAATTCCGTATTCGTTGTCAGCATGGCACAGCCTCAGGCAAAGGGATTGTATCGGCGCTCGTGCGCGAGGGAAGTCGGGTCGTCGTGCCCCGGATAGACGGCGAGGTCGCCCTCGATCGCCAACAGCCGCCGCACGCTCTGCCGCAGCTGCGCCGCGCTGCCGCCCGGGAAATCCGTCCGCCCCACGCTCTCCAAAAAGAGCGTATCGCCCGTGAACAGCGCCTGCCCCGCGCGGAAACAGACGCCGCCCGGCGTATGCCCCGGCGACGCGATCACGGCAAAACGCATGCCGCACAGGTCGAGGACGTCCCCGTCGCGGAAGGTGAAGTCGACGGTAAAGGGCGGGACGGACAGCCCCATCGCGAGCCCGAGGTCGGGGCCGGCTTCGAGAAAGGCGCGCTCCGCCTCCGAGCACCCCACCTTCGCGCCCGCCTCCTGCGCGGCGGCGCAGCCGAAGACGTGATCAAAGTGCCCGTGCGTGAGCAGCACATACGCGACCTGCAGGCCGCGGCGGCGCGCCTGCGCGAGCGCTTCGCTCCCGCCGCAGTCGATGAGGACGGCATCCCTGCCGTTTTCCGTCAAGAGATACGAATTGGCCCGCAGCGGTCCCGCGGGGACGGTGATGATCTGCACAAGCTCCTCCCTTTCGCCCGATAGAAGCGATCTATGTCTGACACAGTACTCTGCATCCACACAAAATCCGCGCCGAATACGCAAAAAATCCGCACAAGACGCGCCGCAACGCGCAAGAACTCCGCGCAGAAAAGCGCGGCGATCCGCTCACTTGGCGACGGTGCGATACACCTCGACGATGCGCTCGTCGGAGAGCAGTTTGCGGATCAGGAGGTCGATATCCTCCTTGCCGTTGAGGCGGATATTCGCCTCGATGACGGCGTCCTTGTTCTTGTCAAAACGGGAATTGACGGCGGTGATCATCAGGCGCATATCGCTGACGACGGAAGTGAGGACGGAGAGGGCGAGCCCCTGGTCCTTCGCCTTAATGACGATGCCCGCGACAAAGTGGCCGCCCCCCTGCGTCTCCGCCCATTCGGCGGGCAGGATGCGGCCGGGCTCCTCGCCGAGATCTTTGACGTTCGGGCAGTCGGCGCGGTGGATGACC
Organism: Candidatus Borkfalkia faecigallinarum; assembly: GCA_019114625.1. Lineage (GTDB taxonomy): Bacteria > Bacillota > Clostridia > Christensenellales > Borkfalkiaceae > Borkfalkia > Borkfalkia faecigallinarum. Next base: position 57,879 of record DXFD01000083.1, on the reverse strand, counting down.
ACCCCCCTGCCGCGCGATACGAAGCCGACGATCTTGTCGCCCGGGACGGGGTTGCAGCAGCCGGCAAAGCGGGTCAGAAGTCCGCTCATCCCCTTGACGATGACGCCGCTCGAATCGGCCGCGTCGCCGTGATAGACGGGCTTTTTCGGGATCTCTTTCTTATAGAAGTCGATCAGCTTGAAGAGGATCTGATTGACGGTGATCGCGCCGTAGCCGACGGAAGCAAACATCTCGTCCTGCGAGAAGAAGGAGAATTTTTCCGAGATCTTGGCGAAGCTCTCTTCGGTGAGGATATCGGAAAGGTTGTAGCCGCGGTGCTTGGCTTCCAGCTCGAGCATGCTGCGGCCGATCTTGATATTCTCGTCCTTCATCTCGCGCCGGAAGAACTGCTTGATCTTGGCGCGGGCGCTGGAAGATTTGACGATCTTCAGCCAGTCCCAGGAGGGGCCGCGGGAGTTGGCGGAGGTAATGATCTCCACCACGTCGCCCGTCTGCAGCGTGGAGTTGAGCTGGACGATCTTGGAATTGACGCGCGCCCCGACGCAATGGTTGCCGATCTCGCTGTGGATGGCATAGGCAAAGTCGATCGGCGTCGCGTCTTTGGGCAGCGAGATGACCTTGCCCTTCGGGGTAAAGACGAGCAGCTCGTTGGAATACAGCTCGGTCTTGAGCGACTCCATGAAATCCTTCGAGTCCTTCAGCCCGCCCTCCCAGTCGAGCACCTCGCGGATCCAGGAAAGGCGTTCGGTAAAGGAAGTGTCCTCCGCGCGCTTTTCCTTGTACTTCCAATGCGCCGCGATACCGAACTCGGCCGTGCGGTGCATCTCGAAGGTGCGGATCTGGATCTCGAAGGGCTGGCCGAAGTTGGTGACGACCGTCGTGTGCAGCGATTGGTACATATTCGCCTTCGGCGTCGCGATGTAGTCCTTGATGCGGCCGGGGATCGGCTTCCAGCGCTTGTGGATCTTGCCGAACACCTCGTAACACTCGTCCACCGTGCCGACGATGACGCGCACGGCGGTCAGGTCGTAGATCTGGTCGAGCGTTTTATTCTGCGCCTTCATCTTTTTATAGATGGAATAGAAGTGCTTCGGGCGGCCGAATACCTCCCCTTCGATCTTGCTCTCGTCGAGGATGTTCTTGATCTCCTTGACGACGAAATCGACGAAGTTGTGCCGCTCGTATAATTTCTGATGGATGTTTTCGACCAAAAACTCGTATGCCTCGGGGTCGAGGTATTTGAGGCAGAGGTCCTCCAGCTCGCACTTGATCTGGGAGATACCGAGGCGCCCCGCGAGCGGGGTATAAATATCCAGCGTCTCCTGCGCCATTTTCAGCTGCCGCTCTTTGGAGAGGAAGTTGAGCGAGCGCATATTGTGCAGGCGGTCGGCCAGTTTGATGATGATGACGCGGATGTCCTTCGCCATCGCGACAAAGATCTTGCGGAAATTCTCCGCCTCCTCCTCTTCACGCGACTTAAAAACGATCTTATCCAGCTTGGTGACGCCCGAAACGAGGCGCAGGACCTCTTCCCCGAACTCGCGGCGGATGTCCTCCTCCGTGACGGGCGTGTCCTCGATGACGTCGTGCAGGAACGCCGCCGCGATGGTGGCGCAGTCCAGCCCCAGCTCCATCAGGATCTTGGCGACGGCGCAGGGATGGATGAAGTACGCCTCGCCGGAGGCGCGCTTCTGCCCGCTGTGCGCCTGTTCGGCGTAGTGGTATGCGCGCACCAGCATCTCCCGCTCGGCGCCCGTATAGTTGTCATAGATCATCTGTAAAACGTCGTTCATTTCTTTTCCTTCCATCGGCATACCGCCGTATAGAGCGCCGAGCGGCCGAGATCGGACTTTTTGCCGCGGACCGCCGCCAGCCTGCCGCGGTCAAAGCGCAGCAGACCCAGCTCGACGAATACTTCGATCGCAAAGATCAGTTCATGCACGGGGAGATCGGACTTCACCGAGAGCGCCGCGGCGACGCTGTCCTCCCCCGTCAGCCCGACGCGCACCGCGCGGTATGCGTCGCTCATCGCCTCGCGCGAGGTGTCCAGCCCGCGGATCGCGCCCGCGCCGTCGATCTCGCGGTTCACGACCACTTTACGCCCGGCGAGATCGCGCAGCCCGCCCGCCGCGGGCGTATCCAGCCAGATCACGTCGCGGTAGAGAGCGATGTCCGCGTCCGCCGCCGGGGCGACGAGCACGGCGTTACCCACGTTGTGCGAGCTGAGGCGGAACAGGTCACATTCCAGACCGTCCGCGCAGTCGGACAGCTCTGCGGGGACCCCTTCCGAACAGAGCATGAGCAAGCCGTAGCGGCACGCTTCGCGCGCCGCACGGATGCGGGCGCGGATCCCTTCCGTCGTGTCCCACTCGATCTCTGCGGGCACGGAAGGCTCCTTCATGCGCAAAAGCGCGTTGCGGAACCCGTACAGGGACGCCACACTTCCCCCGCCTCCCTTGCAGACCATGTCGCGCACGACCCCGCGCACGGTCTTTTCGCCGCGGAAGCGGGAGACGCCGCACTCGAACACGAGCGTCTTGCGGATGTCCGACGAGAGCAGCGGCAGCGCGGCTTCACCGCCGAACCAGACGAGGTCGAGCCCGTCCGCGCGGACGGAAAGGTGGGGCGAGCCGTCTTTCAGGCGGCGGGCGGGCGTATGCTCGCACTCGATCGCAAAGAGAGGCTTGCGGTTGCCGACGCCGCAGGGTTCCAGCCGTTCCAACTCCTCCGCAAGCCCGATGTCGAAGGACACCCCTTCCCCCGAACAGACGCCCAGCGTCGGCTCGAGATCCGCGCGCGAATACGTCTTGCCGATGTACTCGTCCAGCGCGGAGCGCAGCGCCCCGAACGACTCCTTGCGGATATTGACGCCCGCGGCCTGCGCGTGGCCGCCGAATTCGGCGATGTGCTCGCTGCACGCCTTCAGCGCCTCATAGATGTTGACGCTTTCGATGGTGCGGGCGGAGCCTTTCAGGCAGTCGCCGTGCGGGACGAAGAGGATGGCGGGGCGGTTGAATTCCTCGACGAGGCGGGCCGCGACGATGCCGACGATGCCCGCGTTCCACGACTCGTCGCTGAGCATGATGATGTTGCGGTAGGCGCCCTCCGCCGCGATCTTCTCCTTGGCGCTGCGATAGACCTCGTCGCAGATCTGCTGGCGCTCGAGGTTGAAGGCGTTGAGGCGGCAGGCGAGGTCGTAGATCTCCGCCTTGTCGCGGGAGGTGAACAGGCGCAGCGCGCAGTCCGCATCCCCCATCCGGCCCGCGGCGTTGATGCGGGGCGCGACGGTGAACGCGAGCGTCTGCGCCGTGATCTCCTCCTTCTTCGTCGCCAGCAGGCAGCGCAGCGCCTCGCGCGGGCGGGTATTGATGAGGCGCAGCCCCTCGAACACGATGTCGCGGTTCTCGCCCGTCAGCGGCACACTGTCCGCGACCGTCGAAACGGCGGCGAGGTCGAGGAGCGGATAGGCGTCCTCGCCCAGCAGCGCGCAGGCGACCTTGAAGGCGACGCCCGCCCCGCACAGGTTGTCGTACGGGTAGTCGTCCGCCAGCTTCGGGTTGATGACGACGCAATCGGGAAGGACGGGCGGCAGCTCGTGGTGATCGGTCACGACCACGTCCACCCCGCGCGATCGGATGTATGCGACCTCCTCGCGGTTGGAGACGCCGCAGTCGACGGTGACGATGAGGTCGGGCTTGTGTTCGTCGATGATCGCCTCGAGCGCGGCGACGGACATCCCGTATCCGTCCGTGCGCTCGGGAATGTGCGCCGCGCAGCGGACGCCGTATTGGCGCAGGGCGGACGTCAGGATCGCCGCCGCGCCGATCCCGTCCGCATCGTAGTCGCCGAACACGGCGACCATGCCGCCCGCGTCGCGCACCCGCGAGAGGCGGTCGACCAGTTCGCGCATCCCGCGCATCCGAAAGGGAGAAAGGAAATGTTTGCGCGAGGGAGAGAGAAAGCGGCGGACCTTTTCTTCGGTGTCCGCGCCCCGCGCGAACAGGATGCGCGCCGTCAGCTCGTGCAATCCGCACCGGGAAGCGATCGCGCGCGCGGCTTCGGCCTGCTCGGCCGTAAAGACAAATTCGGGTACGATCTTTTTCATGCGCCGCCTCCTTTTTGCGATCGTTCACACGGCAGGACGTCTTGCGGGGGCCGGCAGCCGCGCCCTGCCGAACCGACGGTATTTCCAAAAAACAAAAGGACGGGAGACAAAGCCCCCGCCCCATCCGAAACAAATGATTGACTGCCCGCCCCATGCGGGAGGGCGCGCGCTCAGCCCTTGAGCGTGGCGTACATCGAAGGCGCCAGGAAGAGCGAGGAGCAGGCCGACACCGCGACCGCGAGGAGCGACGCGAGCATGATCCAGGTCATATCCGAGCCGACAAAGATCCCGATGACGCCGAGGATCACGCAGAACAGCGCGGCAAACACAGCCGTGGCCGCGACGATCCCGCGCCTGTCTTTCACGGCGACGTCGACCATCTCGGCGGCAGACATCCCACGCGTGGCCTCTTCGCTGCGCAGCGTGCGCACCTTGCCGAACACGGTCATGCTCAGGAAGGCGGAGAGCAGGAAGGAGAACACGGCGACGCCCACGAGGCCGACGCCCGCGGGGATGCGAAGGATCGCGACCAGGGCGAGGGTCAGCAGCACGTCATGCGCGCCGGCGACCAGCACGGACAGGCCCGCGCTGAGCTTGAAGCGGATCGCCGCGTAGGCGAACAGGAGCACCATCGAGACGCCGACGGCGATCGCCGTGCGCCAGATATAGGTGTAGTACGGAGCGTTCTCCGACAGATGATACGAGACGGTGATCAGCGCCGCGTCCACGCCCTCGATCGAGGCGGATTCGAGCGAGCTGCGCAGCGAATCGGCGGCACCGGCGAGCTCTTCCTCGCTGTCGGCGCCGACGCTGAATTCGAGCACGGTCGCGCCGGTCGCGGAGGCCTCGGAGACCTTCACGGAGCTGACGCTGCAGTAAGAGGCCAGCTCGTCGCTGCAATGGTCCTGCAGCGCGTCGCGCGCGTCGTCGGACAGGCGGAGCATATCGCGCACTTCGATCACATTCGCGTCGCACGTCGTCGAATCGGCGTTGAAGCCGACAAACCCGACGAGGAACGCGCCGACGGCGATCAGCACGAGACTGACAACAAGATTGATCCAAAAGGCAGTCTTCCGATTACTCATCTTCCGTTTCCTCCCGTTTGAAATTGCAGAAGGCGATCTTGTTCTTCGGCTGCGCCAGGAGCACATAGAAGAAGAAACGGGTCACGCCCAAAGAGCAGGCAGCGGAGATGACCGTGCCGAACATCAGGATGAGCGACATATAGAGCGCTGCGCCCGTCGCCACAAAATACAGGAGCAGCGCGGCGACAAAGAGCACGACGTGCACGTCGATGGTCAGCGCGAGGCTCTTTTTATAGCCCTCTTTGATGGACGCCGTCAGCGTCTTGCCGGTCGCGAACTCGTCGGCGATGTTCTTGAAAGCATACCAATCGAACCCGCACAGCAGCGCCGACACGGCCAGGATCGCGAGCACGCCCGCCATGTTGAGGACGACCGCGTCGATCAGCGAGAGGAACAGGACCATCAGCAGCGCGAAGGTGATGAAGCTCAGAACGTGCGCCAGGCCCATGCCGCGGTAGCGGACGATCGAATACACCGCCATCGCCAGGATAAGAATGCCGAACACGATCGCGACGACCAGGGCGACGTTGTCGCCCATGGTGGGCCCGAATTCATAATATTCGGGAGCTTCCAGCTGCAGATCGAACACGTTCTCCTCGTCCAAAACGGAATTGATGAGGCAGGTGACCGTCTCGGCCGCTTCCGGCGTGCTGAAGCCGCCGCCGATAAAGACGGACTGCTGGTTGAGCACGCTTTCGATCGTCGTCTCCACGATGGCGGTATCCCCCACATGGAGGAACAGCGAAGCCTGGATCGTAGTACCGCCGGTCGTATCCGAGTTGTCCGAAGCGGCGTCGTTCATCAGAGCGGACGTGGCTTCATAAAATTCGGACTGGCCTTCCGACGTAAAGTTGAAGATCACGCCGTAGCCGCCGTCCGTGCCGACTCCGATCGCCGTGCTTTTGACGGTCTCCGGATCCAGACGCATCAGCTCGTCGCCCGACTCGTCCGCAAAATATGCCGCGCCATCGTTGCCGAGCGTATCGAACAGGGTCTGCGGAGATTCTCTGAAATTGCCGGTCTCCGGATCCTTCGAACTCGGGATCTCCACGCGGATGGTGTAATCGTCCTGCAGCTTGACCGAATAGCCGGGGTAGTTCTTGGACTCAAAGCGCTCCTGCAAGGTGCGGAACGCGGTATTGAACTCCTCGACAAAGCTCTCGCTGATCGAACCGTCATCCGCCGCGATCTCGTCCGAATAGTAGATGCCTTTGTGCTTCGTGTACGTTTCGACAGCGTCGCTGCCGGTCTCGGAATTGACGAGCAGGTCGTATTCTTCCTGCGAGATCACCCCTTCCGGATAATACACGGTGTAGTAACCGCCGCCCAGATCGGTGCTCAGCCGAATATTGCCGAGCAGCGGCTTAAAATGATACGGTGATGAAAGCGGGAACGACGCCACGCTGAGAAACGTGAGCCCCACCAGCACGATGACCATGATCACGATCAACGCCACCGACTTCTTCTTGCCCATTGCCTCCTCCTGCAACTAAAAAGTGTTTTCCGGACCCAACGCGCGGAGACGGCGTCCCCGGCAAAAACCCGGATCGTAAGAAATATACTCAATAATTATAATAAAGTTCGGATATTTAGTCAAGTGCAAATTATCCGTTTTTCGAAATTTTGCCCTAATTTCACCGTTTCGCGCGCAAGCGCGGGCCGCGGCCCGCCCCGCGGCGCGCAATATCGGGGAAAATCCCGCCTCAGACCCCTTCGCCCGCGGCGGCAAACGCCTCCGCCAGGCGCAGATACGCCGCGGCGTTTTGCAAATTCCCCTGCCGCTCCGCCTCCGTCGCCTGCCGCACGATGCGGAACGGGTTGCCGAACACGACGCTGCCGTCCGGGATCTCTTTGCCGCCCGGGATGAGCGTCGCCGCGCCGATGATGCAGCCCGCGCCGATCTTCGCCCCGTCGAGGATGACCGCGCCCATGCCGATGAGCGTCCCGTCGCCGACCATAGCGCCGTGCACGACGGCGTTGTGGCCGACGGTCACATGGTCGCCCAGCACGGCGGGAACGCCGTAGCCGACGTGGATGGTCGCATTGTCCTGCACGTTGGTGTTTTTCCCGATCCGAACGGGCGCGAGGTCGCCGCGGATGCAGGCGCCGCACCAGATGTTGGCGCCGTCTTCCAGCGTCACGTCGCCCGCGACGTATGCGCGGCCGTGTATAAAGGTATTTTTGCCCCTTTTGACCGCTTTCATGCCTCTTGATCCGCCTGCATCTTCTTGCGCTCGGCGAGGATGTGCATCGCGTCCTCGGTGCGCTTGCGCATCATGGCGCAGGTGATCTCGTACGGCTCGTCGATGCTGCCGTTGAAATGGTAATTGTTCGCGCTGCATCCGCCGCTGCAAATATACTTGGCAAAGCAGGACTCGCACTTCTTGCGGGTGAACAGGCAGGAAGAGCGGAAGCGCTCGCGGATGGCGGGGTCGAGCTTGCCCTCGTACACGCTGCCCATGCGAAATTCCGCATCGCCCGCAAACTGATGGCAAGGGTAGATGTCGCCGTTGGGAACGACCGAAAAGTACTCGTTGCCCGCTCCACACGCGCTCACGCGCTTGGCGAGGCAGGGCCCGCCTTCCAGATCGACGTTGAAATGGAAGAACGAGAAGCCCTTCCCTTCCGCGAGGCGGGAAAGATAGGCGTCGCACAGCTTGTCGTACTCCGCCGCGATGCGGGGCAGCTGCTCCGCGCCGATGGCGAGGTCGGGGATATCGGTCACGACCGGCTCGAGGGAGATGCTCTCAAAGCCGCTGCCCGCCAAAAAGAGCACGTCTTTGGCAAAGTCGAGGTTTTTGGCGGTGAACGTGCCGCGCACATAATAACTCTTGTCGCCGCGGATCTGCACGAACTTTTTCAGATTTTCGATGACGAGGTCAAAACTCCCCTTGCCGTTGGCGGTCCTGCGCACGGCGTCGTGCACCTCCTTGCGGCCGTCGAGGGACAGGACGACGTTGTCCATCTCGCGGTTGAGAAATTCGGCGACGTCGTCTTTGAGCAGAAGGCCGTTGGTCGTGAGCGTGAAGCGGAACTCCTTGCCCCGCTTGGCAGCTTCCGCCTTGGCGTAGTACACCGTCTCCTTCACGACGTCGAAGTTCATGAGCGGTTCGCCGCCGAAAAAGTCCGTTTCGAGGACGCGGCGGGCGCCCGAATTGGCGATGAGAAAATCGATCGCCTTTTTGGCGGTCTCCAGGCTCATGAACTCGCGGCGGGAATGATAGGCGCCCTCGTCCGCGAAGCAGTAGCGGCAGCGCAGGTTGCAGTCGTGGCAGATGTGCAGGCAGAGCGCCTTCACCTCGTCCGACTTGATCGGGCGCGCCTTCGTTTCGGGCGCGAACAGGAGCCCGCCGCGCTCGAGCTCGGCGAAGTCCTCCTCATAGGCGCGGCGCTCGTCGTCGGAGATGTCGGAGACGTCCGCCTCCTCCCCGAGGCGCGCGCGCAGCAGCCGCGCGGCCTTTTCGTCGCATTCGTGCAGCGCCGAGCTGCCCGTATCAAAAATATAATAATGCCCGCGGCATTCAAAAACGTGGACCATAACTTCCTCTTGGCTGACAAAACCTCCCGGCGCGGCGCAGGAAGGCAGAATTTAAGGAGCAGTAAAACTGCCCCTTTGAGAAATTGCTTTAGTTATTCTTTTCGGGATCGTTCTCTCTGGAAATCCTCTCGCAGGACTGGTTGCCGACAGTGCAGCTGGTCTTGCAGGCGGACTGACAGGTGCTTCTGCATTCGCCGCAGCCCGTGACCTTTCTCTCCGCGGGGCGGGCGATCGTCTGGATCTTATTCATGATGTGATCTCCTTTGTTCGCTTTTTATTCTATTATAATATACCGCGCGGAAAAATGCAAGCGTTTTCCGCCGTTCCGCTTCACGATTTCCCTTTGACCGCCGCGCAGACGATGCCGCTGATCGCCCCGACGACGCCGCCGAACAGCCAGTCGAGCACGTTCTTCCAGCCGAAGGAGATCTCCCCCGCGACGATCGCGAACAGAAAATAGGTCGCGAGGATGACGGCGACGCCGCAGATCGCGCCCTTGGCGAGGGCGCGGCCGGGGCGCAGGCAGACAAAACAGCCCGTGAAGATCGCCGCCATCTTGATGAGCTGGTTGACGGGCATGATCACCGACGAACCGATGGAAAACAATTTGATGAGCAGCGCAAAAACAAGGACCGCCGCCAGCGTCACCACCGCCGCGACGCAAACTCCTTTGCCGATCTCCGCCGCGGCGCGGCCGACCTCTCCCCGCATAAAAAATACCTCCGCACGAGATGTACTCTATCTCTATGCGGAGGCGTATTCCGATTATTCGTTTCGGGCGATCATTCGCCGTCCTTTTCGGACTTTTCTTCTTCAAACGGCTCTTCGGAGGCGTCTGCGGCGGGTTTTGCAGCGTCCTGAGAAGGTTTGACCTCTTCCTCGGCGGGAGCCTTCTCCCCTTCGGCAAGTTCGGGCTTCGCATCCGTCTGATAGATGGACTGCTTGTCAAACTTGATATAGCTGTAGTTGCCCTCGCTGCCGGTGCGCAGGACGAAGGTGCCCTCCTCGTCGTCCACTTCGACGACTTCACCGATGACGCCGCCCCTGGTCACGACCTTGTTGCCGGGGCGAACGGCGTTGATCACGTCATTGTAATACTTCTGCTTTTTGCGCTGCGACAGAAACGCCCACACCAGATACGCGACGAGCAGCGCGACGATGATGATGATCGGGACCCACTGCATCCAGCCGCCGGACGTGGTCTCGGCCGCCTCTTCCAAGAGATTATAAAAATTCATTGTGTCTGTTCTCCTTCCGAAAATCGCTTTCGCTGCTTTATATCATACCTTTTTTTCGCAATTTTGGCAACTGTTTTGCGGACCGTTGCGGAGAAATTCTGCGCAGACGACGCACTTTTCGTCTTTTCGACACAAACGCGGCGGGAAAAGCCGCTTACAGCCCGCCCGTGCGGCGATAAAAATCTTCGCGGAAATCGCGCAGCGTCCCGTCCAGGATCGCCTGCCGCAGCCCGCGCATGAGGCGGTTGAGATAGGTGATGTTGTGCAGGGACAGGAGCATGGCGCCGAGCATCTCGCCCGCGTTGATCAGGTGGCGCAGATACGCCTTCGTGTAATGGCGGCAGCAATAGCAATCGCAGTCGGCGTCCAGCGGCGTAAGATCTTCTTTATAGACGGCGTTGCGGACGACGACCTTGCCCGACGACGTGAGCGCCGTGCCGTTGCGCGCGATGCGCGTCGCGAGGACGCAGTCGAACATATCGATGCCGCGCATGACCCCTTCGACCAGGCAGTCCGGGCTGCCGACGCCCATCAGATAGCGCGGCACGTCCGCGGGGAGCGCGGGCTGCATCGCGTCGAGCATCTCGTACATGAGCGGCTTCGGCTCGCCGACGGACAGCCCGCCGATCCCGATCCCGTATTTTGCGTACGGCTTCGCCGCCGCGATGCTCTCGAGGCGCAGGTCCTTGAAAAAGTTGCCCTGCACGATCGGGAACAGCGCCTGATCCGCCCGCTTGTGGGCGGCGGCGCAGCGGTCCAGCCAGCGTACCGTGCGCTCGAGCGCGTCCTTCGCGTAGCGGCGGTCGACGCCGTATTCGCTGCACTCGTCGAACTGCATGATGATGTCCGCCCCCAGCGCGTTTTCGATCTCCATCACCTTTTCGGGCGTGAAAAAGTGCTTGCTGCCGTCGATATGGGAGCGGAACCAGACCCCCTCGTCCTTGATGTTGTTGAGCTTGGCGAGGGAAAAGACCTGAAAGCCGCCGCTGTCCGTGAGGATGGGGCGATCCAAGTTCATGAACTTGTGCAGCCCGCCCGCAGCCCGCACGAGCTCGTGGCCGGGGCGCATATACAGATGATAGGTATTGGCGAGGACGATCTGCGCGCCCGCCTCCCGAAGGTCGCGCGGCAGCACCCCCTTGACCGTCGCCTGCGTGCCGACGGACATATAGACGGGCGTCTCGATGTCGCCGTGCAGGGTGTGAAAAATGCCGGCGCGCGCGCCCGTTTCCGGGTCGGTCTTGATCACTTCAAAGGAAAATGGCTCTGACAAAATATTACTCCTGCGGGAAATTATCGGAAGTTGTGCCCGTTTATGCGTGACATAGTACTCTGCAAACCGAGAAGATCCATGCTTTACGGCGATCGGACGGGCTAAATCACTCTTCGCGCGACGCTTATACGATCATCATGGCATCGCCGAAACTGAAAAAGCGATACCTTTCCTCCACCGCCTCCCGATACACGGACAGGCATTGCTCCCGCCCCATAAAGGCGGAGACGAGCATGATGAGCGTGGACTCGGGGAGATGGAAATTGGTGATGAGCGCGTCGACGCACTTGAAACGATAGGGCGGATAAATAAAGATGGATGTATCTCCGCTGCACGGGCGCAGCATCCCCTGCTCGTCGGCGACCGTTTCCAGCGTGCGGACGGACGTCGTGCCGACAGCGATGACGCGGCGGCCTTCGCGCTTGGCGGCGTTGACGATCTCCGCGGCGCGTTCGTCCACCTTGTAAAACTCGGAGTGCATGACGTGATGCGTCAGGTCCTCCTCCTTGACGGGACGGAAGGTCCCCAATCCGACGTGCAGCAGCACTTCGGCGATCTCGACGCCCATCGCGCGGATCTCGGCAAGCAGTTCCTGCGTGAAGTGCAGCCCCGCCGTCGGCGCGGCCGCGGAGCCGTCCGTCTTGCAGTAGACGGTCTGGTAGCGGTCCTTGTCCTTGAGCTTTTCGTGGATATACGGCGGGAGCGGCATGGAACCGAGGCGGGACAAAATATCCTCGAACACGCCGTCAAAATGAAAGCGCACGATGCGTTCCCCCGTGTCCGTGCGGTCGACGACCGTCAGGGACAGCTCCTCGGAGACGATCAGCTCGGCGCCGACCTTCGCCTTCTTCCCCGGGCGGACGAGCACTTCCCACTCGTTGAGGTCGCGGCGCTTGAGCAGCAGAACTTCGACCTTGCCGCCGTTCTTCGTATAGGCATACAGCCGCGCCGGGAGCACCTTCGTATTGTTGACGACGAGCACGTCGCCCGGCCGCAGATATTCCTTGATGTCGCGGAAAATGCGGTGTTCCCGCTTCCCCGTCGCGCGGTCATAGACGAGCAGCCGTGAAGAATCGCGCGGCTCCGCCGGAGTCTGCGCGATCAATTCTTCGGGCAATTCATAATCATAATCGGATTTTAACAGCATAACGGCCTGCGATCCCTCAAAAAGCGGCGTTTATGCGCCGCATAGTACTCTGCATAACGGGAAAATCCCGCTATTCGCGCCTTATTCCTCGTCGAACATGGACAGCTGCGCCCGCTGCTTTTCGCTCATGCGGACACCCATGTGCTCGTACGCGCCCTTCAGGCATACCCTGCCGCGCGGCGTGCGCGCGATGAAGCCGATCTGCATGAGGTAAGGCTCGTACACGTCCTCGATGGTGTTCGCGTCCTCGTTGATGGTCGCCGCCAGCGTCTCCAGCCCCGCCGGCCCGCCCCCGAATTTTTCGATCAGGGCGCGCAGCAGGCCGCGGTCGGTGTCGTCCAGGCCAAGCTCGTCGATGTCCATCTTTTGCAGCGCATAGCGCGCGTCCTCGCGGCCGATCGAAGAGCTGCCGCTCACGGCGGAGAAGTCGCGCACCCGCTTCAAGAGGCGGTTGGCGATGCGCGGCGTGCCGCGCGAACGGCGGGCGACCTCGTCGGCGGCGTCCGGGAGGATGGAGATGCCGAGCGTCTGCGCCGAACGGGTCACGATCTGCGCCAGTTCCGCCGGGGTGTACATTTCCAGACGGCAGAGCACGCCGAACCGGTCGCGCAGCGGCGATGCGAGCATACCCGCGCGCGTCGTCGCCCCCACCAGCGTAAACTTTTTTAGCGGAAAGCGCAGATTCTTCGCCGAAGGCCCCTTGCCGACGATGATGTCCAGCGCGTAGTCCTCCATCGCCGAATACAAGATCTCCTCGACCGAATGGTTGAGGCGGTGGATCTCGTCGATGAAAAGCACGTCCCCCTCGTTCAGGTTGGTCAGGATCGCCGCGAGGTCGCCGCCCCGCTCGATCGCCGGGCCGCTGGTCAGCTTGATCTGCACGCCCAGCTCGTTCGCGATGATGTGGGCGAGCGTCGTCTTGCCGAGGCCGGGCGGGCCGTACAGCAGGACGTGGTCGAGCGGCTCCCCGCGCATCTTGGCGGAGGAGATAAAGACGGAGAGGTTTTCCTTCACCTTCTTTTGCCCGACGTAATCGGCCATCGTCTTGGGGCGGAGGGCGTTCTCCTCGGCGTCCAACTCCCCTTTCGTGCTCATGACCAGCCGCTCGTCCGAATATTCGTCAAAATCGTGAAAATCGTTCATTCTCTCATCCTATGATCACATGGAACGGAGCGCCGTCATGATGATCTCTTCGATACTGTCCGCCCCGCCCTCGACGGCGGCGCGCACCGCGCGCACGCTCTCCGCGCGCGTATAGCCGAGGGACATGAGCCCGACGACGGCGTCCTCCTCCCGGTCGGAGACGCGCGGCGGCGCCTCGGCCGCCTTGCCCGCCGCGCGATCCCGCTCCGCCGGCTGCGCCGAGACTTTTTCGCGCAGCTCCAGCACGATGCGTTCCGCCGTCTTTTTTCCCAGCCCCTTGACGGAAGTCAGGCGGCGCACGTCGGAAGAGGCGATCGCCACGGCGATGTCGCCCACGTTCATGGCCGAAAGCACGGCGATGCCCATCTTGGCGCCCACGCCCGAGACCGAGACGAGCTGCAAAAACATCTTCTTCTCCTCCAAAGAGGCAAAGCCGAAGAGGGTCAGGCCGTCGTCGCGCACCTGCAGATAGGTGTACGCTTCCCCCTGCCCGTCCGTCAGAAGTTTCGCATAGAGGGCGCCCGAGCAGACGATCTCGTAGCCGATCCCGTTATTTTCGAAAAGGACGACGCCATCGTCCGAATGGATCACTTTTCCCTGGATATAGCCGATCATAAAGAAGTCTCTCCCAATTTCGATGGTTCAGATCGTGTACAGGCCGGAAAGGCGGGAGGTAAAGGAATGGCACAGCGCGACGGCGAGCGCGTCGGCGGCGTCATCCGGGCGCGGGACGCCGGGCAGGCGGAGTAGGCTCGCCGTGACGAGCTGGATCTGCTTCTTTTCCGCCTTGCCGTAGCCGGTCAGCGCCTGTTTGATCTGCATGGGCGTGTATTCGAACAGCCTGCCGCAGCGCTTGACGCAGGTGAGCAGCGCGACGCCGCGCGCGTGCGCGACGGCGATGCCCGTCGTCACGTTCTTGGTAAAAAACAGCTCCTCCACCGCGACTTCGTCGGGCGGGTACTTGTCGAGCAGTCGGACGATCCCCTCCTCCAAGATCGCGAGGCGGGTGGGGAGGCGCTCCTCCTTCGGCGTGAGCACGACGCCGTAATCGACGGTGCGGACATTGCCGCGTTCATTTTTTTCCAGGATGCCATAACCGAGCGTGGCAAGCCCCGGATCGATCCCTAAAATAATCAATTTTACGCTCTTTCCGGACAAATAAGTTGAATTTTTCCGCGAAATATATTACAATGAAAGGAGCGGCGAGAGGCGCGCGCAAACCTGAAGCGGCATACCCGCGCGGACGCTCCGCTACCCTTTTATTGTAAAGTTTTTCGGCCAATAAGTCAATCGAAACGGACTTAAAATCATATACGGAGAAGGAAATTATGAAATTGTGGGAAGGGCGCTTTGCCCAGCCGAGCGCGAAGAGCGCGGACGCATTCAATCAATCGCTGTCCTTTGACAAAAAGCTGTACTGGCACGACATCTTTGCGAGCATCGCACACGTCAAGATGCTGGGCGAGACCAAGATCCTGCCCGCGGGCGACGTCGAAAAGATCTGCGACGCCCTGCAGCAGATCCTCGCCGACATCGAGAGCGGGAAGCTCCCCCTCGAAGGCGCGGAGGACATCCATACCTTCATCGAGGAAGAACTCGTGCGGCGCATCGGCGTGATGGGCAAGCGGATGCACACCGCGCGCTCGCGCAACGACCAGGTCGCGACCGATTTCCGCCTGTATGTGAAGGACAGCATCGCGGGCATCTGCGGACAGCTGCACGCGCTCATATCGACCCTGCTCGAACTGGCAAACGCGCACGTCGGGCATATCATGCCCGGTTACACCCACCTGCAGCGCGCCCAGCCCATCTCCCTCGCGCAGTACCTCAACGCCTATTCGGAGATGTTCCTGCGCGACCTCGAGCGCTTCACCGACTGCTACAAGCGCACCGACGTGATGCCGCTCGGCAGCTGCGCGCTCGCGGGGACGGACTTCCCCATCGACCGCACGATCACGGCAAAGCTGCTGAACTTTTCCAAGATCTCCCAAAACTCGCTGGACGGCGTGTCCGACCGCGACTTCGTCGCCGAATACATCTTCTGCTGCTCGACGGTGATGGCGCACCTCTCCCGCTTCTGCGAGGACCTCATCCTCTACTCGACCTGGGAATTCGGCTTTATCGAGATCTCGGACAACTACTCGACCGGCTCCTCCATCATGCCGCAGAAGAAAAACCCCGACATCCCCGAGCTCATCCGCGGCAAGACGGGACGGGTGTACGGCAGCCTGACCGCCATCCTCACCGTCATCAAGGGCATCCCCACCGCCTACAACAAGGATCTGCAGGAGGACAAGGAAGCGCTGTTCAACGCCGAAGATACGGTCAAGAGCTGCCTGTCCATCTTCACCGAACTGCTGCGCAACGTCACCTTCCATACCCGCAAGATGCACAACGCGGCGGCGGGCGGGTTCTCGACGGCGACGGACATCGCCGACTATCTCGTAATGAAAGGGATGGCCTTCCGCGACGCGCACGGCGTGACCGGGCGCATCGTCCGCTACTGCATCGAGAACGGCCGATCGCTGGACAAGCTCGACCTCGCGACCTACCGCTCCTTCTGCGAACTATTCGACGAGGATATCCTGAAAAAGGTGCGCGTGACCGAATCGGTCGAGGCCCGCAAGGCGACGGGCGGCAGCTCGAAGAGCGCCGTGCGCGAAAACATCCGTTCCCTCACCAAGCGGCTGAACAAGCTGTGCAAGGACTGATCTACCGAAAAAGAAAACCGAACCGATCCGTTCGCGAAAGGAGCGGGGCATCGACCGATGCCCCGCTCCTTTATTCGATTGTCCGCCGCGTCTTATGCCTTGCGGCCGATGGCCGACGGCCGGCAGCCGGCTGCCGAAGACCGCCGGGACCGATATTCCTGTAGCCGGTTTTCCGGACGCACTTGCGGCTATTTTTGTCACGCATAGTACTTCGCATACGGCAAAAAAGCCGATCTTCAATGGCGCAGCCCCTTCGGATAATGATTTTTCAGCCTTCCCGCGGACAGCTTGCCCAGCCCGACCGGCCAGCCGCGGTAGGCGACAGCGCACCAGCCCTTCCCGTCGGCAAAGAGTTCCTCGCCGCGCAGATAGCGCGCGATCTCCTCTTCCGAACAGTCGACGACGCGGGCAAAATTCGTGCGCGCGATGCCGAGCGCGAGCGCGTGGGCGGGCTCGAACCGCCCGTTCCGATAGGCGCCGAGGCAAAGCCCGGGGCGCAGCACCTTCAGGCCGTCCAACGCGAACAGCCCCGCGGGGACGAGGCAGAGCGCGTCGCCGAAGGAGAGATATTCCCCTTCCGGGCAGGACAGGAGGAAGTCCGCCGCAAAGTCCTTCCAAGCGGCGACGGCGCGGCGGTCGGCCGTCGGCTTGGCGGGGCGCACGCGCGCGGGCTCTCCGTCCTCCCGCACGAAGCGGGCGGCAAAATGCCCCTCGCCGCGCACGCGGTGCGGGTAGAGCTTGACCTGTTCCTCCTGCGAAAAGGCGGGGTGTTCGGCGCAGAAGCGGGCGGCGTTGTCCTCGTCTTCCTCCCGCGAAAAGGTGCAGGTCGAATAGACGAGCGTGCCGCCGGGCGCGAGCATACGGGCGGCGCTGTCGAGGATCTTCGCCTGGCGGTCCGCACACATGCGGACTTTCTCCTCGCTCCATTCGGCCGCGGCCGCCTCTTCCTTGCGCAGCATCCCCTCCCCCGAACAAGGCGCATCCACGAGGATCTTATCAAAATACCCCGCAAAGCGGGACGCGAGCGCGGCGGGGTCGGCGCAGGTCACGACGGCGTTTGTGACCCCCATGCGCTCGACGTTTTGCAGGAGGATGCGCGCGCGGTCTGGCATCTTCTCGTTGAGGACGAGGATCCCCTGCCCGCCCATCGCCTGCGCGAGCTGCGTGCCCTTCCCGCCCGGCGCGCTGCAAAGGTCGAGCACCCGCTCGCCCGGGCGCACCCGCAAAAGGGGCGCCGCGCACATGGCGCTCGGCTCCTGCACGTAGAACAGCCCCGCGTCGTGATAAGGGCACCTGCCCGGCTTTTCCTCCGCGATATAAAAACCGCTCGCCTCCCACGGGACGGGTTCGAGCGGAAAGGGCGCGATCGCCCGAAACTCTTCGATCGCGATCTTATTCGTGTTGACGCGGATCCCGCGGACGGGGGCTTCGCGCAGGCACGCCGCATAGGCGGCGTATTCCTCGCCCAGCAGCTCCCGCATCCGCTGCGCATACCGCCCGTTCATTCTTCCGCGGGCATGAAGCGGGCGCGGAAATCGTCCAGCGTGAAGATCTCCGCGATCTTGCCCTCCTCCAGCAGTTTGTGCGCGGCGCCGCAGCGGACGCTGTCGTCCCCCGCCTCCTCCACAAAGGTGTTGCAGCCGGAAAGTTTGAGCGAATACCGCCCGCCCCGCCGCACGATCTCGCGCACGAGGCTCTTGGCGAGGGGGAGCTCCTCCTCGATGCTGCGCGAAAAGCTGAAGCGCTTGCCCCGCCACTCGTCCGATTGCGGGCGGACGCGGTAGCCGTAGACAAAGTCGTTGAACCTGGCGCGCTTCTCGCCGCGCTCGCGCTTGATGCGCTTCTTCTCGCGCAGGTATTCCGTCCTGCGGTTGGAAGAACAGTTGTTGAACTGGTAGTTGCCGATCTTTCCGAAACGGATGCTGAACTTTTCCAAAAGTTCGGGGAGGGTGCAATTTTCTTTGACGCACATCTCCTGCGCGATGCGCATGGTCGCGTAGGCGTCGTCCGCCGCGCAATGGGGCGTGTAGTCGATCTCGAAGATCTGCGTCAGAGATTCCAGCCCCGCCTGGCGGTCAAACGTCTCCGTCATCGCCATGTAAAGCACCTGCGTGTCGGCAAAGCGGAAGGAAAAGGAGGGCAGCCGATACCGCTTCGTTTCGAGGTTGAGGTACTTGACGTCGTTGATGGCGGCGTGGCCGAAGACCATGCGGTCCTCCCCCTCCAGCAATGCCTTGATGCGGGGATAAAACTTCTTGAAATCGGGATACTTCTTGAAATCGTTGTAATCGTACGGGAGGACGATGCCGTCCCCGCCGTGGTCGGTCAGATGAAATTTCCCGTTCGGATTGATCAGGATATCCTCTTTCTCTAAAATATGAAACTGTTCGTCGGCGATGCAGTATCCGAAAACGCAGATCTTTGCTACGTTTTTATACACGCACGCGCACTCGATGTCGAAAAAAACGTACTTCATAGCTCCGCCAGCAAGAATGATTTGCATACAAATTATATCATATACGGGCGGCAAATGTAAAGCCAAAAACGGATATTACGGGCAATTCGTCCCCTTTCCCTTTCGGCAAGACAGCGCCCGCCGCGGGCGAGCTTTTCGATTTCGGGCGGACGTTTGAGCTTCGGACGGGCTTTTAGATTTCGGGCGGGCTTTTCCCTTGCGGGCAGGCTTGCGGTTTCCGGGCGGCGAAAGGTCCCGGCGCGATAAAAGGCCCCGGCGCGGCAATGCCGCGCCGGGGCCTCCTCGTGCGAACGCACCTCTTTTATTCACGCGCCCTTTGTTCACGCGCCCTTGACGCGGGCGATGTCGGCGTTGACGCTCTTCGGGTCGTTCAGCCCGCGGATGGGGTGCGCCTTGTCCTCCACGCGGTAATCCTTGCCGAACTTTTCGATCGTCTTTTCGATGACGACGTGGCTCGCGAGCCCCTTGACGTTCCCCTGCACGGCGCGGTTGTATGAGAAGAAGCGGAAATTGTCCGGGAGCTCATCCACCTCGGCGTAGCTCTCCGCGCGGGCGGTCAGGCGCACGCTGCGCAGCACTTCACGGATATAGCTCTTCTGCTCGGAAAACGCGAGAAGTTCGGGGAAGTCGCCGCCCTCGGGGAAGAGCTGCTGCCAATCCTTGCCGCTGTACTTTTCCAGCATCGCCGCCGCAAAATGCAGGTGCGCAAGCTCTTCCTCGAAGTGCATCAGCCAGATCTGCTTGATGCGCTCGTCCTTTTCGTCGTTGTAGCAGCTCCAATAGAGGTAGCACTCGGTGTACTCGTGCATGACCATGCACTCGAACATATCCGGCGACGGGTCGGACAGGCTGCCGTAGCCCGTGACGTGCTGCTCCTCGATCATGGCGATCTCCGAATACAGCTTGCGGCCCAGCTCCGTGTCGTGCAGGTTGGCGACGTTGAGATAGTAGTTCATCGTCTGCTGCTCGGCGGCGGTGACGATGGCGATGTTCAGGCGGGTGATCGGGTCGTTGAGGAAGTTGTTGATATAAAAGCGCACGTCGTCCTGTGGGGCGCGAGCCTCGGCGACGGTCGGGCGGCCGGGCATGATCTCGGTGTAGGCCCCGACCAGCTTTTCGGCGTGGATGCCCCGCTCGAAATCCAAAAGATCGGCATAGCGGTAGAGATGGTCGAAGTCCTCGAGGAGGGCGAAGTCCATCTGCTTTTTGACGTAGGCGTTCTTTTCGCGCTGCGCGAGGATGGCGGTGAGGTCGACGGCGAGCTGTTCGTAGCCGATGGTGTGTTCGAGGATGCTCTCGTTGATGGGTTTGAGGGACGCGATGCGCTTTTGCTGCTGCTGTTCGCCGCGGCGGATGAGCGCCATGCCGCGGCGCACGTCATTGTTGGTGCAGCGGCGGGACAGGCGCGACGTGTTCCAGATCGCCTCAAACTCCGTGCCGTTCATCAGGATGACGCGCACGCGGGTGTACGGATCGACCGTTTCCTTGTCGTACGGGCGGACGTTGATGCTCTTCCAGCTCTTGTACGTCTTTTCGATGTCTTTTGCTTTTTCCTGAAAAGGGTTCATGTGGATGCCTCCTTTTTTGAAATATTATGCGCCGCGGCGGCTTTTCCTATTCCGATAATTTGCAAAACGGGCCGATCTTGTGGTAAAATATAGAGAGACTATACGGGAGGGAATACAAATGCTGTATGCCGTCGTCGCCATGCAGAACGAGGCCGACACGCTGCGGAGCGCCGCCAAAATTTTGAAGGAACGCACCCTTTACGGCAAGCGCGTCCTCGAAGGGAACGCCTTCGGCCATGATTTCGGAATGGTGCTGTGCGGGGTCGGAAAGACGAACGCCGCCGCGGGAACCATGCTCGCCCTGACGCTGGGCGCGGACAAGATCCTCAATTTCGGCGTCGCGGGCGGGATCGTGCCCGAGGCAAAGATCGGCTCGCTCTGGCAGGTGGAGCGCGCTGTGCAGTATGACTTCGACCTGCACGCCGTCAACGGGACGCCCGTCGGGACGCTGAACGAGTACGAGACCCCCTATCTTCCCCTCTGCGCGCGCGAAAACGCATTCCGCAAGGCGACGCTGGCGACGGGGGACCGCTTCACCGACGGCTCGGCGGAGGCGCCGCTGTACGCCGCCCTCGGCGCGCAGCTGCGCGAAATGGAGGGCGCCGCCGTCGCGCACATCGCATACGCCGCCGGCGTGCCCTGCTACGCGTTCAAATCGGTCTCCGACGGCATCGGCGAGGACTGCGCGCGCGAATATTACGAAAAGCTGCAGGAGGCGCTCGCCGCCCTGCGCGGCGCCATGCCCGCCATCTTCGAGGAGGTGTTCCATGGATAAGATCCCTTCCTTTGAAAAAGACCACGACGCGATGCAGCCCGGGCTGCACTTTTCCACCCTGCAAAAGGGCGTGATGACGCTCGATCTGCGCTTCAAAAAGCCGAACGCGGGCGACTATGTGTCCCCCGCCGCGCTGCACAGCGTCGAACATATGCTCGCGACCGCGCTGCGCAACGGGCCGCAGCGGGAACACGTCCTCTACTTCGGTCCCATGGGCTGCCGCACCGGCTTTTATCTGCTCAGCGAAGGCATCTCCTACCGCGCGGCGTTCGAAGCGGTGCGAGCCGCCCTCGCCGCCTGCGCGGACATGGACGAAGTGCCCGGCTCGCACCGCAGCGAGTGCGGCAACTACCAGGAGCACGACCTTGCGGGCGCCAAATCGGAATGCGCGGCCTATCTCGCCCTGCTCGACGCCCTGCCCGAAGAGGAGCTCGCCGCGGAAGAAGAAAAGGCGCGCCGCGCGGAGGAAGAGAAATGATCAAGCTGGGCGGCGGCTGGGACGAGGCGCTCGCGCCCCTGTTTCAGAGCGAAAACTATCGGAAGATCCGCGAATTTTTGAAGCGGGAATACGCGCACCACGTCGTCTACCCCGATATGTACGACATCTACAACTGCTTCAAACTGACGCCGCTCGAACGGGTGAAGGCGGTCATCCTCGGGCAGGACCCCTACCACAACGAGGGGCAGGCGCACGGGCTCTGCTTTTCCGTGCAGGAGGGCGTACAGCCGCCGCCGTCGCTCGTCAATATTTACAAGGAACTGCACGACGACGTCGGCTGCACCGTCCCGAAGTCGGGCGATCTGACCAAGTGGGCGAAGGAGGGCGTGCTGCTGCTGAACACGGCGCTGACCGTGCGCGCGCACATGGCCAACTCACACCGCGACTGCGGCTGGACGTGGTTCACCGACAGCGTGATCAAATTGATCAGCGAGCGCCGCGAGCACGTCGTTTTTATCCTCTGGGGCGCGAACGCGCGCTCGAAAAAGCCGCTCATCGACCGCGAAAAACACCTCGTGCTCGAATGCGCGCACCCCTCCCCCCTCTCCGCCTACAACGGGTTTTTCGGCTGCAGGCACTTTTCCAAAACAAACGAATATCTGCAGGCGCACGGCATCGCACCCATCGACTGGCAGCTGTGAGCCGCAAAGGAGTAGATCATGAAATATATCGTAGTGCTCGGCGACGGAATGGCCGACTATCCGCTGGAAGCGCTCGGCGGCAAGACGCCGCTGCAGGCGGCGCGCAAACCGCACATCGATGCCCTCGCCCAAAAGGCGGAGGTCGGGCTGTGCCGCACCGTGCCCGACGGGTTCAAGCCGGGCAGCGACGTCGCCAACCTCTCCGTGCTCGGCTACGACCCGCACGGCTGCTATACGGGGCGCTCTCCCCTCGAAGCGCTCTCCATCGGCATCGACCTCGCCGACACCGACGTGACGCTGCGCTGCAACCTCGTCACCCTTTCCGACGAGGCGAACTACGCGGACAAGACCATGCTCGATTACAGCGCGGGAGAGATCTCGACGGAGGAGGCGGCGGAACTCGTCCGCTTTTTGAAGGAAAATCTCGACGGCGACCGCCTGACGCTGTATGCGGGCGTGAGCTATCGGCATTGCCTGGTCGTCAAGGACGGGAAGATCGGCCACGAGCTGACGCCCCCGCACGATATCCTGGATAAGCCCGTCCGCAGCTATCTGCCGCAGGGGCCGGAGGGCGCGCTCTATCTCGCGCTGATGGAGCGTTCGGCGCAGCTGCTGCGCGACCACCCGATCAACCGCGCGCGCGTCGCCGCGGGGAAAAATCCCGCCAACTCGATCTGGCTTTGGGGCGAGGGGACCCGTCCCGCCCTCGAAAATTTTGAAAAGAAGTTCGGCAAAAAGGGCGGCGTGATCTCGGCGGTCGACCTCGTCAAAGGGATCGGGATCGGCGCGGGGATGCGCGTCATCGACGTTCCCGGCGCGACCGGCAATTACGACACAAACTTTGCCGGCAAGGCGGACGCCGCGCTGGACGCGCTGCTCGGCGGGCTGGACGTCGTGTACATCCACATGGAGGCCCCCGACGAATGCGGGCACCAGGGCGACACCGCGCACAAGATCTACTCCATCGAACAGATCGACGAAAAGGTCGTCGCCAAACTGGTCGACGGTCTGCGCAAAGCGGGCGAGCCCTTCCGTATGCTCATCTGCCCCGATCACCCGACCCCCATCGCCGTGCGCACGCACGTCTCCGACCCCGTCCCCTATCTGCTGTACGACAGCGAGCGGGAACACGGCTGCGGCGCCGTCACCTACGATGAGGAAAGCGCCAAAGCGACGGGCATCTTCGTCGGGAACGGCTATGCGCTGATGCCGAAGCTGCTCGGCTGAGCGGCCCGCCCAGCAAAGAGCGCCCCTGCCTGCGGCAAGAAGCCTGCCAACCGGCGCAGCACGAGCCCGATGCGGCCCCTTTCCCTGCGGCGAAGCGTTGAAAGGCGCGAGCCCGATGCGGGCCCTTTCCCTGCGGCATTTTGCCGCGGGGAATATTTTTGCCGCCAAGAGGCTCATTTTGATTGCATATTTTTGGGAAATGCGCTATAATAAATAACAGTTGCAGGAAATATGCGAGAGTCGCCTAATGGTATGGCGTCAGCTTCCCAAGCTGATTCCCGCGGGTTCGATTCCCGTCTCTCGCTCCAAAAGAGGCCACCGCGGCTTTTGCCGCGGCGGTCTCTTTTTGGAACCGGAAAAAGCGAACCACAAGCGCCGTAAAATTCGGGTAGAAAGTAAAACTCTTTCCCGCTTGTCGTTCGTGCTCGAAGAGCTTTGCGCCCGAAGGGCGCAATGGACGTCTCTCGCTCCACAAAAGGGACAAGGGCAAGCAGCCCTTGTCCCTTTTTGTTGCGGCGAGAGCGGGAAGCGAACCACAAGCGCCGTAAAGTAAAGGGAGGCAAGCGGAAACTTGCCTCCCTTCTGCTTTGATCCAACGGCCGCAGCCGATCACTTCGTTACCGTCTCCGAACCGTATGTAAATGTCGTATTCGTCGCCGCGCTCCAAATATCCACATAGTCGACCCCCTCTTGTGCCGGCCAACCGAAACAGAACATACCCGAAGTGCCGTCCTCGTTCGGCGCGTTGCAGTCTGCAAACGTATTGTTGCCGACCGTAAGAGTCGAACCATCCGCGACATAGAAAATACCGACGACGGAATCGACGACTTTGTCACAATTTTGGAATGTATTATTCGTGATCGTAATATCGGCAACCACGTTATCGGTCACGAGCGGCTGAACGTGGATAAACCTGATAGCTTCATTGGCTGAATTTCCGTAGCTGCTCTCCGCCCCGTCGACATTCGCCGCTGTAAACGTACAGCGATCGACGACCAGCTTCTTCAAGTCCTTAGAAGTGATCTGGATCGCCTCCCACTGCGGATCGGAGAACGTCACACCTTCAAAAATGAGCGTCTCACATCCGGCATACGCATAGACATGCGTCGCATTTTTGTTGGCGTTCGTGGGAGATTTCAGCGTAATATCCCGGAAAGTCACATCCGCACGCGCGGTGATCGAGCAAGCAGAGATCGTCCCTTCGCCCATACCGTCGATCGTGATCGCTTTGTCGATCGTAAGCGGGCTCGTCAATTCGATCTCGCCGGTAAGCGTCAAAGCATCGCCGTCCTGCGCGGACGCCAGCGCGGCGGTGAACGCCTCCGTCGTGGCGATGTTCTTGCCGAAACGATGGTCCGCCGTGATGAGCGACTCGTCATCGATGGTCACTTCGGCGGGCGTGCGGTTGTTTTTATCCGGCTCGCCGAGCACGATGTTCTTGTTGTTCCCGATAAAAGTGCAGCCGGTCACGGTGACGCCCGTCAGCGTCGCGGGATCGGAAGCGTAGCTGCCGTCGTCGCGCGCTTTGATCAGGAGCGCGCCGCCGCTGTTCGCGCCGTTGCCTTCAAACGTACAGCCCGTGAAAGCGATGTTCGCATAGTCGCCGTACTTGAGGTTGATATCTACGCCGCTCACCCATGCCTTGAAGCTCTCGTTGACCTTGTCGGGATCGGTGCCGTTGTTCGCGAACGTGCAGCCGTCGAAGGCGGAATCGGTGAGATTTTCCGCGTAAACACCCTTGATCAGGCAATTCTGCACGGCGAGGGCATTCGCCTGCACGGTCGCCGCTTTGCCGGCGCCGCTCTGTGCGGCGAGATAGATGCCGTAATCGAAGCCGTCGATCGTGACGCCGGTCAGCGTCAGCTCCACTGCATAGTTGGTGGTCAGGTTGCCCGTGCCGCAGGAGATACCGGCATTGGCGCCCGCTTCCGTTCCTGCCGCGCCGACGCCCTGCAAAACGATGTTTTCCAGCACGAGGGCGACGCCGTCGGCCCGGATCTGGATCGCGCCGCAGTTATCAAACGTCAGCGTCGCGCCCTCCGACGAACGGATGGTCATCGAAGCGGTGATCGCGAGAGGCGCGCTCTGCTTCGCATCGGCAAAGACTTCGATCACGCTGATTTTTCCCGCAGGGACGGCCTCTACCGCCTCGGCCACGGTCTGATACGACGCCTGCCCGACGGACGCGACATAACCGGCCGCGGCGGCTTCTTCCGGAGTGCCGATCGTATAGGCGCCCTCTTCCGTCCCGAAGCTGAGCAGGCCGTCTGCGATATAGGTGCCGCCGTCGCTCTCCGCCCCGGCGGAATAATCATACCCGAAGGTGCCGCCGTTCAGCGTGATCTTGGCAGACCCGTCCGCATAGGCGGAGTCGATGCAGTTGACGATGTATTTCGCATACAGATCGCCCGTAGCCTCACTGATCGTCTTTGCGAGGCCGAAATAGCCGTCATTGACGATCAATTCGCCTTTCGTCACCTGGACGGCAGTCGTCGCGCCGTAATAACGGCCGCCGTTGATCGTCAGCCTGCCGCCATTGATCACATTGATGGCATACGAATTATTATCCCCGGCCTCCGCGTCGACCGTGCCGTCGCCTTCGATCGCGACTTCCGCGCCGTCTACACAGATCAGCAGCGAAGAAAACGGATAATTATCGCCCTCCCGGTAGTCGACGGACAGCGTTTTGCCGTTCAGATCGATCGTCGTGTCTTGGGTGATCGTCAGCTGCGCGGTCAGTATGTCCTCATCCGGTCCCTGCGGGGCGACGGCGATGTCGTCGGCGAAGGTGACCTTCTTCGCGCCGAACTTGAACAGGACTTCGAGCTCGTCCTTGCTCGCCGCCGTGTAATTATCCGCCGTGAGCTCGATGCTTTCGGCGCCGCCGTTATAGAGCGCCATGGCTTCTTCCGTCGTCGCGGCGGAATAGCTCACGCCCGCGCCCGCCGCAGCCGACGGAACTTTGACTTCCTTCGTGCTGCCGTCCGACAGCTCGAAGACGATGACCGTATAGAAGCAGTCTTCCTCCGCGTCGTACTCGTAGCGATATGTAATGTCGTCGATGCCGACGCCGTCTTCGCCATCCTCGCCGGGCTCGCCCTGCGGCCCCTGCGGGCCTGCGGGGCCCTGCTCGCCGTCTTCGCCGTCCTCGCCGGGCTTGCCCTGCGGGCCTTCGGGGCCCTGTTCGCCGTCCGCGCCGACGACCACGCCGAGATTGAGCACCTGGCCGTTCGTCAGGGTGATGACGAGCTCGCCCTTGTCATTGATCTCCGCGTCCTTCACGCCGACGCCGTCCTGACCGGCCGCGCCGTTCTGGCCGTCCGAACCGCTCGTACCCGGTTCGCCCGGCTCCCCTTTCAGGCTTTCCAGCCATTCCTGTTCCGTGCCTTCAAAACCGTTTTCAACGGCGATCTCGTATGCCGATTTGCCGTTCTGGCCTGCGCTGCACGCGGCGATCGGCACGCACAATGCCGCCGAAAGCCCGAACGCTGCCAACGTCTTCCAGATTTTTCTCATAGAAAAATCCCTCCTTGTAAAGTATTGCTATTATAGCACTACCCCACCCCTCCTGTCAACTATTCATCATTGTTTTGATAAAATATTGCAATATTATGACATCTGACCCGGCGGATTCCGCAGCAATGCAAGGCGCGCCCGATCGTCCATGTGCGGCCAATTCGACTGCGGCACAAAAAACAGCCGCGCTCTTTTGCGGCCGCGGCACGGCGAACCGCCTGTATATGATAAAACCGCCCGCGGCGATCGCCGCGGGCGGTTGAAAACTTGTTTGATTTTTACTCGGCGTCCATGCTCAAAAGGTCGCTGTAGCGGTCTTCATAGCGCTTGACGGAGCCGTCGGTGTTGAGGAGCTTGTCGTACTCGCTCTGACGATCGGACGCATAGTTTTCTGCGAGCGACTGCTTGTTCGCCTGGTAGAAGTAGTAGGAGAAGGTCCCCTCCTCGCGGCGATCCCCATACACGAAGCCGTCCGCATAGGTCAGGCCGCCATCAAATACGAAGGTGACATAGATAATATGCCAGCCGTAATCGGTCGCGACCACCGCATACGAACCGACCCCGTCATTCTTGATCAGATCCTGCGCGGCGTATTCAAATTCTTTAACGAACTCGGTCGCCGTTTCGATGGACTCGATCGAATAGCCGTAGTAGTCGTTGAGGCAGCCGGTATCGGTGCTGTACGCGAACATGAGCTCGTTCACGGCGGAGAGCGCCTTGTAGGAGACCGTGTCCTCGCGCAGGTAGTCGGCCTTGCTCACGTCGGCGACGCCCGCCACGGAGCCCTTATAATAAATGTTCGCGCTCTGGTCGATCGCGCGGCCGTCCGCTTTGAGGAAGTCGGACGCGGTGACGTTGTAGAACGCGTCCCCCGTCGAAGCGGTCCAGGAAGCGTTGCCGCTCGCGTCTTTGCCGCTGAAATAGCTGCCCGACGCGACGTCCGCACCCACGACGTAGTTGATGTACGCCTGCATCTCGGTGATGAACCCGTCGATGCCGATCTTTTCGGGGGTGAGCTTGTAGGTATCGTCGTCCTGCGGCACGACTTCGCCGTTATACGGATACTTGCCTGCATAGCGGGCGATGCCGTCGTCGCTCGTGACGTAGCTGTCTTCAAAGAAGAGGTAGTTGTCGCGGCCCGCGTTGGCGGCGTTCACATAGTAGTCGCCTTCGGCGAGGTAGCTGTAATCGGTCTCGCCGTTGAACCATGCCGCGCGCTGGTCGGTCGCCTGCAGGGAGTAGAACAGCTCGCGGTTCGTGTTGCGCGCCGCGTAATATTCTTTCGTGCCTGCCGTGAACGGGATCTCGGTCAGCGTGAGGTTCTGATCGGCGTCGAAGGGAAGCAGGATGTTATAGACGTAGCCGTAGGTGTGATCTTCCGGGGAATAGAGCACGAAGGAGGTGTCGGAGACTCCGTCCATCGTGGAAACGAAATTGCTCTGCGCGGCGACCGACTGGCTGGTCACGAGCTGGTTGTAGATGTTCTGCAGCGTCTGCTCTTCGAGCGTTTCGGTCATGCCGAGGTTGATGGTCGCGATGAACTTGTTGATGATCATCGCCTGCATCTGCGACTTCAGCTCCATCTCAAAGTAGGTCAGAGCCGTGACGTCGTATGTGGACTCGTCGTCGGAAATGAGGTTGTTCTGGCGCAGCGCGTTGAGGAAGCGGGCATAGGCGCGCGTACGGGTGTACACCGTCGAGCCTTCCACCTTCTCGTACTTGCCGCACTCGGAAACGGTGTTGAACCCGGTATAGACGGCGTAATCGATCTCGCGGCCGTTCTCCGTCTTGACGACGGGGTAATAGGTGTCGTCGAGCACATTGGCGCCGGTCGGGACGGTACGCGAATCGTCGCTCGTCGTCTCCTCGCTCTCCTCGGCGATGATGTCCTCTTCATAGGTGTCGATGGTGTTGTTGATGGCGCTCATCACGACGTAGGTCGCATAGTTGGCCTCGTCGTCGGTGAGGAAGTATCTGTACGCGGCGACCGCCTTTGCATCATCCCCTTCCGCAGCGTTCACCGCCGCCAGATAGCCGTCGACGGAGATGTCGCCGTTCATGCGCAGCGCATCCGTCCCTTCCACGGCGGTATAGCCGTTGTGCGAATCGGTGTTGTCGCGGTCGACGAGCACTTCGCCCTCGCTCAGGTAGTACAGCACCGCCATCTGCGCGTTGATCTTATTGTCGATCAGCGCGTCGAGCAGGAGCTCGAAGGTCTCCGCATAGGTGTAGCTGCCCGAGGAGACATAGCTGTAACCGTAGGAGATGAAGTAAGCGATGAGATCGCGCTTATGGATCGCGTCGGTGGAGAGGATCTCGTCCACGCGGGAAGCGACGCCCGCGTCCAACTCGGCGCCGAGCGTCTCGAACGCGTCGGAAAGCACCTCTTCGTTCTCGCCGATGTTTACTTCGGCGATGACCTGCTCCATGTCTTTGTTGCTGTCGACGCCGATAAAGAGCTCGCAGCCGGCCATCAGGCCGAGCGAAAACGCCAACGCCAACACGATACTGATGATCTTGACAAGTTTTTTCTTCATAATCGAATCTGTTTGGAGTTCCTTGTTTAGAATCGCAATATACTGTATTATACCTTATTTCCGTTAGAAAAGCAATCGCTTTTTATGAAAAACACGTTAAAATCTTGAAAATTTGCCGCACGGTCATGCCGCGCCCGGGTTTTCCGCAAATTTCAGGAAATCGGTCATCGCCAGCATGACGGAACGCGCGTCCTTCCCGCCCGCAAATTCGATGGCGGGCGAACGGGACATTTCCAGCCGCACGCCCGCGCCGAAGCGGTCGAGCGCGGCCGCGAGGCGGGGATCCGCCAGGCTGTTGACGGAGGGAAGCTCGACCCTGCCGCCCTTCGCGCTGACGGACAGCTTGCGGATATTGAACTTGGCCGCATACGCCTTGAGCACGGCGATGATGAGGAGATTGCGCACCTCCTGCGGCATCTTGCCGTAATTCTCCTCCATCGAAAGGCGGACGCGCTTGTAGTCGCTCAGCGTGCGGATCTCGGCGATCTGCTTGTAGCAGTCCAGCCGCGAGGCGCTCGCCTCGATGTACGTTTCGGGGATGAAGGCGTCCGCCTTGATGTCCAGCTCGGCGACCGTCTGCTCCTCGCCCGTCATCTCCTCTTTGAGCAGCTTGGCGTACAGCTCGTAGCCGACTTTGCCCATATGCCCGTGCTGCTCGCGGCCGAGCACGCTGCCCGCGCCGCGGATCTCCATGTCGCGCATGGCGATCTTGAAGCCGGAGCCGAGCTCCGTAAATTCCATGATCGCCTGCAGGCGCTTGCTCGCCGCCTCCGTCATCACCTTTTCCGCCTTGAACGTGAAGTAGGCGTGCGCGAGCACCGAGCCGCGCCCGACCCGCCCGCGCAGCTGGTACAGCTGCGAGATGCCGAGGCGGTCGGCGTCGATGACGACGAGGGTATTGGCGCGCGGAAGGTCGATGCCGTTCTCGATGATGGTCGTCGAGACGAGGATGTCGCTCTCGCCGCGGTAGAAGCCGAGGATATTGTTTTCCAGCACCGACTTCTCCATCTGGCCGTGCGCGACGCAAAGCCTGCCCTCCGGCACGATCTGTTTGAGTTTGACGGCGAAGGAGTCGATGCTCTCGACGCGGTTGTACAGCACGAACACCTGTCCGCCGCGCGCCAACTCGCGCACGCAGGCGTCGCGGATGAGCGATTCCGTCTCCTCCACCACATACGTCTGCACGGGCAGGCGGTTGGACGGGGGCGTGTCGATGGTGCTGATGTCGCGGATGCCCGTCAGCGACATATGCAGGGTGCGCGGGATGGGCGTCGCCGTCATGGTGAGGCAGTCGACGTCCCGCTTCATGTTTTTGATCTTCTCCTTGTGCTCGACGCCGAAGCGCTGTTCCTCGTCCAGGATGAGCAGCCCGAGGTCCTTGAAGCGGACGTCGGCGGAGAGAAGGCGGTGGGTGCCGATGATCAGGTCGATCCTGCCGGCCGCGAGGCGGGCGAGGATCGCGTCCTGCTCGCGCGGGCTCTTGAAGCGGTTCAAAACTTCGATATTGACGCCGAAGTCGGCAAAGCGTTTGAGCGCCGTCTCGTAGTGCTGCTGGCAGAGCACGGTGTTGGGGCACATGAGCGCCGCCTGCTTGCCGTTGAGGACGCACAGATACGCCGCGCGGAAGGCGACCTCCGTCTTGCCGTAGCCCACGTCGCCGCAGAGCAGGCGGTCCATCACCTTGTTCGAACACATATCCGCCTTGATCTCGGCGACGGACGAGAGCTGGTCGGGCGTCTCCTCGTATTCAAAGGCGGACTCGAACTCCGCCATCGCCTCCTCGCAGGGGCGGAAGGCGTAGCCGTTTTTCTGCGCCCGCTCGGCGTACAGCTGCTTTAAGTCGAACGCCATCTTTTTCAGGGAAGCCTTGACCCGCTGCTTGACCCGCTCGAACTCAGCCCCGCCGATCTTGGAGAGGGCGGGCGCGTCCTCCCCCATGTAGCGGGAGAGGATATCCATCTGTTCGACGGGGACGTACAGTACGTCGCCGCCGCGATATTCGAGGGCGATGTATTCCTTGGTGCCGTCCGTCGTCTCGATCTTCTTCGTGCCCGTGATGCGGCCGATGCCGTGCGTTTCATGGACGGCATAGTCGCCCACCTCGGGGGAAGTGAACATGTCGTTGCGGCGGCGGCGGATGCGCTTCTTCGCCACGGGCTTGGCGTAGACGTCGCCCGTGCCGATGACGGCGAGCTTCTGCTCGTGCAGCACGATGCCGTGTTCCAGCTCCTCGGTGAGCACCGTCACGAGCTTGCCGCGGAGCCGCTCGAGCGCGGGCGGACAGGTGACGGTCGAGACCCCCTCGTCGTACAAAAGGTCGCGCAGTTTGTCGGCGCGCGCCTTCGTGCCGCACCAGATCATGACGCGGTACCCGTCCGCCCGCCAGCGCTTCACGTCCGCCACAAGCGCCTCCATGCGGTTGAGATAGCGGCCGAGCGGCGACGCGTGCAGGTTGTACACCTTCACCGGCTGAAAGAAGTAGGTGCTCGAGGCAAATGTCTGCAGGGCGGCGGCGCGGACGCCGCGGAGCAGGGCGAAGAACTCCTCGCGGCTGAGGAGCTGGTCGCGACAGAAGGAGAATACTTCGCCCCCGCGGTGCAGCGAGGCAAAGCGCTCCTCGTGTTCCTTGTACAATACGTCGACGCGGTCGCGGATGAGCTTGCACTCGTCGAACAGGAAGAGCGCGTCGCCGAAAAAGGCGCGGAAATCGGAAGCGCATCGCAGCAGCGGGAACAGGTAGGACGCCCCCGCAAACGGTGCGCCCCCCTCCAGCTTCGCCGCGACGTCCCCCGCGATGGACTGCGCGCGCTCGTAGGAGGCCGTCTCGCGGAAGGAGGAAAGCTCCCCGAACAGCGCGTCCTTGAGGTGCGGCACCTCTTCGGGAAGGACGACGACGTCCGTCGCCGCGACGATGTCCAGCGACGGGCGCATCTCCAGCCGTTCGCCCGTCACAAAATGATAGGGTTTGATCTTTTCCACCGTGTCGCCGAAAAAGTCGACGCGCACGGGGTTCTCCTCGTTGATCGGGAAGATGTCGAGGATGTCGCCGCGCAGGGCGAAGTTGCCCTTCCCGTCCACGGACGCGGCGCGCACATAGCCGAGCGCGACCAGCTGCGCGGGCAGGGAATCGAAGTCGACTTCTTCCCCCTCCCGCAACGTGAGCGAGCGGACGGTGCGGGGAAAGAGCTGCAGGAGGCTCTCGACGTCGCACACGGTGATGCGCGCGCCCCGCTGCACGCGGTACAGCGCGTGCAGGCGGCGGAAGAGCGCGTCGCGCGAGACCGCTTCCTTATATAATAAGACTTCGTCCTTCGCGCACAGCAGCGCCGGTTCTTCGCCGGAAAACCCCGCGATCTCCTCCGCCGCCTTTGCCGCGGACTGCGCGTTGTCCGCCACATACACGATGCGGCCGGGCGCGCACGCCGCCGCGATCAGCGCCTTGTGGGGCGCGGAAACGCCGAAAACCGCCGTCGGCGTGCCGAGGCGGAAGTCCTGTTCCAGGTCGAGATATTCCCCGCCCAGATCCTGCGCATGAAAAAAGTTACGGGGCATGGCGATCGTCTCCCGCGCGGCGCGCCGCGCGAAGTTTTGGCCTTGCGGTCAGTTCTTATTGTATGCGTTCATCACGTTCTCGATCCCTTCGCCGCGGGCGAAGGCGATCGCCGCGTCCGCCGCCGCCGAACAGGCGTCCGCAAAGAGGGTGTAATCCTCCGGGCGGATATCGGCGAGGACGTAGTGGATGATGGGGATGTTGACGTCCGGGTCGTGGATGCCGATGCGGATGCGCGGGAACTCGGACGAGCCGATCTCGCCGATGATGCTGCGCATCCCGTTGTGGGTGCCGGCGCTGCCCGACGCGCGGATGCGGAGCTTGCCTTTGGGGAGGTCGAAGTCGTCGTAGATGACGAGCAGCTCGGAAGGAGAAACTTTGTACTTTGCCATCAGCTGCTTGACCGCCCTGCCGCTCGCGTTCATATAGGTGACCGGACGGGCGAGGATGACCTTTTCGCCGCCGATGAACGCCTCGGCGACGGACGCCTCGCATTCCTTCTTCTTGAATTTCACCCCCAGCTTCGCCGCCGCCTCGCCGACGGCGAGAAAGCCCATGTTGTGAAAGGTCTTTTCATACTTTTTTTCCGGATTGCCCAATCCGACGATGAGAAACATTGGCGCACCTGCCTCGGGGGCGGACCCCCTCTTCGAACGCGCGAACGCCGCGCTCCCGGGAAGCGCGGCAGTAAGCGGTATTTTTGTTTGTCCGCGCCGAAGGCGCGGCCTTGTATAAAGTTCCCAGCCCGCACTCGCGCACCGAAGGTGCGGCGACGGGCGACCCCTGCCGCGTACCGAATGTGCGGCGACGGGCAAAATCCCCTGCCCCGCCCCGAAGGTACGGAGGCGGGCTCCCCGCCGCGCGGCGGGACGCGGGGCGAAAGATCAGTCGTAGATCTTCGACATCGGTTTGTCGAGATACACGTTTTCGATCGCCGCGGCGAAGATATCCGCGACGGAGATGACGCTGATCTTGTCCAGCTTCTTTTCGGGCGGCAGCGCGATGGTGTCGAGAACGGCGAGCTCCTTGATGGGCGCCTTTTCCAGGCGCTCGATGGCGGGGCCGCTGAACACGGCGTGCGTGCAGCCAGCATAGACTTCCTTCGCGCCGTGCTCCATGAGCGCGACGGCGCCCTGGCAGATGGTGCCGGCGGTGTCGATCATGTCGTCCACCATCAGGCACTTCTTTCCCTCGATGTCGCCGATGATGTTCATGACCTCCATCACGTTCGCCTTCGGGCGGCGCTTGTCGATGATCGCCATCTGGCAGTTGAGCTTCATGGCGACGTTGCGCGCGCGGGTGACGGAGCCGATATCGGGCGAGACGACGACGAAGTTTTCGTCGATGATCTTCTTATTCCTGAAATAATTGTAAATGGTCGGGCCGCCGAGCAGATGATCGAGCGGGATATTGAAAAAGCCCTGGATCTGCGCCGCGTGCAGGTCCATCGTCAGGACGCGGTCCGCGCCTGCGGCGGTGATCAGGTCGGCGACGAGTTTTGCCGTGATGGGGTCGCGCGAGCGAGCCTTGCGGTCCTGGCGGGCGTAGCCGAAATACGGGATGACCGCCGTGATGCGGCCCGCGCTGGCGCGCCGCGCCGCGTCGATCATGATGAGCAGCTCCATCAGGTTGTCGTTGACGGGTGCGGACGTGGACTGGATGATGAACAGGTCCCTGCCGCGGACGGTCTCGTCGATGTGGACGGCCGTCTCGCCGTCCGAAAAGCAGCCGACTTCCACGCTGCCCAGCTCCGTGTTGAGCTTTTTCGCGATCGCTTCCGCCAAAGGACGGTTGGAATTGCCCGCGAAGATCTTGATCTCGTTGCCGTGCGTTATCATGTGTACCTCCGATACAAATCTATGCAGCCGCGATTTCCCGCGGCGTAAGCCCGAACGAAAGCCGGCCGGCCCGGAACACCCCCGGCGGCCGGGCGGGAAAAGATCCCGCACACCCCCTTGCGCGCATTTGCCGCGCGCTTGCAGAAAACACGGACGGCGCGGCGGTTTTCCCCGCACGCCGACGGTCGCTACTATTGTACGGATTTTGCCCGCAATAGTCAAACGTTTTGCGGCACATTCCCGCCTTTTGCCAAAAAAGAAATTTGCCTCCGGAAAAGGAAGAAAAAGCGCCTATTGCCCTTCCTGCGGCGGAGCGGGCACCTCCTTTGCACGCGCGCGCATGGCGCGAAAAAAACCGGACAGCAGGGCGGAACACTCCTCCCCGAGCACGCCGCCCTCCACTTCCAGCGTGTGGTTGAGCAGGTTGCTTTCCGCCAGCTCGCGCGTCATCGAGCGCCCCTTCTGCTCGTACGCGCCGAAATAGATCTTGCGGATGCGGGCGTTGAGTGCCGCGCCCATGCACATCGGGCATGGCTCGAGCGTCACATACAGGTCGCACGCGGGCAGACGCCAGCTCTTCAATTTGCGGCAGGCGCGGTCGATGGCGTACATCTCCGCGTGCGAGCTCGCCATCTGCGTGCGCGTGCGGCGGTTGTAACCGGAGCCGACGATCTTTCCGTCGCAGACGACGACCGCCCCCACCGGCACTTCGCCCTGTGCGAGCCCCTTTCTGGCGCGCGCGAGCGCCGCGCGCATAAAGCGTTCCTTCTCTTGCATACTCAGTATCCCTCTCCGCGCGTACGGTTATGCGCGGGGCTTATCGCCGCGCGGCGGCGCTTCCTCGAAGAACGCTCGCCCCTGCGGCGGCGCTTCCTCTCCGACATCGCGCGCTCACTTGTGATACGCGCTGCCCGCGTTGATCATGAACGCGCGGTACAGCTGCTCACAGAGGATGACGCGCATGAGCTGGTGCGGGAAAGTCATGTCCGAAAAAGAGAGCAGCACGTCCGCCCGCTTTTTGACCGAATCGTCCAGCCCGCAGGAGGAACCAATGACGAAAGTCATCTCCCTGCCCGCGTCGCACTGCGCGCGGACGGCCGCCGCCAGCTGTTCGCTGGACATCTTTTTCCCCTCGACCGCGAGCACAAAGCAGGCGCCGCGCATCTCGCGCAGGACGGCGACCGCTTCCTCGGCGAGGGTGCGCCGCTCGGGCAGCTCGACGATCTGCACGGACGCAAAGCGGGTCAGCCGCTTGCAATATTCGGCGACCGCCTCCGCGAAAAACTTTTCTTTCAGCTTTCCGATGCAGACGATGTTGACCTTCTGCATCGCTCAGCCCCCTATCCCCGCCGCAAAGTTGACGATCCACATGATCGCGCACATCCCGATGCCGACGGACGCCGGCAGCAGGAAGGAACGGAGCGGCCCCTCCTTCCGGCGGTTCGTGCCGCGGTCGAAGAAGATGAGCCAGACGAGCACGGCGACGAGACAGACGCCCGAGACGGCATAGAGCGCGGCGGCGGCGCCGCCCGTGACGCCCGCCAAAAACCCGAAGCGCAGATCGAGGACGATGACCGCGTTGTTCAGAAAATGCGCGAGCATGGTCGGGAACACCGACTGCGCGCGGATGGCGAGCAGCGTGAAGGCGCAGCCGCAGACAAACTGATAGACCGTCTGCACCGGGCTCATGTGGAAGAGGCTGAACAGCAGCCCGCCCAGCAGGCACGCCGCGACGGTGCCGACATCCTTGATCCCCTCCAAGACGACGCCGCGCAGCAGCGTCTCCTCGAAAAAGGCGGGCAGGACGGCGACCGCGAACAATACGCCGAACAGACCGGCGCCCTCCACCGAAGGGAGAGCGGAAGAACTCGCCTCGTACCCGAATATTCCCAAAAGATCGATGAACCAGCCATTGACGAAATTCAGCGAGAAGAGCAGACCGAACGCGAGCAGCACGGCCGCCGGCCAATACCGCGCCTTGGGCAGGCGGAAGCCGAGGGCGCGCGGCTTCTCCTTGCAGACGAGAAGGAAGGAGGCGATCGCCGCGATATAGGCGACGTCGTAAAGGACGTACGCAACATAGAGATAGGCCTCGCTCTGCGTGAGTTCGCTCACGGGCGTCCCGCTCGTCTGCGAGATGAGCGCGAGCGTGACCGAGAGGAGGATCGAGAGCACGAGCATCCCGAACACCGCCCCCGAAAAGACGAAGCCGCTCGCCGCCTTGCGCGGCTGATCGAAAAGCCCGCCGCTGCCGGCGGAGGGCATCGTGTTTTTGTTTTCCATGCCTTTCATTATAAAAAAAAACGGAGCGGAAGTAAATAAAATTTTCCACCCGCCGCAAATTTTTTTGCGATTTCGTCAAATTTTTGCTATACTGGTCACAGCGGCGCCCCGCCATGCACGGCCGCGCCGCCCGGAGCGAATGATATGAGAAAGATCCACACCGATACCATCGAACAGACACTTTACGAATTGTGCGGGCGCGCCTGCCTGCACTTGACCGACGCCTGCACGCGCGCCATGCAGAGCGCCGCGCGCGAGGAAGCGGAGGGAAGCGCCGCCCGCTTTGCGCTGGATACCCTGCTTGCCAACGCGCAGACCGCCGCGCGCGAGCGGATGGCCGTCTGCCAGGATACCGGCTATGCCGTCGTGCTCGCCGAGGTCGGCCAGCAGGTGCAGATCGAAGGGAAACCGCTCGCCGAGGCCGTCGACCGCGCCGTCGCGAGGGCGTACGCGGACTTCCGCTTCCGCAAGAGCGTGTGCGACCCGATCACCCGCGTCAATACGGCGGACAACACACCCGCCGCGCTGCATACGGAGATCGTGCCCGGGGACAAGATCCGCCTCACCTTCCTGCCGAAGGGATTCGGGAGCGAGAATATGTCCCGCCTGTATATGCTGACTCCCTCCCAAGGCGTCGCGGGGATCGTCGACGCGATCGTCGAGACGGTGCGCCTCGCCGGGAGCAAGCCCTGCCCGCCCGTCGTCTGCGGCGTCGGCATCGGCGGGACGTTCGACACCTGCGCCTTTCTCGCCAAAAAGGCTCTCACGCGCGAGCTCGGCTCCCGCAACGCGCGGGCTGACGTCGCCGCGATCGAGCGGGAGGCGCTCGAAAAGATCAACGCGCTGGGCATCGGCGCGCAGGGATTCGGCGGGAAGGTGACCGCCCTCGGCGTCCTGTGCGAGGTCCTGCCCACCCACATCGCGGGGCTGCCCGTCGCCGTCAACATCCAGTGCCATTGTATGCGCTGCGAAAAGGCGGAGATCTGAGCCGTTCCCCTTATTTGAAGCCGATTTTGTCACACATAGTACTACGCATACCGACCAAAAAGGGAGATCCGAGATGAAAAAGATCCAATTGCCGCTGACCGACGAGATCATCGAGACGCTGCGCGCGGGAGAGAGCGTGCTGCTCTCCGGCACGATCCTGACCGGGCGCGACTGCGCCCACAAGCGCATCTGCGAGATGCTGGACGCGGGCACGCCGCTGCCCTTCGCGCTGCAGGGCGAGACGATCTATTATGCCGGCCCCTGCCCCGCGCCCGACGGGAAAGCGTGCGGCAGCTGCGGCCCGACGACGAGCGCGCGCATGGACGCCTATGCGCCCCGCCTGCTTGACCTCGGCCTCAAAGGGATGATCGGCAAGGGTGAGCGCAGCCGCGCGGTGTGCGACGCCGTCGTGCGCGACCATGCCGTCTACTTCGCCGCGATCGGCGGAGCGGGCGCGCTGTACGGCAACGCTGTCTGCAAGAGCGAAGTCGTCGCCTTCCCCGACCTGCTGAGCGAGGCGGTGCACCGCTTTACGATCCTCGATTTCCCCTGCATCGTCGCCATCGACTGCAAGGGCGGGAACCTATACGGCCGATAAAGGCGATTTATTTCAGACATAGTACTCTGCAAAATACAAAAAAGTTGAAAACTCCGCGCCGAACGGCGCGGAGTTCGCTTTTTACGGACGGAGTTTGCTTTTTACAGATGCGGGATACCTTGCGACGGAGTTCGCTTTTTACGGATGCGGGATACCTTGCGGGGGATCGGCCTGCGTGTCGTCCGGCATCCCCTTCGCGGCGCGGATATGCGCGACGGTTTGCTCGTACCCCCTGCCCTGCGGGCGATAGAACACGGCATCTTTCAAAGAATCGGGCAGATACTGCTGCTTCACCCAGCCGCCGTAGTTGTGCGGGTACTTATACGCTTCGCGCTGCGCTTTGGCTTCGCGGCTGCCGTACGACGTATCCTTCAGATGCGAAGGCACCGCATCGTCGCGCACTTCGCGCGCGGCGCGCTTGGCGGCGTCCATCGCGAGGATCACGGAATTGGATTTTTCCGCCTCGCACACGTAGATGATCGCGTTGCTGAGCGGGATCAGCCCTTCGGGCGCGCCGAGGTGCTCGAAGGCGACGAGCGCGGAGGTCGCCACGACCAGCGCGTTCGGGTCCGCCATACCGACGTCCTCACTCGCGTGGACGAC
This sequence comes from Candidatus Borkfalkia faecigallinarum, assembly GCA_019114625.1. Lineage (GTDB taxonomy): Bacteria > Bacillota > Clostridia > Christensenellales > Borkfalkiaceae > Borkfalkia > Borkfalkia faecigallinarum. The sequence goes on along the minus strand of DXFD01000083.1, from coordinate 18,541 downwards.
GAGGCGGCGCAGGATGAGGAGCGGGTCGCAGCCGCCCTCGATCAGGCGGAAAGCGTAATAGAGCGCGGCGTTGGAGTCGCTCCCCCGCAGGCTCTTGCAGAAGGCGGAGAGAAAATCGTAATAGGCGTCCTCGTTATAGGAGAGCGCCTTGCGCTGGATAGACTGCTCGGCATCGGCGAGGGTGACGCGGATGGTCCCGTCGGGCGCGGGCGGCGTCGTCAGAACGGCGAGCTCGAGCGCGTTGTAAGCCGCGCGCAGATCGCCCGCCGCCATGCGCGCGATGTGCGCGACGGCGGTCTCCTCCATCTGCACGCGATAGTCGGCGAGCCCTTTGGGCGAGGTCAGCGCGGCGCGCAGGGCGCCCGCGATCTCCTCCTCGGAAAGGCGCTTAAACTCAAAGACGCGGCAGCGGGAGACGATCGCGGGAGTCATGGACGCGTACGGGTTCTCCGTCGTCGAGCCGATCAGGATGAGCGTCCCCTGTTCGATGGCGGGCAGGAGAGAATCGGACTGCGTCTTGTTGAAGCGGTGACACTCGTCCAGCAGCAGATAGGTGCGTTTGCCGTACAATTTCAGGGCATTGCGCGCATCTTCCACCGCCTTTTTGACGTCTGCGACGCCGCTCTGCACGGCGTTCAGCTTGACAAAATTCCCGCGCGTCGTCTTGGCGATGATGTTGGCGAGCGTCGTCTTGCCGCAGCCGGGCGGCCCCCAGAAGATGCAGCTTCCCAACCGGTCTAGGCGGATGGCGCGCCGCAGGAGGCTGCCCTCCGCGACGATGTGCTTCTGCCCGATAAATTCATCCAAGCTCTCCGCCCGCATTTTTTCCGCGAGCGGCTTGGCGCGGTCCTCGTTTTGATTCCAATCGAACAGGTCCATCCCGTCCTCCTCGTGTCCGCGGCCGACAGCCGCCCTATTCGCCGATCAGTTCGCGGATCTTCGGCGCGTATTCCTTGCCCAGCGCATAGCCCGCGTCCATGGCGAAGTCCAACTTTTTGAACGTGAACTGGACCATGTCGCCCAGGTCTGGTTCCAGCCACAGATCGACGTAGCGGCGGCAGCGGCGACGCTCCGCAGACGTGAGGGCGGAATCCATCGTCTCGTACACGCGCGCAATGAGGGCAATGATGTTCGGCACCTTTTCGATCGGCTTGCAGCCGCCGAGCACGTCCACCGCGACGACGACCTGCGCGCCCATCTCACGGAGCTGGCGCACGGGGACGCGGCAGAGCACGCTGCCGTCGATATACAGGCCGCCGTCCTTCTCCACGGGGCGGAACACGGTCGGCGCCGAGCTGGACGCCAATACCGCATCGACGACGCTCCCTTCCGAGAAGGTGTGCAGCTTTGCCGAGCGCAGGTCGACTGCCACGCAGCTGAACGAGATCTTCAGATCGGCAAAATGCGCGTCGTCCAACAGCCCCGAGATCATCCGCCGCACCTTGTTCCAGCGCATGAGCCCCAGCGTGTTGAGGGGCAGGATCCCGAGATCGACGATATCCCCCGTGCGCAGCTGCAGGGCGATCTTGCCCATCTCCTCCGGCGTCATCCCTTTGGCATAGCAGGCGCCGACGATGCTGCCCATCGAGGACCCGGCGATCATGTCGGGGCGGATGCCCTCCTCTTCCATCGCCTTCAAAAATCCGATGTGCGCGATGCCCCTCGAGCCGCCTGCGCCCAACGCAAAGCCAAGTTTTTTACGCATACCCGTTCTCCCTTCGTCATAATTATAAGCTATGAAAATCCGGACAAGTCCGCTTTCCGACCGAACCCGCCGCTTTCGACGGCTGTACGCCGTCGCGTGCGCGGCGGCCCTGCTCCTCCTGCTCGTCCTGCGGCCGCAGCGCTATGCCGCGGCCTGCGCGGAGGGCATCGCACTGTGGGCGAAAGTCGTGCTGCCCGCGCTGTTTCCCTTCCTCGTCCTGACCGCGTGGATCGCCCGATCGGGCATGGCCGACGGCCTCGGCCGCAAGCTCTCCCCGCTGCTGCGGCGATGCGGGCTACCCGCGGCAAGCGCGGGCGCCTTTCTCCTGAGCATCGTTTCCGGCTACCCCGTCGGCAGCCGCGTCGTCGCCGACCTGCAAAGGCGGGGCGAAATCGGCCGCGCCGATGCGGAGAAGCTGAGCATCCTATGCTCCACGTCCGGACCGATGTTCATCCTCGGCAGCGTCGGCAACGCGATGTTCGGCGGCGGAAAGGCAGGCGCGGTGCTGCTTACCGCGCACCTGTTCGGCGTGCTCGCCATCGCCCTGCCCGTCCTTCTCTTTCGAAATCGGTCCGCCGCAGCGGAGCCATCCCCGTCGCCCGCGGCGCAGCGGTCTGCCGCCCGCGCCATAAGAGCGCCGCAGGCGCGCGCGCCTTCCGACACGCTCGGCGAAACGGTGCGCGAGGCCGTCCTGTCCGTGCTGTGCGTGGGCGGATTCATCGCCCTCGCCAACGTCGCCCTGTGCGCGACGGAGGATCTCCTTCTCCTCGCCCCGCCGCGCGCCCTCGCCGAGCTTTGCCTGCGCCCCTTCGGCGCGCAGGCGTGCGCCGAAGGGATCGTGTACGGACTGATCGAGGCGACGCGCGGCTGCGCCGCCCTCGCGGCGGCGGACGCGGCGGGACTGCCCTTCGCCGCCTTTGCGATCACTTTCGGCGGCGCGAGCATCCTCGCCCAGCAGCTCGCCTTTCTCCGACCCGTCGGCGTGCGCGCGGGGCACTTTATCGCCGTCAAGGCGGCGCAAGGCTGCGCCGCCGCGCTGTTCTGCGCGCTGCTGCTCGCCTTTTAAACCGCATTTTTCGCGTTTTATGTCACGCAGAGTACTATGCAAATGCGCTCAATAGCACCCGATCAGCTTAAAACCGCGGGTATATTCCCGCAGACGGTCGAGCGCGGCACGGACGTGGCGGTCGGCCGCGTCCCCCTTGAATTCGACGAAAAAGCAATAAGTCCCCGGCGAATTTTTGATGGGGCGCGACTCGATCTTTGTCATGTTCAGATCGTAGACGGAGAGGATCTGCAGCATCTTCAGCAGCGCGCCCGGCTCGTGCGGGCAAGTCGCCGCAAAGCAGACGTGCTCGCAATGTGCGGGGAGATGTTCGCTCCCCTTGCGCACGAGGAGAAAATGGGTGAAGTTCTTCTTTTCATCGGCGATGTTGGCACCGATGAAGGCAAATCCTTCCGCCCGCACGTGCGAGCCGACGATGCCCGCATCGCCCGCCCTTTCGATGTGGCGCAGGCTGTCCATCGTGGAATCGGTATAGATCAGCTCCGCGTGCGGCAGGTTTTGGGAGAGGAACTTCCCGCATTGCAGGATCGCCTGCTGGTGCGAAAAGATCCGCCGGATCTCCGAAAGCGCCGTTCCCTCGCGCGCGATGAGGCGGTGCTCGATGGGGAGAAGAAATTCGCGCACGGCATACAGGGCGTCGTTCGCGTAGAGCAGGTCCAGATTTTGGGTCACGGCACCCTGCAGCGTATTTTCGACGGGCAGCACGGCGCTGTCCGCCCTGCCCTCCCGCAGCGCCTGCACGGCCTCAAAAAAGCTCTTGCAGGGCAAGCCCTGCGCCTGCGGACAGAGCTGCCGCGCCGCCAGCATCGAATAGCTGCCGTCCGGGCCGAGATAGGCGACCGTTCCCTCGCACCGTTCCATGCATTCCCCTCCTTACACTTTATTGGCGATGTCGAACACGAGCCGCTCGGTATCCGCCCAGCCGAGGCAGGGGTCGGTGATGGACTTGCCGTAAACGACGTCCTCCTTCTGGTTCCCCTCCTCGATAAAGCTCTCGATCATGAAGCCTTTGACGTATTTTTTGAAGTCCTTGTCGTAGAGGCGGTTGTTGAGCACCTCTTCCACGATGCGGATCTGCTGCTTGAACTGCTTGCCCGAATTGGAATGATTGGTGTCGATGATGATGGCGGGGTTTTTCAGCCCCGTTTTCGAATAGCCTTCGACCACCTTCATGACCGTTTCATAATGGAAGTTCGGGATATCGTTGCCGTATCCGTCCACGGCGCCGCGCAGCACGGCGTGCGCGAGCTCGTTGCCCGTGGTGCGGACCTGGTAATTCTGATATTTGAATACCTGCCCGCCGCTCTGCGCCGCGTAGATGGAATTGAGCAGCACGGGGACCGAACCGCTCATCGGATTTTTGATGCCGACGGGCAGTTCGATGCCGCTGGCGACCAGGCGGTGCATCTGGTTCTCGCTCGAGCGCGCGCCGACGGCGATATAGGTGAGAAGGTCCTCGAGATAGGCATAGTTTTCCGGATACAGCATCTCGTCCGCGGCGGACAGGCCGCTCGCGCCGATCGCATCGATGTGCAGATGGCGGATGGTGAGGATGCCTTTGAGGATATCCTCCTTGCTGCGCGGGTCGGGCTGAGTAAACATCCCCTTGTAGCCGACACCCTTCGTGCGCGGCTTGTTGGTGTAGATGCGCGGGACGATAACGAGCTTGTCCTTGACCTTTTCGTTGAGTTTGCCGAGGCGCTCGACGTAGTCGAGCACGGGCTTGCTCTCGTGCGCGGAACAGGGCCCGACGATGAGCAATAATTTATCCGTTTCGCCGCGGATAACGCCGGAAGCGAGCGCGTCGCGCTCCTGCTTGATCTTTTGCAGCGACGGCGGCAGCGGTACCCGCGCGAGGATCTCCTCCGCGGCGGGGATGAGTTCTTCTCTCTTAAACATTTCCTTTACCCTCTTGCAAGTATTTCCTCAGATCCCCCCTGATCTCTTCCGGGACATAGTTATCGACGCTCTTGTGAAAGCGCAGCGCGTCTTTGACGAGGCTGGAGCTGATGTGCAAAAACTCCTGCCGCGTCGGCAAAAAGACGGTGACCATGTCCGGATACATGTCCATATTGATATAGTTGAGCTGTGCCTCGTAGTCGTAATCGGTGCCGTTGCGGATGCCGCGCACATAAAACCGCGCGCCCTCACGGCGAAGCAGGTCGACCGTCAGCCCGTCATAGGCGAGCACGCGCACGTTCGGATAGGGCGCGAACACCTTGCGCAGCATGGCGAGGCGCGCCTCCTCGGTAAAGAGCGGCGCCTTGTTCGGATTGATGAGGACGGCGACGATCACCTCGTCGAACAGCGTGAGGCATTTTAGGACGATATCCTTATGCCCGAGCGTCGGCGGGTCGAACGTCCCCGCAAAAACACATTTCTTTTTCATAACAGCTCCTCCGCGCTCCCATATATCGCGCGGCTTTATGACGGCGTCCCTATATATACGCGTGGCTTAATGACGGCATTCCTAATTATATATACGCGCGGCTTTCCGCCGACCTGTCCGCGCCGCTGTATGCCTGCGCGGCTTGGCGCCGACTTCGCTCCCGATACTTTACACGGGGCGACTTGGCGCCGACTTCCCGCGCCTCAATCGGGCGTGAAAAAGGTCAGATACGCGATGCCGTACTTGCGCTCGTCATAGCGCACGAGGCCCTCGATCTCCCCTTCCCACGGCCGATCGCTCTCCAAAACGGCGACGCCGCCCGTATTGAGCAGCCGCCGCGCCGCGATGCGGCGGAGCGCATCCGCCCCGAACCCGCTCTTGTACGGCGGGTCGATATAGATGACGTCGAACGTGACGTCGATCCGATCCAACAGGGCGGCATAGTCGAGGTTGTAGATCTTGGCATCCGTGCGCAACAGCGCCAGGTTCTTGCGCAGGATCGCAAGGCTGTCTGCCGATACGTCGTTGAACACGACCAGATCCGCCCCGCGCGAGAGAGCTTCCAGCCCGATCCCGCCCGTCCCGCAGAACAGGTCGAGCACGTTCGCGCCGGAGATCTCGGGCGCGAGGATATTGAACAGCGCCTCTTTGGCGCGATCGGATGTGGGGCGCACGTCCTTGCCCTTGAACGAGGCGAGCACGCGCCCGCGAAATTTTCCGCCGACGATCCTCACTGTCTATTCTCCTCGCCGCGCCATACGGCGCGGCCGCTTGCCGATGTTTTGTTATCGCCCGCCCCGCCGCGCGCGAGCACGCCGGCGTCCGTCACGATGAGATCCGCCGGGATATCGTGCGCCTCGGCAGGGAGCGCGTCGACCACCTGAAAGGCGTAGCAGATGCCGACTTTGCGGGCAAAGCGCCCCGCTTCCGCCAGATAACGGTCGTAATATCCGCCGCCGTAGCCCAAACGACGGCAAGCCTTGTCCGCCGCGAGCATGGGCAAAACGCACACATCCGGGCGGACGTCCTCCCCTTCCCCGACCGGTTCCTCGATGCCGAACGGCCCGCGCGCAAAGGGCTGGCCCGTCCAGCGCACCGTCTCCATCTCCCGCCCGCGCACGCGCGGGTACCAGATCTCTTTGCCGCGGCGCAGAAGCTCTTCCGCGATGCGCGACGTATCCGCCTCCGCCCCGAAGGAGCGGTAGAGAAAGTAACGGCGCGCTTCCGTGAATGCCGGAAGCGCAAACAATTCCCGAAAGATCTTTGCGTCGCGCGCGGCGCGGTCGGGCGCCGCCTCCCGCGCGGCCTTCATGGCGCGCCTGAGCTGCTGTTTATCTGTCCACATAGTCCCTGACTGCCCGCCCGCCGATGCGGGCAAGCACCTCGTACGCGATCGTACCGTTCGCGGCGGCCGCGGCATCCGCATCCGAAAGGATACACACTTCGCCGTATTTTTCCGCGCGCCCCTCCGCCACGCAGGCGTCCATGCACAGCGTCCCCGCGCGGAACAAGCCGTCCGCATACCCGCAGCGAAGAACGAACAAGTTTTCCCCGTTCGGCCGACGCGCCCCGTACCCCATGCCGCCGCCCGCATAGCGGCGGACGGACGCGACCGTCGCATAGACGCGCATCGCGCGGCGCAGCCGGGGCGAAGCAAAGCCGTTCGGCACATAGCCGTACAGACCAATGCCGACGCGCACCATGTCCGCGCTGTAACGGGAGGACGCGAGCACCCCGCCCGTCGCGGCGATGTGCTTTTGCAGCGGACCGAAAGCGGCTTCCGCGCGCGCGCAGTATTCCCGAAAGAGGCGGTATTGCGCCTCCGCCGTCGCGGCGTCCTCCGGGCGGTAGAAATGGGATGCGATCCCTTCGACCCGCAGACGGGCGCGCGGACGGCACAGAAAAGAGTCGAGCGCCTCTCCGTCAAAACCGAAGCGGTTCATGCCCGTATTGACCTTGATATGGCAGCGCGCCGTCAAGCCGAACCGCTCGCACACCGCGCCGATCAGCGCCGCATCCGACGCATCGGATAAAGAGAAGGTCAATCCGTATGCGCAGCCGCGCAGCACCTCCTCCTCGCACAGCGGCGGAACGAGCACGAGGATATCCTCGGAAACGCCCGCCTGGCGCAGGGCGACGCCCTCCTCGACCAACGCGACCGCAAACGAACGGGCGACGCCGCGCAGCGCGTGCGCGACCATCGCCGCGCCGTGACCGTAGGCGTCCGCCTTGACGACGGCGCACAGCGCCGCCCCGCCCGCGAGCGCCGCAAAGCGGCGCGCGTTGGCACGGATCGCGCCGAGGTCGATCTCTGCACGGACTTTCTGCATACAAATCCCCTCCCGCGCGGGTATCGCCCGCATCCATTACTCTATGCGGGAGGGCAAAAATGTGTTATGCTTTTTAAAATTATACCACAAACGCGCGGCAATGGCAAATACTTTATCCGGATTTTCAGGCGATGCGGCCGACCGCTGCCCCCACGCAAAGAGCGCGCAGCGGGGGGCTAACGGGGGGCTATCGGCGCGCGCGATCCGCGCGCCCCATACATTCCATGCGTGAACAAAAAAAGCCTTGCCGGACTTGGCAAAGGCGATTGAAAATCAGAAAGCAGTCGAAAGCGTCAGAGTTTCAATCGTCTTAAAAAAGCCGAAGCCCAGCAAGGCACCCAAGGTCGACGATAAATAATCGCCGATCGACAGAAGGGGCGGCGGTCCCGCCCCTTCGTAAGACCTGTTTTAGCATACTATGCCGGCATTGTCAATCAATTTTTGAAGAGCGGTATTGCGAGCAAAGACGCAAAAGGACGCCCGCAGCCCAAATATTCTATACCGAATTATTCTATATCGGGAACTTTTTTGCCTTGATCAAATCGTTCCCGGAACCCGCGCCTTATACCCATTTTGCATACAATTTTGTCTCTTGGTAAACCACCTCCTCTTCACCTTCTTCGTTTATTTCCGTACGCTCTTCCGGCAGAACGTCCGTTTCAAAATCCCATTCGTTTATACACTCCGGCTCTTTATACCAGCCTCCGAATGTATAACCTTCCCGTTCCGGCTCGGGCGGGATAAATTCGATTTTACTGCCATAATCCCAATCATCGATCCAATAATAGCCGTAATTCTCTTCTGTTTCATAATTATAGAAATATGATACATTTGCTCTGCCATTGTATTCTTGCGAGTGAGCAGTAAAACCCAAAAACACTTTATTTGAATAATATCTCGTTATCTGTGCTTCATTAAGTCCATTAACATCCTCATTTGCTATAATCATTGCTTTAGTAAAGTTCAGACTATTTCTAAATGAACCTGATACTATATAAACAGATGTAGGAAAGTACACTTTTTCTAATTTTTCACTACAGATATCAGCATAGCCTATACTGCTCCACATTTGCAAAAGAGGCCGTTCACCTATTGTAGACACCCTAACTCCGTCTATCTCTTCGGGTATCACCAAAAAGCGCTGTTGTTTGCCAAGCTCCGTTAAGCCTGTTATATATGCAGTTTCCCTGTCATCATAAAATTTTACCGTAAAGTATCCCCACTCTTCATTACGCACAAATCCCGAACACGCGCTCAGCATAAGCGTCATTACCGCCAAAATGAGCACGATCCATGCTTTCCATAATTTCTTTTTCATGCTTTTCCACTCCCTTTATGCAATTTATTTTACTGTCGTATTCGATGATGCCTCTCGCTTTCAATCGTATTTTCTGCACTTTTATTCTATCACCGGATCTTCGGTTTGTCAATCCCCCATTTTTTCTTCCATGCCCGCGGCGCCTTCCGGGGGCTTGCGCCTGCGGCGCAAAGCTCGCTGCGCGAGCACGAACAGCTCGCGCTCCGCGCGACCCGCTCGGTCCTGCCGCCACACCAAAACAAAAAGACACGGAACCGTGCACCTTCCGGGGGCTTGCGCCTGCGGCGCAAAGCGCTTCGCGCACGAACAGCCCGCGCTCCGCGCGACCCGCTCGATCCTGCCGCCACACCAAAACAAAAAGACACGGAAAATCCGTGTCTTTTTGTTTTGGTGCACCTTCAGGGACTCGAACCCGGGACCCACTGATTAAGAGTCAGTTGCTCTACCAACTGAGCTAAAGGTGCATATATGGTGATCCATCCGCGATTCGAACGCGGGACACCGTGATTAAAAGTCACGTGCTCTGCCAACTGAGCTAATGGACCATTTCCCTTTCCATGGCTGGGGTGGCAAGATTCGAACTTACGAAATGCCGGAATCAAAATCCGGTGCCTTACCGCTTGGCTACACCCCAATAAGAATTTTATGGGGCGGGCGACGGGAGTCGAACCCACGACCTCCAGAGCCACAATCTGGCGCTCTAACCAACTGAGCTACACCCGCCATAAAATTTGGCGCGCCTGAAGAGATTCGAACTCCTGACCCACGGCTTAGAAGGCCGTTGCTCTATCCAACTGAGCTACAGGCGCACATTACACGCTCGACTCTCATCTATGCTTTTGGAGCGGGTGATGGGAATCGGACCCACGCAGCCAGCTTGGAAGGCTGGAATTCTACCATTGAACTACACCCGCGTTCACAACGCTCGATTATTATACCAAATGCAGAATTTTATGTCAAACATTTTTCGGCGATTTTTGAAATTTTTCTTCGCGCGCGGCGCGCCCCGTCCTAACGGACTTCAACGACGGTCGCGACCGCCTTCTTCCCTGCGACGACGAGATAACAATACGAAGGCGTCGGGGTATAGAAGGTCATGCAGCCGGGGTTGACCACGAGCACCCCCTCCTCTTCATGCACATCCGCCTCATGCGTATGGCCGTAGAGGGCGATGTCGCAGCCGCGCTCCTTCGCCGCGAAGACGAGCTCAGCCGTGCCGTGCTTGACGCCGTAGCGATGGCCGTGGCAGGCAAAGATGCGGCGCTCCTCCACGTCCAGCACGACCTCGTTCTCGCCGCCGTAAAAATCGTTGTTGCCGCGGATCACGACCGTCTTTTCCGGATACGCGCGCGCAAGTTCGCGCGCATCGGATGCCATATCCCCCAAATGGATGATATAGTCGCACTCGGAAAGGACGCGGGAGATCTTGTCGAGCGGGGCGAGGTTGCGGTGGGTATCCGACAAAACGACGACCGTCTTCATAGCCGCACCCCCGCCAGTTTTTCCGCGAGCGCCGCCAACGCCTTGCCGCGGTGGGAAACGGCGTTCTTCTCCTCCGCCGTCGCGGCGCCGAAACTTTTGCCAAGCTCGTCGCTGTAAAAGAGCGGATCGTAGCCAAAACCGCCTTCCCCTTCCGGAGCGCGCAGGATCCGCCCATATGTGCGCCCGTCCGCCGTCAGCTCCCGCCCGTCCGCCGTACAAAGAGCAACGCAGCTCGCAAAATAAGCGGCGCGGCGGCCGTCCGGGACGTCCTCCATCTTCTTTAATAAAAGGGCGTTGTTCGCAGCATCGTCGCCGTGGCGGCCGCAGAAGCGGGCGCTGTACACGCCGGGGGCGCCGCCCAGCGCCTCCACGCACAGCCCCGAATCGTCCGCCAGCGCCGTGCAATGCAGGGCGCGGCTGACCGCCCGCGCCTTGATCAGCGCGTTTTCCGCAAAGGTGGCGCCGTCCTCTTCGATGTCGCCCGAAAAGCCGGCTTCCTGCATGGAGAGAATGGTATATCCCCGAAAGATCTGCGCGATCTCGCGCAGTTTGCCGCGGTTGCCGCTCGCGACCACGATCGTATTCACGCGTTTAACCTCCCGCTCTGTCACACATAGTACTCTGCAAACGTCAAAATTTCCGATTTTGGCGGCAAAATTCCGTCAGGGAAGACGATTCCCCGCCGAAAGATAGATCTCGTACCACTCGGCGCGGGAGAGCTCGATCTGCGCGCCCTCCGCCATTTCCAGCAGGCGGCGGGCGTTGGAAGTCCCCGTGACGACCTGCATCGCGGCGGGATGACGCAGGATCCACGCGGCGACGATCGCCGACTTGGCGACGCCGCGCTCCCCCGCGATGCGCGCGAGGCACGCGTTCAGAGAGGCAAACCGCGGATCGTCCAGATACACCCCTTCCAGCAGACCGTAGCGCAGCGGCGACCACGCTTGGATCGCGATGCCGTGCAGGCGGCAATAGTCGAGGACGTAGCCGTCGTGCGAGGCCGCGCCCTCCGTGCGCATATTCGCCTCCAGCCCCGCCGTGATCATGCCCGCATGGGCGGGGGAAAACTGGAGCTGGTTTACGCAGATCGGCCGGCGCACGCAGCTTTGGAGCAGCTCGATCTGGTACGGGTGCATATTGGAAACGCCGAAACGGAGCACCTTGCCCGACGCCGCCAGCTTGTCGAACGCGGCGGCGACCTCCTCCGGCCGCATGAGCGCATCCGGGCGGTGCAGCAATAAAAAGTCCAGCCGGTCGGTGCGCAGGCGGCGCAGCGACCCGTCGACGGAAGCGAGGATATGTTCCTCGGAAAAGTCGTACATCTTCCCCGGAACGATGCCGCATTTGGATTGCAGGACATACGCGTCCCGCGCGACGCCGAGGCGGACCATCGCCTCGCCGAACAAGCTCTCACATTCCCCTCCCCCGTAGATATCCGCGTGGTCGAAAAAGTACAGGCCGGCGTCCAGCGACGCCGACAGAAAGGCGCGCACGCCCTCCCCGTCCAACTTGTTCAGCCCCATGCACCCGACGGCGATCGCCGGGAAACGGGCGCCGCCGATACTGACTTCGCGCATCCGGTCTTCTCCCTCCTTTTGATTTTTTCTATTATACACGATTTACGGAAAAACCGCAATATTTTCCGCCGCGGCAGCGGAAAATTATCACTTTTTTTGCCTTTACCCCCCCCCCCGAAAAATCTTGTTTATCCACTTGACAGAGAGCGCGCGCTGTGCTAACATAAAACCATCCCCACGCCCTGCACGCGAGGCGGGGAACGGGGAAAAGGAGATGTATGAAAGAAAAGATCCTGGAGATCCGACACCTCGGCAAGAGTTACGGCAACGGAAAGAAGGCGGTGGACGACCTCTCTTTAGACGTGTATGCCGGCGACATCTACGGATTCATCGGGCAGAACGGCGCGGGCAAGACGACCACGCTGCGCTCGGTGACGGGCATCCTCGAATTTGAAGAGGGCGAGATCTTCATCGACGGCAAATCGGTCAAAAAGCAGCCGGTCGCCTGCAAGGCGGTGACGGCGTATATCCCCGACAACCCCGACCTGTACGAATTTTTGACGGGCATCCAGTACTTAAACTTCATCGGGGATATGTTCGGGGTCGAAAAGTCGGCGCGCAGCGCGCGCATCGAAAAATACGCCGAGATGTTCCGCATCGCGGGCGACCTCGGCTCGCTCGTGAGTTCCTACTCGCACGGCATGAAGCAGAAACTTGCCATCATCGGCGCCCTGCTGCACGCTCCCAAGCTGATGGTCCTGGACGAACCGTTCGTCGGGCTGGACCCGGAAGCGGCGTTCAAACTCAAGCAGGTATTCCGCGAAATGTGCGACGCGGGATCGGCCATCTTCTTCTCCACGCACGTCCTGGACGTGGCGGAGAAGCTGTGCAACAAGATCGCCATCATCAAGAACGGAAAGCTGATGGCGAGCGGCGACATCGAGGCGGTGCGCGGCGACGAGAGCCTCGAGACGGTGTTCCTGGAGGTGCTCGAAAGCGATGCGCGCTAAATGGATGCTGCTGGCCAAGATCCAGCTGATGGGGCTGCTCGGCCTCAACCGCGCGCGCAAGACGGACGATCCGCGCGTGCGCCGCAAAACGGTCGGCGGGGCGGTCGCCTTCGGCATCGTCTCGCTGATCCTGCTCGCCTACATCACCCTGTTCGCCGTCCTGCTCTGCGAGATCGGGCTGACGGAGACCGTGCCGGCGACGGCGATCGCCTTGGCCGCCGTGATCACCTTCTTTTTCTCCCTCCTGCAGGGAAGTTCGATGCTGTTTTCCCTCAAAGATCACGACGCCGTGATGTCGCTGCCCGTCTCCCGCAGCGCGGTCATCGGAAGCCGGCTGTTCGTCTCCTATGTCGTCAACCTGCTCTTCTGCCTGGGCGTGATGCTCCCCGTCACCGTCGTCTACTTTGTATTCGCGGGATTCTCTGTCGGGAAGCTGGCTGTCATCTTTGCCGCGACGCTGTGCGCGCCCCTGCTGCCCGTCGTCGTCGCGACGGCGCTGAGCACGCTGCTGACCGCGCTGACCGCAGGACTGCGCTTCAAAGGGCTGCTGCAGGGGCTGCTCGGGCTGGCGATGCTCGTCGGGATCTTCCTCCTGAGCTTTTCCTTCAGCTTTTCCATGCAGGTCGACGCAGAGGAAAACATGGCGGCCGCCGCCGACGTGCTCGCGCAATACATCTATCCGCCCGCCCAATGGATCACGCTGACCCTGTCCGGCGAGGGGGTCTGGGGCATCTTCGCCTTTCTCGGGGTCTCCCTCGCGGCGGCTGCCCTCTTCGTGCTGCTCGTCTCCCCTTTCTATTCCAAGATCAACGCCGCCCTGCTCAGCCATGGCGCGCGCGTCGCTTATAAAAAGGGGGACGTGAAGAGCTCTTCCGCCTTCGCCGCGCTGCTGCACAAGGAATTCAAGAAGCTGTTTACGACCTCGACCTATCTGCTCAACGGCGTCGCGGGGACGATGCTGCTCGTCATCGCGGGCGTCGCGCTGCTGTTCGTGGACGCCAAGAGCGTGATCGACCTGCTGATCGCGGAGTCGCAGGCGGAGGCGCCCTTCCTCGCCGCCATCTTCGAACAGAGGCTGCCCTATATGGCGGCCGGCCTTTTGATCCTGTTTATCGGGATGTCCTGCCCGTCCGCGTCCGCGCTGTCCCTGGAAGGCAATTCGCGCGGGCTGCTGTTCGCGATGCCCGTCTCGACGCGGACGATCTTCCTCGCCAAGGCGACGCCCACCTTCCTCCTCAACGCGCTCGTGGGCATCTTTGCTTCCGCCGTGTTCTGCGCCAAGATCGGCGCCGCCGCGGACGGCTGGGCGCTCATGCTCGGGACGGCGGTCATCTTCTCCGCCTTCACGGGGCTCGGCGGCATCTACCTCAACCACAAATTCCCCAAATACGACTGGAAGTCGGAAGCGGCCGTCGTCAAGCAGGGCATCCCGATCCTGATCTTCACGTTCGGCAGTATGCTGCTCGGCTTCGCCGCCATGGCGCTCTCCGTCTTCGGCTGGTACGCCGTCGCGGCGATCGACGCCGTTTGCATAGTACTCTGCGTGACATTAATCGCCCATTTCGGCAAGTTGCACCTGTATGTATGACCCGACAATAACGATGAAAGGCGCCCGCAAGGGCAGCCTGCCATAACGATGAAAGGCGCCCCGGCGGGGCGCCTTTTTCGGTTTGTTTTTGCCTCTTTTCGGGATCAGAACGCCCAGCGGCCGTTGCGGAAGATCGGATAGCGGGCGCCCGTATCGGAGACGCCGTCGATGTTCAGATCGTCGTTCCCGATCATGAAGTCGACGTGGATCATCGAATCGTTGATGCCCATCGCGTGCAGCTGCTCCTCCGTCTTGTCCTCGTAACCGCGCACGCAGTTTGTGAATCCCCTTCCCAACGCGAGGTGACAGGCGGCGTTCTCGTCGAACAGCGTGTTGTAAAAGAGGACGCGGCTGGCGTTGACGGGCGAATCGTACGGGACGAGCGCGCACTCGCCGAGATAGGGAGCCCCCTCGTCCATCTCGATCATCTTTTTGAGCACATCCTCGCCCGTGGCGGCGTGCACCTCGACGGCGCGGCCCTTCTCGAACCGGACGGAGAAGTTGCGGATGAGCCTGCCCTGATAGGAGAGCGGCTTGGTGGAGTAGACGATGCCCTCCGCCTCCCCGCGCGCGGGGCTGGTGAACACCTCCTCCGACGGGATGTTGGGATTGAACGGGATGCCGGAGAGCGTGCGCTCCTCCCCCGCCGCGAACAGCCCCTCGCGCAGCAGCCCGACGCGCAGGTCGGTGCCGTTCGAGCTTTGGTATTCGAGCGAGGTCAGGCCGAGGGAATTGAGATGATCGCAGCGCGCCGTCAGATCCGCGTTGTGGCGGCGCCAGTTTTCCAGAGGATTGCCTTCCAGCGCGCGCGAGCAGGAGAGGATGGCGCGCCAGAGCTTGTCCTCGGCGATGCTCGCGCCCGTCGCGCGGGGAAAGACCTTTTTTGCCCACTTTTCGCCCGCGACGGCGGCGATGCACCACTGGTATTTGTTTTCCATCTTATCCCGATAGGGTTTGACGATGCGCGAGCGCGCCTGCGCGGCGCGGGCGTACTTGGCGGCGTCGATGCCGTTCATGCCGTCCGGGTCGGCGCTCTCCAGATACAGGCGGGCGGGAAGCTCGCGCACTTCGCAGCGCAGCTTTTCCTCCTGCCAGGGGCGCACCTCGCCGAGGACCTCCTCCGTGCAATACTGCGCGGAGAGCCGCGCGACGGGCTGATGCGTCCATTCGACGCGCACCTTCGCCGCGCCCGCGCGGTAGCACTCCTCCGCCGCCAGCTCGACAAATTCCGGCTGGTCCAGCTCGGCAGAAATGATCACTTCCTGCCCCTTCTGCACGTTCAGCCCGACGCGCGCGAGCAGCTTCGCGTAATTCATCAATGCGGTCTTCTGCATACCCTTCTCCCGTCAGCGCAGCGGCGCGCTCCATGTACCCTTTGTAAAGACGGGCACGCGCGTGCCCTCCTTCGTGAGGCCGATGATCTCGAGGTCTTCGCTCCCGACCATGAAGTCGACGTGGACGGAGGAATCGTTGACGCCCATCGCTACAAAGTCGGCGCGCGAAAATTTTTCAAACCCGACGATCGTATTGCTGTAGCCGCGGCCGAGCGCGAGATGACAGCAGGCGTTTTCGTCGAACAGCGTGTTGTAGAACAGGATGCCCGTTTCGTTGACGGGCGAATCGTACGGGACGAGCGCGCACTCGCCGAGATAGGAAGCGCCCTCATCCATCGCGAGGATCTTTTCGAGCATCGCCGCGTTCTTTTTGGCGCCGCAGGCGACCGCGCGCCCCTCTTCGAACCGCAGCCAGAAGTCTTCGATCAGCTCGCCGCCGTACGAGAGCGGCTTGACCGCGTACACGATCCCCTCCGCCCTGCCGCGGGCGGGCGTCGTAAAGCACTCCTCCGTCGGGATGTTGGGGTTGAAGTAGTGGCCGTCGACCGTGCACTTCTTCCCGGAAATGAACTGCGCCCCTTCGATCAGCCCCACGCGCAGGCGGGTGCCGTTGGCGCTGCGGTATTCCAGCTCTTTCAGCCCGAGCGCGTTGAGTTTGTCGCACTTGGCGCGCAGCGAGCGGTTGTGCCACATCCAATCGGTGAGCGGGTCCTTGCCGTCCGCGCGCGAAACGTGCAGGATCAGATCCCAGAGCCGCTCGACGGCGGTATTCGACCTGTCCTCGGGGAAGATCTTTTTCGCCCATGCGACGGAAGGGACGGCCGCCACGCACCACTGGTGGCGGTTGAGCATCGCGTCGGTGTACGGCTTGATGATGGCCGAGCGCGCCATCTGCGCGAGCGTGAGCTTCTCCCGATCGGCGCCGCGCATCCCGTCCGGGTCGGCGGAAAGGATCTTGATGGTGACGGGCAGCTCTTCCGCCCGCTCGCGCACCTGCGCCTCCTCCCACGCGGGGACGCTCGCCAGTTCCTTGACCGACTCAAAGCGAGACGCCAGCTTTTCGAGGGCCTGGCTCTGCCAATGTACGGTGACGCGGGACGCGCCCGCGCGGTAGCACTCCTCCGTCAGCATGGCGATAAAGCCCGGCTGGTCGAGCTGCGCGGTGATCTCCACCCGCTGGCCGGGACGGATGTTCCCGCCCACGCGGGCGATCAGTTTCGCATAATTTCTGAGCAACGTCTTTTTCATTCCGGACCCCGCTGTTCGTCTGTTTTCTTCCTGTCCATATGATAACACTTTTTGCCCAAAAATGTCAACCCTCTTCCGAAAATTTCCGCGCGCGCGGGCGCTCCCGACGGCGAAAATTGGCAAAAAACCGAAGGTTTTGCGGATATTTGTCAAAATCCGATATTACAAATGTAATAATTTTGAAATATTCGTAAAAATCGTTCAAAATAGGATTGACAATCCGCTCAAAATGGAGTATTCTATTAAAAATACTTTTTGAAGGAGGAGATCCTATGTATTGTCAGGATTGCGGGCAAAAACTCACGTTGAAATTCTGCGACAACGAAGGTCTCGTCCCCTACTGCGATGAATGCGGGGAATTCAAATTTCCGACCTTCCGCGCGGCCGTCAACATGACGGTCGTCAACAAGGCGCAGGACCGCGTACTCATCGGCAAGCACACGAACGGGAACAACCTGCTCTTTGCCGGGTACATAAAGAAGGGGGAATCGGCGGAGAAGGCCATCTTGCGCGAGATCCGCGAAGAGACCGGGCTGAACACCCTCAAGTATCGCTACACGCGCTCGCGCTATCACGAGCCGCGCAACGTGCTCATGCTCGGGTTCATCGTCGCCGTGGGCGAAGGCGAGCTCAAACTGAACAGGGACGAACTCGTCGACGCGCAATGGTACACGTTTGACGAGGCGCTCGCCGCCATCGAGCCGGATTCGACGGCGGAGTACTTCCTGAAGGTGTCGATCGCGGAGCTCAAACACGGGAAGATCTGACCGCGGGCGGGCAAAAGCCCGCGCGCGCGAAACACGAAGGAAGGAAGGAAAGCCGCGCGGGGCGTTCGCCCCGCGCGGCTTTCCTTTGCGATGCAAAGGCGCTTATCTCCTGCGGTAATTTTCGCAGCAGGTGCAGCTCTCCGCGTCGCAGTCGCAGGTGTTGCCCACGACGATCTTGTCCAACGTGCAGTTCTTGCCCTCGCAGTTGAACATACATTCCGAAACTTCGCAGCCGATCGACTGGTTCACTTTGTTCATCCTTCCACCTCCATACCCCTATTCTGTGCGATCTTCCGCCGTTTATGAGCAAAGGGTTGACTTTTTCCCTGTTCCGTTGTAAAATAAGATATACCATAAAAGAGAGGTATTCCCGCGATGAAAGTGATCTTGAAACAGGACGTGAAGGGCACGGGCAAGAAGGGCGATATTTTGGACGTCAGCGACGGTTACGCCAAAAACTTCCTCCTCAAAAAGGGACTGGCGGAACAGGCGTCCTCCGTGGCGGTCAACAGCCTGAAGCTGCAAAAGGAAGCCGAGGAACGCCGCCGCGCGGAAGAGGCCGCCGCCATTCGCGCGCTCGCCAAGACGATGGACAAGAGCAAAGTGACCCTCTCCATCAAGTGCGGCGAGAACGGCAAGGTGTTCGGCAGCGTGACCTCCCGCGAGATCGCGGCCAAACTCGCCGAGCTCGGCTACGACGTGGATAAAAAGAAGATCGTGCTCAAGGACCCCATCAAGACGGTCGGCGATTACACGATCGAGATCCGGCTGATGGAAGGCGTCTCCG
>DXFD01000082.1 GCA_019114625.1 Candidatus Borkfalkia faecigallinarum | reverse complement strand
CCTTGAGGACGATCAGTACAAAGTAAAAGACGGCGATGGCGATATTCCATACCGAGCGGACAAGGACGCCTACGACCGTCAGCCATACGGCATAGGCGATATTGACGATCAACCCCGCCGCGGCAAAGGCGAGCGTGCGAAAACCATAGCTTTTTAGGATATTGTCGGTAAAAGAATACCTCTGTAAAAACCGTATTGCGCAAGCCTTTCCCTCGGGAACAGCGAAAATGATGACCGTATATACGAAGTAACCGAGCCCGACTGCCGAAAGCGCGTAAAGGATATAGTGCAGCGCATTCTTTTCGGGTACGAAGATAAGGAGCAACACCGTGCCGGCAACCGTGAGCGCGAACAGGGCATAGAAACAGAGGAGGAAGGCGCCGCGCGGGTATCTTAAAATGTTCCATATCCTATGCAAAAACTTTTTCACGGTATCTTCCTCTTCTCGTTCCGCCCTCGCCCCGTTCCTTGTTTCAGAGCAGCTCCGCACGCAAAAGATCGTTTCCCCTTTCCAGAATATCGGCGAACCTTTCTTCTTCCTGATCGATGACGGGCAGCAACGACTTTGTCCTTTTTTCGACGAGCTTTTTATGGATAACATAGTTGACGCCGCACAGCGCAATGCCGACCACACCCAAAACAATACCGCCGACCATTGCGGGGATGCTGCTTTCTATAAGCATCGTAAGACACATCCCGCCGCCCAGCACGAGTGCGGCAAAACAGCCGAAGATGTAGGCGAACACGCTTGCCCCCAGCGTTTTAGAGCGTTCCAGCCCGCCGATCGCCGCAAAAGCATCTTCCGCCTGCCGTTCGAGTTTATTTAATTCCTGCTTATGCGGCAGGCGCCTGTCGCGCTTCAAAGAAAGCGTTGTGTTCCCCGTTGCCGCAGATGCGGTGCCGGTTATTTCCCAGCCGAAGGCTTCGTACAGATCCATCGCCTTTGCCCGATCTTTGCTTTTGACCGATACCGTTTTATACTCATAGGATACAAAATCTTTTTCTTGCATGATGATCGCCTCGTAAATCGAAATTTGTCCTGCGGAAAACCGGCCGCCGCGCGTTTCGGTTGACTTTCTCGCGAGACAAATGTATCATAGAATAAACGGCGGTTAAAATCAACCGCCTGCAATACCGATCAGACATTATACCCAAAGTGTCCGCGCAAATGAGACAAGATAGGAGGTTTTGTATCGTGGAATACGCACCGGAAGAATATACAAAGCACTATATCGTAACGGCGCTCTTCAAGCTGATGCACGCCTACGAATATGAAAAGATCAAGGTGACGGACATCGCCCAAAAGGCGGGCGTCGGCAGGGCGACCTTTTACCGCTACTTCAAGAACAAGGAAGACGTCATAACCTATTATTTCGAGCATCGCACGCGGGAATTTATCTTCGGGCAGCACATTTATCCGCGCTGCAAGGAAGATTATGTTCAAGTCGTAACGGATGTTCTCGGCGTATTTGAGGCAAACAAAGAGCCCTTTCGGTTGTTGAAGAGGGCGCACCTGAGCGATTTATACCTCAACTTTCTCAACAAAAACTTTTCCGAAATGTTTGCAGAGGAACATCCGGACAAAAATCCTTATCTTCCGTACCTCTACGCAGGGATGCTGTATAATGTATCCATGCGATGGCTGGAAAACGACTGCGCCGAAGATATTCCGGCGCTCGCCGCGCTCATCGTCGATGCGATCTACACGAAATAGATCAAAGCCCGGCGAAAAAACGATCGCATCCCGCCGATTTTTCGTTCCCTTTTTGCCGCGGGGAGGGGGACGCGGGAGGAGGATACACGCGCGCGGGCGAGCGACCGCGGCGACCCTTCTTCCGCCACTATAATAGGCCGACCCGCAGAACGGACCGACCTATTATAGTGAGAGAATATGAAAAAAGTTTTGTGTGTAGGCTTCTTCAAATTTTGTACCCTCATTATAGCCCAACATTATGTTTGTTTCATGAAAAGGGAATGACGCTCTCATAAAATATCGGGCACAAAAGGAGCGGAACCGAAGTTACCTGGCGCTTGGATCGACGGGCACAAAAGGAACAGAGCCGAAAATTACCGGACGCTCGGATCGACGGGCGCGGCGTATTTGGCGCAGATCGCCTCCGCGACGCGGATGCCGTCCGCGGCGGAACTGGTGATGCCGCCCGAATAGCCGCAGCCCTCGCCGCACGGATAGACGCCCGCCGCCGAGACGCTTTCCAGCGTCGGCCCGCGCAGGATGCGCACGGGCGAGGAAAAGCGCGTCTCCACGCCCGTCAGCAGCGCGTCCGGATGGGCGAAGCCGCGCAGGCGGCGGTCCATGTCCGTCAGCGCCGCCCGCAGCGAGGAGGCGACGCACGCGGGGAGGATCGCGCCCAGTTCCCCCATCGCCGCCCCCGCCGCGTAGGAAGGGAGCACCTCGCCGAAGGCGGCGCTTGTGCGGCCGCACAGAAAATCTTCCACCCGCTGCACAGGGGCGGCATACGTCTCCCCGCCCGCGCGGAAGGCGGCCCGCTCGAGCGAGCGCTGGAACGCGACGCCGTCGAGGACGTGCCCACGGTCAAAATCGGCGAGGCGGACCTGCGCGAGCAGCGCGCTGTTCGCGTTGACGGCGTCGCGCGCGTAGTTGCTCATGCCGTTGGTGACGACGC
The DNA here is from genome assembly GCA_019114625.1 of Candidatus Borkfalkia faecigallinarum. Taxonomy (GTDB): domain Bacteria; phylum Bacillota; class Clostridia; order Christensenellales; family Borkfalkiaceae; genus Borkfalkia; species Borkfalkia faecigallinarum. Next base: position 17,351 of record DXFD01000082.1, on the reverse strand, counting down.
CGCCCGCCTCGCTCGCCGCGGGCATGACATAGCCGCCCGGGCACATACAAAACGTGAACGCCGTGCGCTCGCCCGCGTGGCTGACCAACTTGTAGTCGGCGACGGGCAGCGGGCCGCGCGCGCGGCCGTATTGGGCAAGGTCGATGTTCGCCTGCAAGTGCTCGATGCGCACCCCGACGGCGAACTCGCGCGCCTGCATGGAGAAGCCGCGTTCCAAGAGCATACGGAAGGTGTCGCGCGCGGAATGGCCGATCGCCAAAACGAGCTCGCTCGCGTCCGCACGCTCTTCCCGACCCGTCGAAAGGTCGCGCAATACGACGCCCCGCAGCGCGCCGCCGCGCACGACGACGTCCTCCAGCCGGCAATGGAAGCGCACCTCTCCCCCGTTTTCCAGGATGAACCGCCGCATGTTGCGCACCACCGCGCGCAGGCGGTCGCTGCCGACGTGCGGCTTGTTGAGGTAGGCGACTTCGGGCGGGGCGCCGAACTCGACGAAGGTGTCGAGCACCTCGCGGTTGCGCGCGTCGCGCGTCTGCGTGTTGAGTTTGCCGTCCGAAAAGGTCCCCGCGCCGCCCTCGCCGAACTGGACGTTGCAGTCCTCGTCGAGGATATGTTCGCGGAAGAAGCGCTCGTTCTGCGCGGCGCGCTCCTCGACCGTGCCGCCGCGCTCGACGACGAGCGGACGGATGCCCGAACGGAGCAGGCGGACGGCGCAAAACAGCCCGGCAGGGCCGCTGCCCGCCACGATCACGCGCGCGGGCCGGCGCGATACGGCGGGATAGGCGCGCGCCGCCGGCACGATCGGCCGACGGTCCGCCTCCACGCTGTACACCCAGCGGATGTCCGATTTGTCGCGCGCGTCCAAAGACTTTTTCAGGATGCGGATATACGAACAGCCGCGCAGCTTTTTGGCCGCGAGGCGGACGAGCTTTTCCTCGCTTTCGCCCGGGCGCAGGCGCAGATCATCGATGCGCATATTCCCTCCCCGCGACGGCAGCCGCCGCGACCGCCCCGCAGGAAAACGCCCATTGCAGGTTGTATCCGCCGCATTCGCCGTCCACGTCCAAGAGCTCCCCGAGCAGATACAGCCCCTCCGCACGGCGGCTCATGAGGTCGTCGTCCACCTCGCCGAGCGGGACGCCCCCCTTTGTGACCTGCGCGTAGTCGAAGCCGAGCGAGCCGACGACGGGCAGGCGAAAATCCTTGACGCAGGCCGCCAGGCGGTCGGCGAGGCCGCGATCTTGCGAAAAAGGCGCGTTTGCAGAGTACTTCGCGAGACATTTTCCCACGGCGCTGTTGACGATCCCGCGCAGAAGGTCCTCGCCGCGCATCTGCGGATACCGCTCCGCCTTGCCGCGGATCGCCGCCGCGACGGCGGACGGCGCGCAGTCGGGAAGAAAGTCGACGGACAGCACGTCCCCCTCGCGGCAGAAGGCGGACAGGCGGAAGATCACGTCCCCGCTGACGCCGTAATCGGTGAAGAGAAGGTCGCCGCGCAAGCAGACATCGCCCCTCGACGCCGGCATACCCTTTGCCGCCGCCGCGCCCGGGAGGAGGCGGACGGCGCAGTCGGCGCGCACCCCTTTCAGGCCGCGGATGTACGTCTGCTCCGTCTTTAACTGCACGAGGGAGGGGCGCAGAGGGGTGACGGTATGGCCGAACGCGCGGGCGAGGCCGTACCCGCTCCCGTCCGTGCCGAAGTGGGGCGCCGCCTTGCCGCCGCAGGCGAGCACGAGGGCGCGGCCGCGGAACTCCTTTCCCCCATCCGTGCGGACGGAAAAGAGGGCGCCGTCGCGGCGGGCGGAGAGGACGCGCACGCCCGTGCGGACCTCGACCCTGCCTTCCAACGCAAAGCGGAGCAGGTCGGTGACGGACGCCGCCTGACGGGATGCGGGATAGACGCGGCCGACCGCGTCGGAGAGGAAGATGCCGCCCAGCGCCGACAGGGCGCCGATGAGATCCTCCGCGCCGAAGCGGGCGAGGACGGAGGCGACGCGCCCGGCGTCCCCCGAAAAGTAATGTTCGGCGGACATCGCCGTGTTGGTCACGTTGCCCTGCCCGTTGCCGGTCGCCGACAATTTGCGGCCCAGGCGGTCGTTGCGTTCGAGGAGCAGGACGTCCTTCACCCCGCTCTCCGCCAGGCGCAGCGCGCAGAACATACCGGACGCGCCGCCGCCGACGATGATCGCCGCGTATTCCTTCATAATGCCCTCCCTTGCGTATTGCACGAACATTGTACCGCACGCCGCCCCCTCTTGTCAATCGTTCGCGCGGGATGGATCCTCCAAGCGGGGTGCCCGTCGCCGGGCGGGACGGACCCGTCGAGCGAGGAGCCCGTTGCCGAACGGGACGGGCTCCGCCAAACGGGGAACTCTCCGCCGGGCGGGACGGGCTCCGCACGCCGCCCGCCAAAGGATGCGGCGATCGCTTGACTTTCGGCGCGTTTTGTATTACTATATCGACGAATTAAACCGCGCGCATAAGGCGCGCGAAGCGGAGGACATACGATGGATCGCCTGATCGAATATTTTCAGCAATTTCCCCTCTTTTTCTGGGCGCTGGCCGCGCTCGCGGCGGCGATGGCCGCGCTCGGCGTCCTGCTCATCGTCCGCGCGTTCGCCAAGCGCAAGGCTTCATCCAAGACCCCGCCCCGTGACGCCGAGCTTTGAGCAGCCTATGCGTGACATAGTACTATGCAAACCGATAAAAAGCGCGAAAAAGCCCCGCAGAACGCGGGGCTTTCCTGTTTTTGCGGCAAACGCCGCACGAGCTTTCGGGGAGGGGCGATCACTTCTTTTTCGGGAGAAGGACTTCCTTGCCGCCCATGTATTTGCGCAGCACTTCCGGGACGGTCACGCTGCCGTCCGCGTTGAGGTGGTTTTCTAGCAGCGCGATGAGCATACGCGGCGGGGCGACGACGGTGTTGTTGAGGGTGTGCGCGAAGGCGTTCCCCTTCTCCGTCTTGTAACGGATGCCGAGGCGGCGCGCCTGCGCGTCGGTCAGGTTGGAGCAGCTCCCCACTTCGAAATACTTCTTCTGGCGGGGGCTCCACGCCTCGACGTCGATGCTGCGGTATTTGAGGTCCGCCAGATCGCCCGAGCAGCACTCGAGGGTGCGGACGGGGATCTGCATGGAGACGAACAGTTCGACGGTGTACGAATAGAGCTTTTCGAACCACTCGCGGCTCTCCTCCGGCTTGCAGATGACGATCATCTCCTGCTTTTCAAACTGATGGATGCGGTAGATGCCGCGCTCTTCGATGCCGTGCGCGCCCTTCTCCTTGCGGAAGCAGGGAGAATAGCTGGTCAGCGTCAGAGGAAGATCGGATTCGGGCAGGACGGTGTTCATGAAGCGCCCGATCATCGAATGCTCGCTGGTGCCGATCAGGTACAGGTCCTCCCCCTCGATCTTGTACATCATGCCGTCCATCTCTTCAAAGGACATGACGCCCGAAACGACGTCGCTGCGGATCATATAGGGCGGGATGACGTAGGTGAACCCCTTGTCGATCATGAAGTCGCGCGCGTAGGTGAGGACGGCGGAATGCAGGCGGGCGATGTCGCCGAGCAGATAGTAGAACCCCTGCCCGCTCGTGCGGCGGGCGCTGTCGAGGTCGATGCCGCACAAATTTTCGAGGATGTCGAGGTGATACGGCACTTCGAAGGGCTTTTCCGCCGGTTCCAAAAAGCGGCGGCGCTCGACGTTCTCCGTATCGTCCCTGCCGACGGGGACTTCGGGAGCGATGATGTTCGGGATGGACATCATATCCTTTTTCAGCTGTGCGGCGATCTCCTCCGCCTCCTTCTCGATCGCGGCGATGCGGGCGTTGTTTTCGGCCGCCTCCGCCTTTGCCGCCTCCGCCGCGGCGACGTCCTTCTCGCGCATCAGCTTGCCGATCTTGGCGCTGATGGCGTTGCGCGCGGCGCGGCGCTCGTCGCCCTCCTTTTGCAGGGCGCGGCGCTTCTCGTCCAGGGCGAGCACCTCGTCGACCAGCGGCAGCTTCTTGTCCTGGAATTTTTTTCGGATATTTTCGCGCACTGCGTCCGGATCGCGGCGCAACAGATTGATGTCGATCATGGTCTGCCTCCGTATAAAAACTTTCTTACCTATTGTAACCCAATTTCGCGCTTTTTGCAATAAAATGCGCGCCGCGCGGCGAAAATCTTTTTTCTTTTTTGTCTGCGCGCGCCGCAAAGCGGCGAAATGAATGAAATCGGTTGTAAAAGCGCCGCCCCTTGTGTTATAATAGGAACGGGTAGTTTGACCCAAAGGACGATATTGCCATGTTTCTGTTCCGAAACAACCGACGCGACGCGCACTCTGCCGAGCGGGAGGAATACGACCGCCTGCGGCGCGCCGCGCGCAAAAGAAAAGAACCGCCCGTCCGCTGCGACCGCGCCGAACGCTTCGACGCGCCGCTCGAGCGCGGGCTGACGCACGAACAGGTCGTAAAGCGGTTCGAGCAATCCCTGTTCAACGAGAGCCGCCAGAAATTTTCCAAGTCGTATGCGAGCATCTTCATCGAAAATATATGCACGTTCTTCAACCTGCTGTGCGTACTCGCCGCCCTCGCCCTCGTCTACTCGAAGGCGCCCGTCTCCCAATTCCTCTTCGTGTTCATCTTTGCGCTCAACCTCGGCTTCGGCATCGTGACGGAGGTCATCGCCAAATACAAGATCGACCATCTCTCCATCCTGACCTCTCCCCGCGCGCGCGTGCTGCGCGACGGCCGGACGTCCGACATCCCCGCCTCCGACATCGTGCTCGACGACATCCTCTTCCTCTCTTTGGGGGATCAGATCCCCGCCGACTGCATCCTGGCGGAGGGAAGCGTCGAGGTCAACGAATCGCTGCTGACGGGAGAATCCGCCCCCGTGCGCAAGAAGCCGGGCGATCCGCTCTACGCGGGGAGCTTCGTCTCCGCCGGGCAATGCAAGGCGCGCGCCGACAGCGTCGGGCGGGATACCTATCTGCATTCCCTTTCCGCCAAGGCGAAAAAGTATAAGAAGCCCAACTCCGAGCTCATGCACTCGACCAAGCTCATCATCCGCTTTATCGGGTTCCTGATCATCCCGATCGCGCTGTGCATGTTCTTCGTCAACTGGGACAACTATGTGCCGCCCGCGACCGCCCTGCTCGACGCCGTCGACCCCGCGAACACGGCGCGGCTGAACGACACCATCCAGCGCACCGTCTCCATCGTCATCGGCATGATCCCCTCGGGGATGCTGCTTTTGACCAGCCTCGCCCTGACGATGGGCATCATCCGCCTGATGGCGCGCAACACGCTCGTGCAGGACCTCTACTCCCTCGAGATGCTCGCGCGGGTGAACGTGCTCTGCCTCGACAAGACGGGCACCCTCACCGACGGGCGGATGAAGGTGGTCGAATGCGTCCCGCTGCGCAAACAGACAAACTATACGATCGACGAGCTGATCGGGTCCGGCCTGAACGCCCTGCGCGACAACAACCAGACCGCCATCGCCCTCTACAACCACTTCGGTCACGATTCTTCCCTGCGCGCCACGGCGAAGCTGCCCTTCTCCTCCGCCCGCAAATTGTCCGCCGTGTCCTTCCGCGACGCCGGCACCGTGGCGATGGGCGCGCCCGAATACGTCCTCAAAGAGATGCCGGAAGATCTGCGGCGCATGGTCGCCCGCTATACGGCGAAGGGGCTGCGCGTCCTGCTCGTCGCGCACGCGGACGGGCAGATCGTCGGCGAGGAACTGCCCGAAAATTTGCAGCCGCTCGCCCTCATCGCCCTCGCCGACAACGTCCGCGAGGAGGCCGCCGCGACCATCCGCTGGTTCCGCGAAAACGACGTCGCCGTCAAGATCATCTCGGGCGACGACCCGCGCACCGTCGCGGAAGTCGCCAAACGCGTGGGCGTCGAGGATGCGGACAAATTCATCTCCCTCGAAGGGCTCAACGACAAGGAAGTCGTCTCGGTCGCCAACAAATACACCGTGTTCGGGCGCGTCTCGCCCGAGCAGAAGGCGATCCTTGTCCGGGCGATGCGCACCGTCGGCCATACGGTCGCCATGACCGGCGACGGCGTCAACGATATCCTCGCGATGAAGGAGGCGGACTGCGCCGTCAGCGTCGCGTCGGGCAGCGAGGCGGCGAAAAACGTCAGCCATATCGTGCTGATGGACAACAACTTCGCCTCCATGCCCAACGTCGTGTTCGAGGGGCGGCGCGTGATCAACAATATCCAGAAATCCTCCTCCATGTACCTGATGAAGACGCTGTTCACGACGCTGTTCGCGATCATCTCCATCATCACCATGCAGATGTACCCCTTCAAGACCAACAATTTGATGCTGCTGGAGATCTTCGTCATCGGCGTATCCACCTTCTTCCTCTCCCTCCAGCCGGACAAGAGCCGCGTCCAGGGGAAATTTTTGCCATACGTCCTATCGCGCGCGATCCCGTGCGCCATCACGCTCGTGCTCGCCGTGCAGAGCACGCAGGTCGTCAACTTCTTCCTGCCCGGGCACTTCGGCGACCACATCGGCGAGATCTCCGTCTACATCATCACCTTTGCGGGGCTCGCCATGCTCTACCGCATCTCCCTCCCGCTCAACCTCTACCGGACGGTGCTGCTGCTCGCCATGTGCGCCTGCTGCATCGTCGGGCTGACCGTGTTCCCCGCCTTCTTTTTGGGGGAAGGGTATTCGCCCATCGATTTCACTTCGGGTCTGTATATCCTCGTCGTCGTCCTGCTCTGCTTCCCCGTGACCGACCTGACCACCCTCGCCTACGACAAATGGCAGGAAGGCAAGCGCGCGCGGGACGGGCTGTTTGAATCCATCATGGACCGCTGGCGGAAGTGACCGCCCGCCGCGCGAGGCGCCGAACGGAACGGGCCGCCTTGCCGGACGGGCGGGCCGTCAAACAAGACCGGCTGCCCGAATGAACCGACCGCAACAGCAAACGAACCGCCCCGCAGGCGCAGCCTGCGGGGCGGTATTTTTGTTCTGTCTTTGCCGAAAACGGCCGTTCCGACGGCCGCGGCGGGCCGAAGGCGCGCCGCGGGGCGCGGCCTTCCGCGAAGGCGGTCATTCCTGCGGATCGCCCGGCTCCTCGCCCGCCTCGGCGGGCCCTGCCGGATCGCCCGGCGCGGGAACTTCTTCCGCGGCGTCCTCCTTCCCCTCCTCGTCCTCGCTCGGGGCGACGGCGACGGTCGCGACCTTCGCGTCTTTCAGGCGCATGATGCGCACGCCCTGCGTGTTGCGGCCGATGAGCGAGATGTCGGCGGCGTGCAGGCGGATGATGGTGCCGCTGTCCGAAATGATCATGACGTCGTCGCCGTCGGCGACCACCTTGAGGTTGACGAGATAGCCCGTCTTTTCGGTGAACACGCCCGCCTTGATGCCCTTGCCGGCGCGCCCCTGCAGGCGGTAGTCGTCCGCGTCCGAGCGCTTGCCGAAGCCGTTGGACGTGACCGTGAGGATCTTGCAGCCCGGCTTGACGACCAGCATATCGACGAGGCAGTCCTCCTCGCCCAGCGCCATCGCGCGCACGCCCTGCGTGTCGCGGCCCATCGGGCGGACGTCCTCTTCCGAGAAGCGGATGCACTTGCCCTCGCGCGAGGCGATGATCAGCTCGTCCTTGCCCGTCGTGAACTGGACGGAGATGAGCTCGTCGCCCTCGTTGATCTTGATGGCGATCTTGCCCACCTTGCGGATGTTGGCGAACTCTTCGAGCGCCGTCTTTTTGATCAGGCCGCGGCGGGTCGCCATCGCGATGAAACCGTCCGCCGCCCCCGTGAGCGGGATCATGGCCGTGATCTTCTCGTCCTGGCCGATCTGCAGCAGGTTCACGATCGCGCGGCCGCGCGCCTGGCGCTGCGCCTCGGGGATCTCGTACGCCTTGATCGAATAGACTTTGCCGAAATTGGAGAAGAACAGGATGGAGTCGTGCGTGGAGCAGATGAAGAGGTTCTCCACGAAGTCCTCGTCCTTCGGCTTGTGCGCGGTGACGCCCATGCCGCCGCGGCGCTGCGTCCTGTATTCGGCGACGGGCTGGCGCTTGACGTAGCCCGAGTGGGTCATGGACACGACCACGTCCTCTTCCTCGATGAGGTCGGCGATGTCGATCTCGCCGTAGTCGAGCGAAAGCTCCGTCTTGCGCGGCTGGGCGTATTTGGCGCGGATCTCGGTCAGGTCCGCCTTGATGATCTCGAGCACCCGCCATTCGTTGGCGAGGATGTCCTTGAGGTCGGCGATGGTGCGCTCCAGCTCTGCCAGCTCTTCCTGCAATTTTTCCACCTCGAGGGAGGTGAGGCGCTGCAGGCGCATCTCGAGGATGGCGTTGGCCTGCTTGTCGGAGAGCTCGAACGCCTCCATCAGCTTCGCGCACGCGACGTTTTTATCCGCCGACGCCTTGATGATGGCGATGACCTCGTCGATGTTGGCGAGCGCCAGCACGAGCCCCGCCACGATGTGCGCGCGCTCCTCCGCCTTGCTCAGGTCGAAGCGGGTGCGGCGGACGATGACCTCCTTCTGGTGCTCGATGTAGTGATGGATGATCTCTTTGAGGCTGAGGACCTTCGGCTCGCCGTCCACGAGGGCGAGCAGGATGATGCCGTTGGAGGTCTGCAGCTGGGTGTGCTTGTAGAGCGTGTTGAGCACGACCTGCGCGTTGGCGTCCTTGCGCAGCTCGATGACGATGCGCATACCGTCGCGGTCGGATTCCTCGCGGATGTCCGAAATGCCCTCGACGCGCTTGTCCTTGACGAGGTCGGCGATGGTCTTGATCAGCTTTTCCTTATTGACCTGATACGGGATCTCGGTGACGACGATGCGGGTGCGCGTCGCGCTGCCCGACTGGTACTCCTCGATCTCGCAGCGGGAACGGAGCACATAGTTGCCGCGGCCGGTCATGTAGGCGCGCTTGATGCCCGCCCTGCCCATGAGGATGGCGCCGGTCGGGAAATCGGGCGCGGGGATGTGCTGCATCAGCGCATCGACCGTGATGTCCGGGTCGTCGATCTGCGCGATGACGCCGTCGATCACTTCCGCGAGGTTGTGCGGCGGGATGTTCGTCGCCATGCCGACGGCGATGCCGTCGCTGCCGTTGACGAGCAGGTTGGGGAAGCGGGCGGGCAGCACGGTCGGCTGCATCCCCGTATCGTCGAAGGTCGGGTAAAAGTCGACCGTCTCCTTGTCGAGGTCGCGCAGCATCTCCGCCGCGAGCTTGGACATGCGCGCCTCGGTGTAACGCATCGCCGCGGGCGGGTCGCCGTCCACCGAGCCGAAGTTGCCGTGCCCGTCCACCAGCGGGCAGTTGATGGTAAAATCCTGCGCGAGGCGCACGAGCGCGTCGTACACGGCGAAGTCGCCGTGCGGGTGGTATTTGCCCAGGACGTCGCCGACGATGCGCGCGCACTTGCGGTACGCCTTGTCGTTGTACAGGCCCATCTCGTGCATGGAGTACAGGATGCGGCGATGGACGGGCTTCAAACCGTCCCGCACGTCGGGGATGGCGCGGCTGACGTTGACCGCCATCGCATAGGCGATGAAGGACTTTTTCAGCTCTTCATCCACCTCGACGTCGATCAGGTTGGTCATCGCGAGCGTCTTTTTGAACTCTTCCGTCAATTCGGGGCTGGTCTCTTTTTTAGCCATACTTCACCTCTTACACATCCAGCTCGGCGACGAGCTTCGCGTTCTGTTCGATGAACTGGCGGCGCAGCTCCGGCTTTTCGCCCATGAGCAGCGAGAACATCTCGTCCGCCTCCACCGCGTCCTTCATGTTGACGCGCAGCAGCGTGCGGGTGGCGGGGTTCATCGTCGTCTCCCACAGCTGGGTGCTGTTCATCTCGCCCAGGCCCTTGTAGCGCTGCAGATCGAACTTGCCGGGGTTGGAATTGCGGTACTCCTCCAGCTCGGCGTCCGAATACATATATTTCTCTTCCTTGCCGCGCGTCGCCTTGTACAGCGGGGGCTGCGCGACGTAGACGTGGCCCTTTTCGATGAGCGGACGCATGAAGCGGAAAAAGAAGGTGAGGAGCAGGATGCGGATATGGCTGCCGTCGACGTCCGCATCCGTCATGCAGATGATGCGGTCATAGCGCAGCTTGCTCTCGTCGAAGTCGTCGTGGATGCCGCAGCCGAAGGCGGTGATCATGCTCTTGATCTCCTCGTTTTCGAGGACGTGGTTGAGGCGCGCCTTTTCGACGTTGAGGATCTTGCCGCGCAGCGGCAGGATCGCCTGGAAGCGGCGGTCGCGCCCCTGCTTGGCGGTGCCGCCCGCCGAGTCGCCCTCGACGAGGTAGATCTCGCACAGCTCCGAGCGCTTTTCGCTGCAATCGGCGAGCTTGCCGGGCAGCGTCGTGTTTTCCAGGATCCCCTTGCGGCGGGTCAGTTCGCGGGCGCTGCGCGCGGCATCGCGCGCCTTCTGCGCGGTCAGGCAGCGCAGGATCAGCTCGCGCGCCTGCGAGGGATTCTCCTCGAGATAGGTGCCGAGGTGCTCCGACGTCGCCTTCTGGACAAAGGAGCGCATACTGCTGTTGCCCAGCTTGGTCTTGGTCTGCCCCTCGAACTGCGGCTCGGTCAGCTTGACCGAGATGACCGCCGTGATCCCCTCGCGCACGTCGTCGCCGGTGAGCTTGTCGTTCTCTTTGAGGATGTTCAGCCGCCGCCCCGCGTCGTTGATGACCTTCGTCAGCGCCGCCTTGAAGCCGTCGAGGTGGGTGCCGCCCTCCTCGGTGTGGATGTTGTTCGCGTAGCTGAAGATGGTCTCGTTGTAGCTGTCGTTGTACTGGATGGCGACCTCGATGGCGCAGTCCTCCTGCCGCTCCTCAAAGTAGACGGGCTGCGTGAACAGCGTCTCCTTGTTCTTGTTGAGGTCCTCGACAAAGTGCAGGATGCCCCCCTCGTAGCAAAATTCGTCCTGCCGGGGCGGATCTTCGCGCTCGTCGCGGATGGCGATGGTCAGGCCCTTGTTCAGGTACGCCAGCTCGCGCAGGCGGACTTTGAGATTTTCATAGCGGAACACGACCGTCTCGAAGATCTCGCTGTCGGGGAAGAAGGTGACCTTCGTGCCCGTCTTGTCCGTGTCGCCGACGACCGTGAGCGCGCGCTGCGGCACGCCGCGGTTGTAGATCTGCTTGTGGATGTGGCCGTTCTGATAGACCTCGACTTCCAGCCATTCGGACAGAGCGTTGACGACCGAAAGGCCGACGCCGTGCAGGCCGCCCGAGATCTTGTAGCCGCCGCCGCCGAACTTGCCGCCCGCGTGCAGCTTGGTGAGCACCAGCTCGACCGAGGAGATCCCCTCCTTGTGATGGATGCCCGTCGGGATGCCGCGGCCGTTGTCCTCGACCGAGCAGGACCCGTCCTTGTTGATGGTGATGCGGATGGTGTCGCAATAGCCCGCCAGCGCCTCGTCGATCGAGTTGTCGACGATCTCCTGCACGAGGTGGTGCAGGCCGCGCTCGTCCGTCGACCCGATGTACATACCGGGGCGCTTGCGGACGGGTTCCAGCCCCTCGAGGACCTGGATCTGCTCCTCGCCGTATTCGCCCTGTACCTTGTCTGTCATAGTCACTCTCCTTTCCTTCTCCATGCGCCAAAGGCATACGTTCCGATACGTTTATTATACCATATTTCGCCCGAAAAGCAAAGCGATTTGGGCGTGTTTTTGCGATTTGATTTTGGGCCGACCGCGTATAACGCCGTTAAAGGCGTCTGTAAGGCGCGAAAGAGAGAAGCTCGACAAATTCATCGGCTTTTGCAAACGCCGTCGCGCCCCTCCGCCGCCCGACCGCGCGAAAAAAGCCGCCCGCGCAGACAAAAAGCGCCCGCCCGCCGCGCGGAACATGCCGCCCGACCGAGCAAAATGCGCTGCCCGACCGAGCAAAATGCGCTGCCCGACCGAGGAAAATACGCTGCCTCGGACGGGCAAAATGCGCCGCCGCGCGGCGCATAACGCGCGGGCGGGCGGCGCATACTGGGAAAGAAAGGAAAAAAGGAGGCAAACAATGGAAAGGACGGACGGATGCGCGTCTTGCGGCGAGCCCTGCGGCGGGGCGCCCGCCTATGTGTGCGAGGACTGCGGGCGCGCCTTCTGCGCCGCGTGCGCGCGGCGCGCCGGCGCGCTCTGCCCCTGCTGCTGCGGTCGGCTGCTCCGCCCCAGCTGAACGCCCCGCGCCGCGCCCGATACAACCAACGCCCCGCACAGCCGCCCCGCACGCCCTGCGCTGCGCTTGCCCCGGCGGAAAGCCCCTGCACGCCCCGCGCGTGCGCGGGGCGGAAAAAGGCGCGCAAAAGCCCTCCGGCGAATGCCGGAGGGCGGGTGATGCCTGCAAAGTTGTCCGTAAAATTTTCCGTCAAAAAGTCGGATATCCTTCCGGGATGATGCCGTAACGGATGCAGTCGATGAGGCGGTTCTCGTACTTGTGCAGCCCGCGGATCTCACACTGTTCCGCCTTCTGCTCGGCGGCATTGAGCGCGCGCAGCGCCGCCATGCGGTCGCCGTTGACGTACAGCTCGTACGCGGCGGTGATGCGGTAGGTCTGCAGCGTCTTTTCCGCGCGCAGATACCCCTTCAATTCCCCGTACAGGCGGCGCGCCTCCGTCTTGTCCTCCTTCATGCTGCATTCGCAGAAGAGGATGTCGGCGGCGACGGCGTTGTAATAGTACTTGGGGACGTATGGCAGCACGCTCGCGAGGCGGTCGCTCTCGCGCACGGCGGCCTCGGTATCGCCGCTGTCGATGCAGTACATCAGCCGATAATCGGTCATGAGGATGAAGTGCCAGTCGTCCTCCGGCAGCTGCGGCAGCCCGTAGAAGAGGGAGCGGTCGATCTGCGAGGGGGAATCGCCCTGGTACATGCGCCCCTCGATGGCGAGGATGTTGACCGCGGTCATGCAGGAGGCGTCCTTTCGGCGCAGGCTGCGCAGCGTTCCGCCGTCCGTGTCCGCGCCGCCGCCGAAGCGGGGCAGCAGATTATAGAAGAAGAGCCCGAACGCGCAGGGCAGGGCGGTGCAGGTCAGCGCGTACACGGCGAAAGGCATCCCGACCAAAAAATACAGCAGGAACGCCGCCGCCGACGCCAGAAAACAGAGCAGGGAGAGCGCCAGCCCGCCGCCCGTCATGCGGCCATAGCGGACGTACAGGCGGTCGGTGCGGCGCGGGATCATCTCCGCGACGCCCGCGACCGAATCGGGGATCTCGTGCAGCGTGACGCGCAGCCTGCCGTCCTTGCGGTAGATCTTCAGCCAGCCGATACTCACGCTGTTGAAGCGGAACCCGTTGGCGAGGCCGAACAGGATGTGCCCGAGCTCGTGCAGGGCGACGCAGACAAAAGAGCCGAGCGCCCCGCCCAGGACGAGCGCGAGGATGATGAACACCGAAGAATAGGTCTGCCAATAGCCCGCGTCGCGATAGGCGAACCAGATCACCGCGCACGCGAGCAGGAAGGAGATCAGTACGATCAGAATACGCACAATGCGTTCGAGCGCGCGCTTCATGCCCGTTCCCCTCCTTGCGTGAGGGCGAGATACCCCTCGAGATTGTCCCGTTCGCTGACGGTGAATCGGTCCGCGCCCGCGCGGCGCGCCGCCGCCGCGAGCAGCAGGGCGCCGCCGCCCAAAATGTCGGCGCGGCGCACGTCCATGCCGGGCAGGCGCAGGCGCTCTTCCTGCGAAAGGGAGAGAAGCCGACGCCCCCAGCCCTCCGCGGCGTCCGCCGTCAGGACCGTGCCCTCGATGCGGGCGGGGTCGTACGGGACGACCTGCTTTTCCAGCGCGGCGAGCGACGTCGCCGTGCCGCCCACGGCGACGAGGAAGGGGCAGGCGGGCGCATCCGCAAAGAGGGCGAGCTTTTCGCCGATCAGGGCGGACAGCGCGGCCGCATCCTCGCCGCACAGATCTTTCAGCCGCACGGCGCCGATGTCGGCGCTGCGCGCATAGACGCTGCCGCCGCCGCGCACGGTCAGTTCGGTGCTGGCGCCGCCCACGTCGACGACGCCGCCCTCCCGCCCGCCCAGGGCGCCGGCGAGGGCGGCGAGCGCCTCGCGCTCGCCGCTGAGCACGTCCACGTCCAGGCCGCAGCGCTCCCGCACGAGGCGGATAAATTCCTCTTTGTTGCGCGCGCCGCGCACGGCGGCCGTGGCAAAGGCGGCGACGCGGCCCGCGCCCGCCCCCTTCGCTTCCGCGCAAAAACGCGCCACGGCATCCGCCGTGCGCGCCATCGCCTGTGCGGACAGTTCCCCCGTGCGGGCAAGCCCTTCGCCCAAACGGGTCGTGTCCGTCTTTTTATACAATGCACGACCGTCCGCCCACAAGAGCAGGCGGACGGAGTTGGAACCGATATCAATCGCAGCTGATTTCATAGACGATCTCCCCTTCCCCGAGGCGCAGAGCCTCGGCCGCGGCTATGTAAGTCGAACGGTCCGCCACGTCGCCCGCGCCCAACAGCCCGAGCTTTCGCGCGGCCATTTCCAGCCAGACGCGGTCCTTGTAGATGGAGATATCGCCCGCCTTGTCCTCGGCCATCTGCTCGTACAGTTCGATCTGCTCGAGCAGCTCCTGTTCGAGACTGCGCTTCTGCGAGACGGAAACAAGCTGATAGATCATAAAGACGATCAGAAATACCAGCAATACGACGGCCGCGACCGTGCCGCCGATGACGATCCTCTTAAACTTTTCTTCCTTCATCGTACCCAGACGGCCGCCGCTTTCGCCTTTTCAGCCTGCGGCCGCTCCTGTATGTATTATACAGTTTTTTGCTTAAAAAAGCAAGTGTTCTATGCAAACTTCCTCTCCAAAGTGCAAATCCGCCCGCCGCCGCGGCCGCCATGTACGGGCGGAAGGCGGGAAAGCGGAACAGGGCGGAAAAAAGCAGGAAGATCGCCCCGCAGAGCAGGAAAAAAGCGACGTCCGCGCACACCGCGCCCGCCGCATACGCCCCGCCCGCCGCCCGCGTGCGCGCGAGCGGCGCGCGCGCGGAAAACGCGCGCGCGGCGGCGCCGAACGGCTCGTACAGCGCGCCTGCCAGCTCGCCGAAAAACAGGCAGGCGAGGAGGACGTGCGGCCCGCTCATTTGGCGAAGAGCTTGCGCACGAGCTTCTCCCGCCCGGCGGCATAGCGGATGCCCGCGATCTTGCCGACCGCCGAAAAGCTGCCGTCCGACTTGGAAAAGCCGACGATCTTCAGCCCCTCCCCCGCGATAAAGGCGCGGCCGCTCTGCAGCGTGAGGACGATCTGCCGGGGGGAAAACTCGTCCACGCTCTCCACCGCCGTCAGGCTGATCTTCTTCTGCTGTTCGATGAGCGTCGTCTGCGGCCTGCCCTCTTCCATCGCGCACCTCCTGCGGGTCACACCCGACACTATCCTATGCCGCGCCGCGCGCGGATATGCCTCGGCGGGCGCGCCCGGCGCGGATACGCCTCTTTTGAAAGGAACGTGCGGCAAAAGAAAAGAACCCCGCTTCCCGCGCGGAGTTCCCGATGATGTAAAAGGCATGCCGCCCTGCGGAAGGCGCGCCGCCCGCGGCGGCTGCGGGCGCAGGCGGACTTTCCCGCCCGCGCGGAGCTTCTCTATAAAAGCGAACGATCAGCCCTTCTTTTCCTTCGCGCGGGCTTTGGCGCGCAGCTCGCTGTCGAGGATGCGCTTGCGCACGCGCAGGGAGAGAGGCGTCACTTCGAGCAGCTCGTCGTCGTTGATAAATTCGAGGCACTCTTCGAGGCTCATCTTCTTGGGGCTGTTCAGGCGCATCGCGTCGTCGCTGCCCGCAGCGCGGGTGTTGGTCATGTGCTTTTTCTTGCAGACGTTGACGTTGATGTCGTCGCTCTTGGGAGAGACGCCGACGACCATCCCTTCATACACCTGCGTGCCCGGCCCGACGAACAGGATGCCGCGGTCCTGCGCGTTATACAGGCCGTATGTGACCGCTTCCCCCGTCTCGAACGCGACGAGGGAGCCGGTATCGCGGCGCTTGAGGTCGCCCTTGTACGGCTGGTACTCGAAGAAGATGGAGTTCATGACCCCTTCGCCCTTCGTCTGGGTCAGAAATTCGCTCTTGTAGCCGAACAGGCCGCGCGCGGGGATGAGAAATTCGAGGCGCATGCGCGAGCCGACCGCGCTCATATGCACCAGCTCGCCCTTGCGCTCGCCCATGCTCTGGAACACGGGCCCGGTGCCGTCCTCCGGCACGTCCACGATCAGCCGCTCGACCGGCTCGTACAGCTGCCCGTCGATGGTCTTGTACAGGACCTTCGGCGTACTGACCTGAAATTCATACCCCTCGCGGCGCATGGTCTCGATGAGGATGGACAGGTGCATCTCTCCCCTGCCGCTGACCTTGAACGCCTCCGCCGAGTCGGTGTCCTCCACTTTCAGGGAGACGTCTTTGAGAAGCTCGCGGTACAGCCGCTCGCGCAGGTGGCGGGAGGTGACGAACTTGCCCTCCTTGCCCGCGAACGGGCTGTCGTTGACGGAAAAGGTCATCTCCACCGTCGGCTCGCTGATCTTGACGAAGGGGACCGCCTCGACGGCGTCCGGCACGCAGACGGTGTCGCCGATGTTGATCCCTTCCAGGCCGGAGAAGCAGACGATGTCGCCCGCCTTGGCCGACTCGACCGGCACGCGGGAGAGCCCCTCGATCTGATAGAGGTTGACCAGCTTGCCCCGCTTGTTCATGCCCGGGATGTTGTGGTTGCAGACGGCGACGTCCTGGTTGGCGCGCACGACGCCGCGCTCGATGCGGCCGATGCCGATGCGGCCGACGTAATCGTTGTAGTCGATGGACGAGACGAGCAGCTGCATGGGCGCCGTTTCGTCCACTTCCATCGGCGGGATGTGGTTGAGGATGGTGTCAAACAGCGGGGTGAGGTCCTTGCCCTCCTTGTCCGCGTAGCGCGAAGCGGTGCCCGCCCTGCCCGAGCAGAATACGATCGGGCTGTCGACCTGGTCGTCGGAGGCGTTGAGGTCGATGAGCAGGTCGAGGATCTCGTCCTGCACCTCGGCGATGCGCGCGTCCGGGCGGTCCACCTTGTTGACGACGATGATGAGCTTGTGGTTGAGCTCGAGCGCCTTCTGCATGACGAAGCGGGTCTGCGGCATGGGGCCTTCCGCCGCGTCGACGAGCAGCAGCACGCCGTTGACCATTTTGAGCACGCGCTCGACCTCGCCGCCGAAGTCGGCATGGCCCGGGGTGTCGACCAGGTTGATCTTGACGTCGTTGTAGACGCAGCTGCAGTTTTTGGCCAGAATGGTGATGCCGCGCTCACGCTCGATATCGCCCGAGTCCATCACGCGCTCGGCCACCTGCTGGTTGTCGCGGAACGCGCCGCTTTGTTTCAGCATCTGGTCGACCAGGGTGGTCTTGCCGTGGTCAACG
>DXFD01000081.1 GCA_019114625.1 Candidatus Borkfalkia faecigallinarum | reverse complement strand
TAGGGCTTGCGGCGGATCTTTTCGGTCAGCTGCCCGCCCGTATCTTCGAACCCGACGTAGCCCGGGGGCGCGCCGATGATCTTGCTGACCGAATGTTTTTCCATAAACTCGCTCATATCCAGGCGGATCATGAGCCGCTCGTCGCCGAACATGGCCGCGGCGAGCGCTTTGCACAGCTCCGTCTTCCCCACGCCCGTCGGGCCGACGAAAATAAAGGAGCCGATGGGACGGTTGGGGTCTTTGAGCCCCGCGCGCGCGCGGCGGATCGCCTTCGCGACGGCGGAGACGGCCTCGTCCTGGCCGATGACGCGCTTGTGCAGCTCGTCCTCGAGGTGGAGAAGGCGCGCGCTCTCCTCTTCCGTCAGCTTGACGACGGGGATCCCCGTCCAGCCGGCGACGATCCGGGCGACGTCCTCCGAGCCGATGGTCGCGTGGCACTCGCCGCGCTTCTTTTCCCATTCCGCGCGCAGCTGCTCGATCTCCTGCTCGACGCGCTTGATCTTGTCGAATATCTGCTGCGCGCCCATGAAATCGTCGCGGCGGATCGCCTTCGTCTTTTCCGCCGTCAGGCGCTCGATCTCGTGTTCCTTCTCCTTGATGTCCGCGGGGCCGTTGTAGCTGTCCAGGCGGGCGCGGCTCGCCGCCTCGTCGATCAGGTCGATCGCCTTGTCCGGGAGGAAGCGGTCGGTGATATAGCGGTCGGACAGGCTCGCCGCCGCGACGATGGCGTCGTCGGAAATGGTCACTTTGTGGTGCGCCTCGTACTTGTCACGCAGGCCGCGGAGGATCGCGATGGTCTCCTCCACGCTCGGCTGCTCGACGTTGACGGGGGTGAAGCGGCGCTCGAGCGCCGAATCTTTTTCAATAAATTTACGGTATTCATCGATGGTCGTCGCGCCGATCGTCTGCAGCTCGCCGCGGGCGAGCATGGGCTTGAGGATGTTCGCCGCGTCCATGCTGTTGTCCGCGCTCGCCCCCGCCCCGACGATGTTGTGGATCTCGTCGATAAAGAGGATGATGTTGCCGTTCGCGCGGATCTGCTCGACCGTCTCTTTGAGGCGCTCTTCAAAGTCGCCGCGGTACTTGGCGCCCGCGAGCATACCGGGCAGGTCGAGCGCGAACACCGTCTTGCCCAAAAGCAGGTCGGGGACTTCGCCCTTGACGATCGCCTGCGCCAGCCCCTCGACGACGGCGCTCTTGCCGACGCCCGGCTCGCCGATGAGCACGGGGTTGTTTTTCGTGCGGCGGGACAGGACCTGGATGATCTTGTCGATCTCCTTTTTGCGGCCGATGACGGGGTCGACCTTGCCCTCGCGCGCCTTCTGCGTCAGGTCGACGCCGTAGCGCAGCGGCGCCGCGCCCGTCTTCCCGGCGCTCTGGCCGTTCTCATGGAAATTCTGTTTGGCGGCGCGGGAAAAGATGCTGCCGCGCGCGCGCTCCTCCTCGGCCGATTCCGCTGCGGGCGCGGGTATGCCGATCTCCTCGTCCAGCGCGCCGAGCAGCGCGTCGAGGTCCACGCCCAGCATACGGAGCAGGCGCACGGCGACCGATTCATCGTCCACGAGAATGGCGAACAGCATATGCTCGCTGCCGACGCTCGCCCCCGCACCGTCGCGGTCGACGGCGAGCTCGCACGCCTTGTCGAAGATATTTTTCGTGCGGGGGGTGAACCCGCTGAGTTTGACGCTCTTGTTGAGGGTGCGCACGAACAGCGTGCGGTAATCGGGCTCGCGCACGCCGACGGCTTGCAGCAGCTGCGCGCCGCGGCAGGAAGGGACGTTCAGAATCCCGAACAGGATGTGTTCGCTGCCGACATAACTGCTGCCGTAGTACTGCGCCGCTTCCAGCGACAGCTTGACTGCCTTTTGCAGGTTGGGTGAAAATTGATTGAAATCGTACATATAAATGGAAACTCCGTTGCGGCGCCCGCCCCCCCGGCGGACACCCTTGCGCCGCGCAAAAGCGGCTCGTTTTCAATTCCGCCGCGCAAAGGCGGCTCGTTTTCTATCCCGCCGCGCAGGGCGGCTCGCTTTGTATCCGGTTTTGCGGATCCTTGCCGAAGGAAGGCGGCTTATTCCGTATCCCGCCGCACGAGCGCCATCTCGGCACGGCAGCGGCGGGCACGATAGACGTCCCGCTCGGACGGCGTGAGCGATTCATCCGAATACAGCCCGATGTTGGCGGGGCGCATGGCGGCGATGAAGTCGTCCAGCGCGGAGAATGCGGCCGTTTCGAGAAAGCCGAGCGCAACGCCCAGCTTGACGTCGGACGCGTATTGCAGAAATTCGGCATACGAAATGCGCTCGCAGCAGGAGAGGATCCCGTAGGCGCGGCAGCACTCGTCCTTGACGCCGACCGCGTCGCCCGCGCGCAGCGCCCTGCGCGCCTGCGACTCGAGATTGACGATCTCCAGCGCCGCGCGCTGCACTTCGTTGAGGATATAGTCCTCGCTCACGCCCAGCGTGACTTCGTTGCTGATCTGATACATATAGCCTTCCGCCGCGCTCCCCTCGCCGTACACGCCGCGCACGGTGTGCCCGAGGCGGGAGATCTCGCGGATCAGGCGGTCCATCTTATTCATGCGGGTCAGCCCCGGCAGAAAGAGCATGACGGACGCGCGCAGCCCCGTGCCGAGGTTGGTCGGGCAGGCGGTCAGATAGCCGAGAGAGCGGTCAAAGGCGAAGGGAAGGGTCTTGGACAGCGCGTCGTCCACCGCCGAGAGGCGCTGGTACGCGAGCGGCAGGTTCAGCCCCGGCAGGATATACTGCTCCCGCAGGTGGTCTTCCTCATTGATCATGATGGAGAATTTGCCGTGCGGATCCTCGCCGTCCCCCTCCTCGTCGATCAGAGCCGCGCCGTATGCGCGGTTTGCCGCGAGCTCGGTGCTGATCAGGTGGTCGTCGCAGATGGCCTGGGCGACGTCCTCCGACAGCACGTCCATGCGGTAGAGCCGAAAGCTGCGCAGGCGGCTCGCCGCGCCCTGTACGGCGCGGATGATCTCGTTTGCCTGCGCCCCGTCCCGCAGACGGTTGGGGAACGGATATCCTTCCAGATTGCGCGCCAAGCGGATGCGCGTGGAGGCGACGGTCGTTTCGATGTTGTTAAACATTCACGCCTCCGGGGGCGTCCCCGTAGATCATGCGGTTGAGGCGGCGCAGCGCGCGGTTGATCTCGTCCGCGTCCTTCATGCGCTTTTCGCGCAGGGCGCGCTCCAGCTCGCTGCGCATGCTTTTCTGTTCGTCGAGCAGGCGGAACATCCGCTCGTTCGCGAGCGGGCGCTTGCCCTCGTGTACCGTCTTGCCGTGGATGCGGCGGATCGTCGGCTCCAGCTCGGCGCGGAAGGCCTGGTAGCAGGCCGCGCAGCCGAGCACGCCCGTGCGCATATAGTCGCCGAACGTGCAGCCGCAGACGGGGCAGCGCTTTTCCTTTCCGTCCTCCCCTTCCGGCTGCAGAAAGGAGACAAAAAAGTCCGGCTCGTCGCCAAAACAGACGGCCGCATCGCCCAGCTTTTCAAAGCATTCGTCGCACAGCGCCATCTCGCGCTCGCCTTCTCGGCGGATGAGATGGGTCGCCTGATGTTTTTTACAATTGGAACAGAGCATATGCCCTCCGCCGCCCGCGCTCCCGCAGGCGGCCTGTCCGCCCCGCCGCATCGGCGCCGACGGGCAAACCTTTACGCCTTTATTATACCACGAACGGGGCATTTTGTAAATGGTTTTTTCAAATTATGTTTGCTTTTCGCATCGGCGCGGCGGGAGCGGGCGGCACCGCAAAATCGCCGATCGTTTGGAAGAAGCGACGCGGGGGCGGGTAAAACGGCGCGGGCCCCCTCTCGCGCGGGCAGCCCGCCCTATGCAAAAAACGAGCAGGCGGGCGAAGCGAAAACATCCCCCGTTCCGCTCGAAAGGCGGCGCGGAGGCGGCTGAAGCGGAAGCATCCCCCGTTCCGCGAAAGAGGCGCGCCGACGCAGGGACGGCCGTGCCCCTCCCGCGCGGATATAGGCTCGCCTACAGATAATCTTCCCGATCCAGATGGGCGCGCACCCGCTCGATGGCGCGCTTTTCGATGCGCGAGACGTAGGAACGGGAGATGTGCAGAAACGCCGCCACCTCCCGCTGCGGCATGGGCGCGCCGCCCTTCAGCCCGTAGCGCAGGCACAGGACGGTGAACTCGCGCTCGCACAGCGTCGCTTCCAGAAGGCGCATGAATTTTTCGTGTACGAGGCGGGATTCGACCGTCTTGAAGACACCCTCCTCCTTCTCGAACAGGAGGTCCATCAGCGTCAGTTCGTTGCCCTCCTTGTCGACGCCGACGGGGTCGGACAGATAGGCGTTGCCGCGGTGCTTCTTGTTGCTGCGGATGAGCATGAGGATCTCGTTTTCGATACAGCGGGCGGTGTAGGTGGCCAGCTGCGTGCCCTTTCCCTCCCGATAGGTGTTGATCGCCTTGATCAGCCCGATGCTGCCGACCGAGATGAGGTCGTCCGTCTCCGCCGCCCCGTTGTACTTTTTGACGATGTGCGCGACCAGGCGCATATTGTGGCGCACGAGCATATCTTTGGCGGCGGCGTCGCCCGCGCGGGCGAGACGCAGATACTTTGCCTCCTCCTCGGGCGGAAGGGGCTTGGGAAAGGATCCTTTGCCGCCGACCGCGCCCGTAAAAAACAAGATCTTTGCCCAGATCGCTTGCAGAAAATCCAAAAACATAAGGCACCCCCTTCGGATACCTTACTATATGAAAGACAAAACTTGTACTATACGCGTTTTCGCAGGCGGGCCGGGCGGGGATCTTTCTCCGAAAGAAGGGGGGCGGCATTTTGGGAAATTGCTTGCCTTTTGGCGGGCGATATGCTATACTGAAATTGCGACACAAACTAAATAGCCAAACCATGGGATACGACGATCGGCATTTCGTATCTCTTATTTCCCATGGTTTGGAAAGGTTTGTGTCGCAGCAATCGGAGATACTGATGCAGGGCGTGTCTTCGGTTGAAGACACGCTTTTTCTTTTCCGGCGTGTTTGCCCTGTAAAAATTTTTGAGTTCGGCTTATAAAAAAGGGAGCGTGCGCGCTCCCTTTTTTCTGTTTGCTATGACCGTGCCGCGCAAAACAGAGCCGCGGGCTCACGTCCTTTACCGCGCCTCGCGTCCTTTACCGCGGCGCGTCCTCTCCGGGGCCCGGGGCGCAGCCTTCCCCCGGACCCGGCGCGCCGTCCGCCGCCTTTTGCAGGAGGCGGGTCAGCGCCAGGATGTCTTCCTCCCCCAGGACGTCGACATACTTATCGAGGCAGCGGAGGAGAAAATCGTACTTCTGTTCGAAGCAGCGGCGGCCCGCCGCCGTACAGCGCACGTCCATCTTGCGGCGGTCGTCCGCCGAGACGTCCATCTCGACGTATCCCTTCTCGCGCAGCGCGCGCAGGATGTTCGCCGCGCGGGCGCGGCTGACTTCGAGCGCCTCGCTCAGCTGCGAGGGCGTGGCGCCGCCGGCGCCAGCCCCGCACAGATAATAGAGCGCCGCTGTTTCTCCTTCCAAAAACTCGCGCAGGACGGCGATGACGTCCAGCTTGTTCAGCCGCCATAACTGGCGGAGAAAACCGTCGCGCAGCTTCGCTCTTTCCATACCGTCGGCCTCCTCATTCGTTGGATTTCAGCGATTCCGCCATGTTGACTTTGTTGAGTTTGATGAGCATGAACGCGTACACGATCGCCGCAAAGACGACGGTGAACAAGAACGCCCACAGATAGCTCCAGCCGAAGATGGCGCGGCCGAGCATCATCGAGACGCTGTCGACCCGCCCGACGATGAACATATGCAGCAGGTAGCCGAGCCCCAGGCCGAGCAGCGCGCCGAACAGGGTCAGGATCGCGCTCTCGCGGTAGATGTAGCCCGCGACCTCCGCCTTGCGGTAGCCGAGCACGCGCAGCGTCGCGATCTCGCGCCGTCGCTCGTCGATGTTGATGTTGGTGAGGTTGTATAAGACGATCGCCGCGAGCGCGCCCGCGCTGACGACGAGCACCGCGATGATCAGCCCCATCGTCGATTCGAGGCCGCCGTAGGTGTCCGCCGACGTCTGCGTAAATTCGATCGCCGAGACCGCGACGGCGTCCGCCGTGTCGTCCTCCTTCGTGTTGCCCGCATAGACGGCGCGCACCGCGTCCTCATCGTCCGCCGCGACGTCCGTCTTGACGAGGAGGGTGTTGGCGGACGGCACTTCGCCGAACAGCGCTTCATAGCTTTCCGCCGCGATGTAGGCGTAGCTGCCCGCGTAGTTCTCGCAGACGGCGTCCACGCGCACGGACACCGATTCCGAACCCGAGCGGCAGGTGACCGTATCGCCCGCCTCGACGCCGTAGACGACGGCGATGTTTTCCGCGAGGACGATGCCGCCGCCCGCGCCGACGTCGATCGCTTCCGAACCCTTGCGCGTGTGCAGGGAGATGTAGTCGGCGAACGCGTCGCCGTCCCGGACGACGTAGAGGTCGACGTTCTCGCTCCCCTCGATCTGCTTGCCGTCCCGCCCGAAGCGGAGCTGGACGTTCTCGCTGAACAGGGAGATGTGGTCCGTTCCCTCCTCGCCGATCAGCTCGAGCAGCGCCGCGTTTTCGCTCGCGGCGAGGTCGCCCTTGTACTCGACGGAGACGTCGTAGAGGACGATGTCGTTGAACTGGATGTCGCTCACCGCGGCGATGGAGTCGTACAGCCCGAAGCCGGTGAGGATGAGCGCCGTGCAGCCCATGACCGAGATGATGGTCAGCAGCATATTCCGCTTGTAGCGGAAGATGTTGCGCAGCGTCGCCTTCCATTTGAATTTGAGGGGCTTCCACAAAAAGCCGATGCGCTCGACGAGGACGCGCTTGCCCGCCTTGGGCGCCTTCGGCAGCATGAGCGCCGCCGGGCGCTCCTTCAGCGACGTACGGCACGCCGCCCAGGTGACGGCCGCCGTGCCGGCGAGGGCGACGACGAGCACCGCGAGCGCGAACCACGGGCTGAACCCGTATTCGAGCGCGGGGAGCGTGTACATGGTGCCGTACGCCATCCAGAAGATGGTGGGCAGCAGGCTGAACCCGATCAATGCGCCGCCCACGCTGCCGATCAGGCTCGCCAGGCAGCAGAAGATCAGGTATTTGGACATGATGCGGCCCTTCGCGTAGCCGAGCGCCTTGAAGGTGCCGATCTGCATACGGTCCTCCTCCACCATGCGCGTCATGGAGGTGAGGGCGACCAGCGCCGCCACGACGATGAAGAAGATGGGGAACACGCCCGCGATGTCCTGCACCTTTTCCACGTTCATGTCATAGCTGATATAGCTGACGTTGGTGTCCGCGCGGCCGAGGACGAGCCAGTCGACGTTGTCCGCCGCGATGCCCATGCTCGTGAGGATGGAGCCGAACCCGCGCTCCTCCGCCGCCGCGATCAGGTCGAGGAAGGGCTGCAGCTGCGCCGCCTCGATCCCCTCCAGTTCCGCCGTGCGGTCGGCGAGGAAGTTTTTATAGGAGTCGGTGAAGCGCTCATGCTCGGCCGTGTCCTTGAACTGCACCCAGCAATCGGTATAGACGACGTCGATCGGCTCCGCGCCGAGGATGGTCGTCATGATCATCTCGTTGCTCAGATAGGAAAAGACGGAGCCGTCCTTTTGCAGATCGTACAGATCGCCCATGCGGCCGACGAGCACGGCGCCGACCACGCCCGAGCCGACGGTCGTCATTTCCCGCCCGTCGCCGTAATAATAGTCGGGCGAGGAGACGATGCCGACCACCTTGACCGTTTGGGTGAGATAGACGTCCTGATAGGTGCCCGTCGAGACGTCCAGCTCGAACTCGTCGCCGATGTCCGCTTCGTCCAGCAGGTCGCTGCCGTGGACGGCGACGACTTCGCCCGGTTCATCCGGCCACTGCCCCTTCAGGCGGGTGAGGCGGTTGAGATAGCCGCCATCGCTCAGATCCTCCGCGTCGAGGCCGATCAGGCGCACGGCGACGTCCGCCTCGCCGTCGTTGGCGAGAAGGTCGGTCGAGACGAGCGGCGTCACCGCCTCCACCGAGGAGAGATCCTCGATCGCGTCGACGTTTTCACGCGTCATGCCGAACGTGCCCTTGACGTCCGCGTCGTAGGCGGCGTTGTCGATGTAGTAGTTGCTCATCGTGCTCTTCATGTCCGGGGTCGCCTGCAGGACGCCGATCAGAAAGCCGACGCCGAGCGCGACGATCGCCATGATGGCGACGAAGCGGCCGAACCCGGACTTGAATTCGTTGACGATGTATTTATTGAATTTTTTCATGCCGACACCTCCCGGAGGCCTCCGTCACCATTCGATGACGGACACGTCCGCAGGGTTCTCCTGCACCTCTTCGGAGAAAACTCTGCCGTTCTTGATGTGGATGACGCGATCCGCCATCTGCGTGATCGCCTGGTTGTGCGTGATGACGATGACCGTCTTGCCGCTCTCGCGGCAGACGTTCTGCAAGAGTTTGAGGATGCTCTTGCCCGTCTCGTAGTCGAGCGCGCCCGTCGGCTCGTCGCACAGCAGCAGTTTGGGGTTTTTGGCGATGGCGCGCGCGATCGAGACGCGCTGCTGCTCGCCGCCCGAGAGCTGGGCGGGGAAATTGTCCATGCGCTCGGCAAGCCCGACGTTTCGGAGCGTCTCTTCCGCGCCGAGCGGCTTGCGGCAGATCTCCGAGGCGATCTCCACGTTTTCCTTCGCCGTCAGGTTCTGGATCAGATTATAAAACTGAAAGACGAACCCCACGTCGTAGCGGCGGTAATCGGTCAGCTGCCTCTCGTTGAAGGAACTGATCTCCGCCCCGTCCACGAGGATCTTCCCCTCCGTGACGGTGTCCATGCCGCCGAGCATGTTCAGCACGGTCGTCTTGCCCGCGCCGCTCGGCCCGACGATGACGCAAAATTCGCCCTGCTCGATGGTAAAATTGACCTTGTCGGCCGCGTAGATCTTGTTTTCTCCCATCGTGTAGATCTTACTGACATCGTGAAATTCGACAAAGCTCATGGTATTGCCTCCTCTGTCACGCGCGGCGCGCCGCGCCCGCGGTTTTGTCACAGAATAATATGACAATAGTGATAATAGTTTTCACTAATAACTATTGTCAATTTTATTATATGCGAAAACGCGGCTTTTGTCAATGGGAGCGGCGAAAATTTTTGTGAAAAAAGGGAGAAAACGCGCGAAAAGCAAGCCCCGCAGTCACCTGCGGGGCTTGCCGTGTGCCGCAAACGAACGCGGGGCTTGCCGTGTGCCTCAAACGAACGCGGGGCTTGCCGTGCACCGCGAACGGGCGCGGATTTTACCGTGCACCGCGGGATTGACGGCAGCCGCGGCTGCCTGCGGCGAAGGCCGCCGGGAGCGCGCGGCCTTATGTGCGGTCGCGGTGACCGACGAGGCGCAGTATGCCGCCCGCAAACACGGTATAGATAAGCAGCCACAGCGCCGCGAGCGCGATCAGCACATACACGACGATCGAACCGACGCTCCTGTCCCCGCGGAACACGGCGGAGACGAGATTGAAATTGAAGATGCCGTACAGGCCCCAGTTCACCGCGCCGAGCAGGACGAGGATGTACGAGATCAGATTTGCAACAAACATTGTCGATACCTCCGCCCTCAGTATGCGCCCGCCGTCCGAAATTATTACGGAAAAATATGGGATGCCGCGGCAGAAGCGGCGGCGAAAGGGCGAAAGGCACGGCGGGCGGCGAGCAACGGGAACAAAAGGAGCGGCACAGGCGGAGGGATCGCCGGCGGGCGGCGAAAGCGGCGGCGAAACGGCGAAAGGCACGGCGGGCGGCGCGCCGGACGTCCGGCGGCGGGATCGGGGCCGCCCGAACGGGCGGCCCTGCGCTCAAAACATATCCCCTTCCGAAAAATAGCGCGTAAGCTGCGCGTCGGCAAAGCGCGCCATACCCTCCCCCGCCGCGCGCGCCCTCTCCCACGCGACGGCGTCCCGCACGGCGTCCTCCGCCGTGCGGCGGGGAGAGATGCCGAACGCGCGGCGCAGCTTCCCTCCGTCCAGACGAAGGGCGGGCGACTCGTGCGGGCGGGCGTCCGCCGACGGCTCCGCCTTCCAGGACGCCCCCTCCCAAGCCGCGCAGAACAGGTCGGCGAGCTGTCCCGTCGTCAGGCACCCGGACGCGTCCGGGCCCACATTGTACGCGCCCGCCAGGGAGGGCTCTTCCGCCTGCGCCCGCGCGACGGCGAGATAGGCGGCGAGCACGTCGAAGACGTGCTGGTACGGGCGGACCGAATCGGGGCTGCGCACGGCGATCGTCTCTCCCTTCCGCGCGGCGCGGATGCAGTCGGGCAGGATGCGGCCGGGCGCGATGTCGCCGCCGCCCAGCGCATTGCCCGCGCGCATCACGGACAGCGCCGTCCTGCCCCGCAGATAGCAGCGCGCGTAGCACGCCGCCGCCAGCTCGCACCAGCTCTTGCTGTTCGCGTACGGGTCGTACCCGTCCAGCGGCGCGTCCTCCGCGTGCGGGGCCGCCGACTCGGCATAGACCTTGTCCGTCGTGACCAGCAGGGCGCTGCGCACGCAGCCGGAAAGGCGGATGCACTCGAGCAGGTTGACGGTGCCCATCCCGTTGATCTCGTACGTCTCGCGCGGGGCGCGGTATCCTTCGAGCACGATGGGCTGCGCCGCGAGATGAAAGACGCATTCGGGACGAAACTCCGCAAAGAGCGAGCGCAGGCGCGCAAAGTCGCGGATATCCCCTTCCTCGCCGCGGCAGCCGCCGCAGAGCGCGAACACCGACCCCGGCTCCGCCGGCAGCGCATAGCCGCACACCCGCGCCCCCGCAAGGGCGAGCATCCGCACCAGCCAGCCGCCCTTGAACCCCGTATGACCCGTGACGAGCACCCGCTTGCCGCGATACCATCCTCCCCTACGCATAACGACCTCCTTCGCGCCGACGGCGGCGCGCCGCAAAAGCGCCCCCGGGGCGCCAACGAAACCGCGCCCGTACGGGCGCCGATACGGGCGCGTCCGCCGGCGGACACGCCGCGAAAACGGCCGCAGACGGCGCTTCTCCTACAAAAAGCGGCGACGGGCGGCACTTCCCATACAAAAAACGGCCGCCCCGCGGCGACCGTTCGGCCATCGATCAGATCTTGCGGAAGCGGCGGCCCAGCTTTTTGAGCAGGGCGCGGCGGCGGGAACCGCGCGGAAACAGCAGCCGCATCCAGAACCCGTCCCCGCTCGCCGCATCGCCCAGCCCCGCCGACAGCAGCAGGACTTCGGCATACGGCGTCTCGCGGCAGATGCGCCAGAACAGGTGCGCATAGCGGGAATCCGCCTCCGCCCACGGCCTTTCGCTGCCCGCGAAATGCACCAGCATGGGCGACGCTGCCGCCGCCCGATAGGCCGCATACATTTCCTTCGGCGCGAAGGCGCAGGCGAGCGCGCGCGGCTCCCCTTCCCGTTCGGGGATGAAATTCCAGCCGTATTCGAGGAAGCGGATCCTGCCGCAGCAGAGAAGATTGAGCAGGTCGCGCCGCTCCGCGCTGCCGGGAACACCGTCCCGCACATAGTGCAGAAGCGCGTCCTCCGTATAGGCGGCGCGCATCGCCGCACAGTTCATCACGAGGACGCCCGGTTCGGCGAACGCGTAGACGCCCTTTTCGACCGCCGCCGCGTATTCCTCGCGCAGCGCCGGGCTGTAACCGTTCAGCCCGCCCGCGAAACAGACGTCCGCCGCCGCCGCGCAGCAGTCCTCTTCATCCAGGTTGCAGTCGTACAGGGCGGCGATGTCCTGCAAGGCGACGATCTCCGCGTCCAGCCAGACGGCGCGGCGGTACTGCGCGAACAGATAGGGCAGCGCCAGCTGCATATACGCCGTGCGGCTCTCGGCGGGGAGATCGGAGAGCATCCGCTCGTCCAGCAGGCAATCGACGTCGAAAAAGCGCAGGGAGAAGTTCGCGCGGCCGTGCAGGACGTCGCGCAATTTTTCTTTATCCGCCTCCCCCACGCCGCTGCAGAGAAGGACGGCGTCGTAACGGCGGTCAAAGGACGCCGCGTCCGCGACCGAGCGCAGGCAGACGGCGGCATACGCGAGCGTGTCCGCCGAAACGGGGACGAAGAGCGCGACCGCATCCCCGCCGAACGCGGGCGACGCGCGGAAGGGCGGCTCGGTATTCCCGAACAGGACGATGCGGCGCTTGCCGATCTCGTACCGCTTCTGCCGCGCGAGATGGGTGAGATAGATGCCGAACAGCCGCTCGCCGAGGTGGCCGGGCGTGCGCATCGCCTCGCCCGAATAGCGCAGCGCCGCCATGTCCCGCCGCTGATAAAAGCGGCGCAGGATGGCGAACAGCCAGGCGCTGTATTCCTCGAACAGGGCGCGCCGCATGACGAACATATTGCAGGTGTACAAATAATGCCCGTACAGATAGTCCTTGGCGTCCCGCTCGTAGTCGGGATATTCCGTGCGGATGATCTCCATGACCGCGTCGAGGTCCTCGATGTGCAGATGATCCGCGTTTTTATACTGCCAATAGACGGTACAGATATAATAATTGAAGGGCTGCGGGGCGATCACGTCGTAGCGGGAGATCTCCCGGCACAGCTTGTCCGCATCGTTTAAGCCGAGCTCCTCCGCCGTGCGCGCGTTGAGATACTCGCGGCGGACGGAGCGGTGGGCGTTGGTGCGCACCTTGTCGTTGAACTCGAAATAGCGGCGGTATTGGCAAAAGCCGTAATAGTCGGCATCGCCGTATTTCCACGCCCAGTACTGGGTGAGCAGCTCGCAGTACTCGTTGGCGCGCGCCGCCATGAACTTGTCCTCTTCCGTCCCGTTCTGGAGAAAGCGGACGATATCCTTTTGCCGCACGGGCGTAAAGACGTCGTTATGGACCGCCGCACAGTCTTTATGACAGGAAATATAGATCTTGACGCGGCTTTGCCGTGCTTTGTCCATTTCTTCACTCCTTTACGGCCCGCACAAAACGGTCGCGTTATTCTTCTATTATATAAAGAACGGGCTATGAAGTCAAGAGATATTTCAAAAAAAGACAGGCGGCGCAATTTTTGGCGGCGAGCCGCGGGCGCTCAATAGCGGACCAACCCTTCCAAAATGAGTTTGTCCGCGACGAGCGCGATAAATTCGCTGTTGGTCGGCTTGTCCGTGCCGATATAGACGCGCACGCCGAACACGGCGTTGATCGCGTCGACGCGCTGGCGGTTCCACGCGACCTCGATGCTGTGGCGGATCGCGCGTTCGACCTTGCTCGCCGTCGTGTTGAATTTTTCGGCGATCTTCGGATAGAGCTGTTTGGTCACGTTGTTGATGATGGAAGGCTCCTCGACCGCCATCTTGATCCCCTCGCGCAGATACCCGTACCCCTTGATGTGCGGCGGAATGCCGATGGAAATAAAGATCCCGCTGATCTTTTCGTCCAGCGAAGCGGGGCTGCGCTTTTCGCGCACGGCGGGCGCCGGCGCCGCCTTGCCCGCATCGGCCGCGAGTTCCTTGGCGCGCGCCGCGACGACGGGCGGAGAGAGCGGCTTCATCAGATAATAGCGCGCCCCTTTCGCCATCACCCGCGCGACGATCTCGTCGTCCGCAAAGGTCCCCGTCACGATCGCCCGCGCCGGGATCTTCCTCTCGCGCAAAGCGTCCATCACCCCGAAGCCGTCCAACCCCTTGAGCACCAACCCGATCAATACGACGTCCGGTTTTGTGCGCTCGATCAGCTCG
The DNA here is from genome assembly GCA_019114625.1 of Candidatus Borkfalkia faecigallinarum. GTDB lineage: Bacteria > Bacillota > Clostridia > Christensenellales > Borkfalkiaceae > Borkfalkia > Borkfalkia faecigallinarum. The sequence continues at coordinate 8,443 of DXFD01000081.1, read as the reverse complement.
ACGCCCTCGCTTCCGTCATCCGACTCTCCGCAGACTTCAAAGCCTTCCCCTCGAAGGCTCTCCGCTACGGCTTGCGCTGTGTCGTGATTGCTTTCCAGAATCACGATTTTTTTCTGCTGCATGGCATCACGTCCTCCTTGATTCCGATTTAGTAATCTTATCAAAAGTTATTATAATGGATTCGAGGGCATTTGTGAAGCGCTTTTTGTACAAATAGCAATTATATTTTTACAAATATTGTATGATTTTAAATGAATTTGTCGATTTTTGTAAAAAAAATAAGGAGGCGCGCTTTCTTTGGGCGCGAAATGTCGCCATCCTTCGCCGCCGACGCCGATTTTTGACGGAAACGGACGACGCCGCGCGCGGCGAAAAAACAGGCGGAAAACGGAGGCCTCCGGCGGCGGGAACACGAGGGCAAAAGAAGGCGAAGCTGCGGCACGGACCGCGCGGAGGGAGGCGGAGCCGCGGCGCGGAAGAGGCGGGGCCACGGGAGGCGAACCGCGCGGAGGGAGGCGGAGCCGCGGCGCGTAAAAAGCGGAGCCGCGGGAGGCGAACCGCGCGGAGGGAGGCGGAGCCGCGGCACGGAAGAAGCGGAGCCGCGGGGCACGGACCGCGCGGAGGGCAAAAAAATCGCCCGCAAGCAAGCGGGCGGAGGCGGCGCCCGCAAACAGCGGGGCGGAAAAAACGATCGGCGGCGCGCCCGCAAATGCGGGCGGAGGCGGCACGGGCAATCCGCCCGCGCAAGCGGGCGGACTTGTTCGGCAAAGACAAACCGCCCGCAAACAGCGGGCGGACTTGTTCGGCAAAGATCAGCGGCGGGCGCGGACGGGGTCGGGGTATTCCGTCCCGTACGTTTCCGCCGTCACGCGCTCGATCACCTGCGGCGTCAGCGGGCGGTCGCGCATGTCGGTGGGGACGGACGCGATCTCGTCGACGACCTCCATCCCCTCGATGACCTTGCCGAAGGCGGCGTACTGGCCGTCGAGGTGGGAGGAATCTTCGTGCATGATGAAGAACTGCGAGCCGGCGCTGTCCGGCAACATGGAGCGCGCCATCGAGAGAACGCCGCGCCGATGCTTGATGTCGTTCTGCGCAAAACCGTTCATGCGGAACTCGCCGCGGATGGTGTAACCGGGGCCGCCCGTGCCGTTGCCGGCGGGGTCGCCGCCCTGGATCATAAACCCTTCGATGACGCGGTGAAAGGTCAGCCCGTCATAAAATCCGCTGCGCACGAGGGAGAGGAAGTTATGGACGGTGTTGGGCGCCTTGTCCGGATAGAGTTGGGCGCGGAAGGTCTTTCCGTTCTGCATGACAAATGTGACGACGGGATCCATACATTTACTCCTTTTCAAGATCTTCGTATTTCTGGACGAGGACGTTCGCCTCGCGGAAGAGCTGCACGGAAAAATCGTCCGGGTACCCGTGCTTGTACACGACGCGCGCGATGCCGGCGTTGATGATCATTTTCGCGCAGATGACGCAGGGCTGGTGGGTGCAGTAGAGCGTCGCGCCCTCGATCTCGATGCCCAGGCGCGCCGCCTGGATGATGGCATTCTGCTCGGCATGAACGGCGTAACAGATCTCCTGCCGGGTGCCGCTGGGGATGCCCAGCTTGCGGCGCAGGCACTCCTTGCGGTCGGTGCAGCTGACGATGCCGGACGGCGCGCCGTTGTAGCCAGTCGTCATCACCCGCTTGCCGCGCACGATGACGGCGCCGACGTGCCGGTTCTCCTGATAGCAGCTGGACCAGCCCGCGACCGTCTCCGTCAGTTCCATAAAACGGCGATCCCACTTGTCCATACCGTTCCCCTCCGTGTTTCCTTTTATTTAATTGTACCATACCCGCCAGCAAAATGCAAGCGTCGCGGACATTTTCCCCCGTTCCATCCCGATCCTGTAAAGGAGCCGCCGCGCGAGGATGCCGCCGCGCGAAGATGCCGCCGCCATGCAAGGAAGCGCCGCCGTGCGAGAGAGCCTCCGCGTGAGAGAGCCGCCGCGCCCCGCTTCCCCTTCTCCGCGCCGCCGATGCCGCCCTCGCCGCCCTTCCCGCGCCGCCGCGCCCGCCCGATGCCCCCCGCCTTCCCCCTCCCGCAGGGCGAAAATTAGCACTCTTGCAAGAAAGTGCTAAAAAATTCTTTTTATGGGCGCAAAATGATTGACTTTTGTCTGCAAATGGATATAATAGATAATGATTTAGCACTCAGGTAATGAAAGTGCTAAAACGATCAACCGAAAAAACATTTGGAGGCGATCCTATGAACATTAAACCTTTATTCGACAAAGTGGTTGTCGAGAGCGTTCAGACCGAGGAAAAGACCAAGAGCGGGTTCATCCTCCCCTCTTCGGCACAGGAAAAGCCGCAGACCGCGCGCGTGGTCGCCGTCGGCCCCGGCGGTACCGTGGACGGCAAGGACGTGAAGATGGTCGTGAAAGTGGGCGACACCGTTCTCTTCTCGAAGTATTCGGGCAGCGAATTTAAGGTGGACGGCAAAGAATTCACCATCATCAAGCAGAGCGACATTCTCGCGATCGTAGAATAATCGGCCGAAAAGGAGGAGCATTTCATCATGGCTAAACAGATCAAATACGGAGACGAGGCAAGAAAGGCACTGGAAAAGGGCGTCAATACCCTGGCGGATACCGTCAAGATCACGCTCGGGCCCAAGGGGCGCAACGTGGTCCTGGACAAGAAATTCGGCGCGCCGCTGATCACCAACGACGGCGTGACCATCGCCAAAGAGATCGAACTGGAAGACCCGTTTGAAAATATGGGCGCGCAGCTGGTCAAGGAAGTTTCCACCAAGACCAACGACGTGGCGGGCGACGGTACGACCACCGCGGTCGTGCTGGCTCAGGCGATCATCCGCGAAGGGCTCAAGAATTTGGCCGCAGGCGCCAACCCCATCATCCTGCGCAAGGGCATCGACAAGGCGGTCGAGACGGCCGTCGCGGAACTGAAAAAGATCTCCAAGACGGTGGACAGCAAAAAGGCGATCGCGCAGGTCGCTTCCATCTCCGCGGGCGACTAGACGGTCGGCCAGCTCATCTCCGACGCGATGGAGAAGGTCGGCAAGGACGGCGTCATCACCGTGGAAGAGGGCAAGACCATGAACACCGAGCTCGCGACCGTGGAAGGGATGCAGTTCGACCGCGGCTACGCTTCCGCCTACATGGTGACCAACACCGACAAGATGGAAGCCGTGCTCGACAACCCCTACATCCTCATCACGGATAAGAAGATCTCCAACCTGCAGGAGATCCTGCCCATCATCGAACCGCTCGCGCAGCAGGGCGCGCGCCTGCTCATCATCGCCGAGGACGTCGAGGGCGACGCGCTGGCGGCGCTCATCGTCAACAAGCTCAAGGGCGTGTTCAACTGCGTCGCGGTCAAGGCGCCCGGCTTCGGCGACCGCAGAAAAGCGATGCTCGAAGATATCGCCATCCTCACGGGCGGCACCGTCATCACCTCCGACCTCGGCTATGAGTTCAAGGACGTGACCCCCGATATGCTCGGCCACGCCGCACAGGTCAAGGTCGACAAGGACAACACCACCATCGTCAGCGGCGCGGGCGACACCGAGAACATCAAGGCGCGCGTCAACGCCATCAAGGCGCAGATCGCGGAGACCACCTCCGACTACGACAGAGAAAAGCTGCAGGAACGCCTCGCCAAACTCGCCGGCGGCGTCGCGGTCATCAACGTCGGCGCGGCGACCGAAGTCGAGATGAAGGAAAAGAAGCTGCGCATCGAGGACGCGCTCGCCGCGACCCGCGCGGCCGTGGAAGAGGGCATCGTCCCCGGCGGCGGCGTCGCTCTCCTCTCCACCGTCGAGGCGCTCAAAGCGCTGGTCGCGACGCTGGAAGGCGACGAAAAGACGGGCGCACAGATCATCCTCAAGGCGATCGAGGAGCCTATCCGTCAGATCGCGAAGAACGCGGGTCTGGACGGCTCCGTCATCGTCAACAAGATCGCCGACGCCAAGAACCCCGCTTACGGCTTCGACGCGCTCAAGAACGAGTACACCGATATGGTCGAGAGCGGCATCATCGACCCGACCAAGGTGACCCGCAGCGCCCTGCAGAATGCGGCGTCCGTCGCGGCGACCCTGCTCACGACGGAGAGCGTCGTGACCGATATCCCCGCACCCGAACCCGCGGCGCCCGCAGGCGGCGGCATGGGCGGCGGCATGTATTGATCCCCTGCCCGCAGAGCATAAAAACATTTCGGCCCGACGGTTCCGTCGGGCCGATTTTCATCTAAAAAGGATTTTGCCGGCACTATCGGGAGGGCGGCGCGAATGCGCCGCCCTCCTATCTTATTAAAAAGACGCCCCCTTATCCCATGAAAAGCGCCCCCACCGTACGGCGGGGGCGACGACGTCTGTATGCGCGCGGGCGTTTCGTCTTGACGCGGTCAACGGCGCGCAGATGTTACGGCGTGACGCGGTTGATGTCGCGCGGGAACATGGACGCATAGCGCACGTTCTTGAAGCCGAGCAGGTGCATGGTGATGCGCTCCAGCCCGAGGCCGAGGCCGCCGTGCGGGGGCATACCGTACTTGTGCGCCATGAGATAGCTCTCGAAGTCTGCGGGATCCATGCCGCGCGCGCGCATCTTGGCGACCTGCTGATGATAGTCGTGGATGCGCTGGCCGCCCGTCGTGATCTCGATGCCGCGGAACAAGAGGTCGAAGCTGAGCGTGTAGTCGGGATCCGCGGGATCGTCCATCGCGTAGAAAGGCCGCTTTTCCGAAGGATAGTGCGTGACGAAGAGGAAGTCGCTGTTAAACTCCTTCTTCGCCCACTTGCCGAGGATCTGCTCCTCCTCCGGCTCGAAGTCGCGGTAGTCGGTGATCTTCTTCTTGAATTTTTTGGTGATGATCTCCTTCGCGTCCATAAACTTGACGACGGGGATCTCCGCGATCTCGGGCAGGTCGACGTTGAGGAGCGCCAGCTCGGGCGCGTACTCCGACTTCAAAAGCTGCATGATGTAGCGCAGCGCGCCCGTCTCCATGTCCATGATGTCATAGAAGCTGTCGATGAAGCCCATCTCGAAGTCCATGCTGATGTACTCGTTGAGGTGGCGGGAGGTGTCGTGATGTTCGGCACGGAACACGGGCCCCACTTCAAACACCCGCTCGTACACGGGAACGAGCATCTGCTTGTAGAACTGCGGGCTCTGCGCCAAAAAGACCTGCTTGCCGAAGTAGTCGAGGCGGAAAATGTTCGCGCCGCCCTCCGCGCCCTGCGCGTTGATCTTCGGGGTGCGGATCTCGGTGAAGTTCTGCGACAGCAGATAGTCGCGGAAGCCGCGGGCGATGCCCTCCTGCACCTTGAACACGGCGCGCTCCTTCGGGTTGCGCAGCGTGACCGGGCGCATATTCAGGTTCAGGTCGATGGGGATGTTGTCCAGCTGTTTTTTGTTGATGACGATGGGCATCGGCTCGGCGGGCGTCGAAAGCACCTCGATGCCGTGGATCTGCATCTCGTAGCGGCCCTCGCGCGTCGCGTCCTTGACGATCTTGCCCGTCAGTTTGACGGCGCAGCCCTCGACGACGGAATCGTCCATGCGGTAATCGGAAAAATCGGGGGAATAGACGCACTGCACCACGTCGCGCGCGGTGCGGATGATGACGAAGGCAAACCCGGTCATCTCGCGGATGCGGTGGATCATGCCCTTCATGCAGACGATCTCGTCGACGTGCGCGGGGAAATCTTTGTATTCGACGCAGGCCGAACGGACGTTTCCGCTGATCGTGTCCATAGTGTAAACCTCTCAAAACGAAGAATTTTCACCCTTTATTGTAACCGTTTGCGCGCAAAAATGCAAGCAAATTGACGGCAAAAAGGGAAGCGATCTCGCGAGGCTTCCCCTTTCTTTATTTATTCGCCTGTTATGCGTGGCATAGTACTATGCAAACGCGGATCTTTTTGCGTTTATTCGCCGAAAGACGGCACACACGGCCGGTCAGAGCGCCTTCTTATAGATCTCGAGGATCTCGGCGGGAGACGTCTTGCGCGGATTGCCGCCCGTGCAGGGATCGATGAAGGCGTCCTCGGAGAGCTGTTTGAGCTGCTCCTCTTTGATCCCGATGTCGCGCAGGCGCTGCGGGATCCCGATCGCCGCGGAGAGCTTGCGCACCGCTTCGATCGCGGCGTCCGCCGCCTCTTCCGCGCTCATCCCCTTGATATCCACGCCCATCGCGCGGGCGATATCGCCGAACTTTTCGAGCGCGGCGGGCTTATTGTATTCCATGACGAAGGGAAGCAGGAGCGCGTTCGCGACGCCGTGCGCGATGTCGTAGCGGGCGCCGAGCGGGTGCGCCATCGAGTGGACGATGCCGAGCCCGACGTTGGAGAACGCCATGCCCGCGACGTAGGATGCGTACGCCATCCCCTCGCGCGCCGCCGCGTCGCCGCCGTCTTTGACGGCAGCCTCGAGGTTCTGCGCGACGAAGCGGATGCTGTTCCAGGTGAGAAGATCCGAAAGCGGCGTCGCGCCCGGCGTGATATACGCCTCGATCGCGTGCGTGAGCGCGTCCATGCCCGTCGCCGCGGTCAGGCCTTTGGGCATGCTCATGAGCATTTCCGCATCGTTGAACGCGATGATCGGGATGTCGTTCGGGTCGACGCAGACCAGCTTGCGGCCCGCCTCCTCGTCGGTGATGACGTAGTTGATGGTCACCTCCGCCGCCGTGCCCGAAGTCGTCGCGAACGCGACGATCGGGAAGCACTTGTTTTTGGTGTCCGCCGTGCCCTCCAGCGACCGCACATCCGCGAACTCCGGATTTTCGGCGATGATGCCGATCGCCTTCGCCGTATCCATGACGGAGCCGCCGCCGATGGCGATGATGACGTCCGCGTTCGCCTGCCGGAAGGCGGCGAGGCCGTTCTGCACGTTGGCGATGGTCGGGTTCGCCTTGACGTCGTCGAACAGTTCGTAGGCGATGCCCGCCTCGTCGAGCACGCCCGTGACCTTCTTCGCCACGCCGAATTTGACGAGGTCCTTGTCCGAAACAACGAACGCCTTGTTCATGTTGCGGCGGCGCAGCTCGCCGACAACTTCCCTGCGGCAGCCCGCGCCGAAGTAACTGGTCTCGTTGAGGATCATTCTTGCCATAGTCTTGTTGGTTTCCTCCGATTTTTTTTCTTTTATTATACCACGCCGCGCGGACGTTTTCAATCGAAATACGAAACCCCCCCCTCCAAAAACGGCGGGGATCGGACTTCGGCGCGGCGCGCCGAAAAGCGAAAACGCGGGAACGAAAGAACGCGCGGCAGGCACAAACCCGCGCGCGACCGGACACCGATTCAGGCGCGATGAGGCGCAAGCCTGCGCGCAGTCGGACACCCGCCCGGACACGATCGGGCGCGGCGGACGCGGGTTCAGACGGGGCAGGAGCAAAGCGGGCGCAAGTTCAGACGCGATCGGGCATGACGGACGCGGGTTCAGACGCGGCACGGGAGCGGGGCGGCGTTGCGGTAGGTGCAGAAGCGGATGGTATAGCCGTTCGTTTCGAGCTTCTCCCCCTCCGCGGCGCACGACCAGCCCGGCAGGCGGTCCAGATCTTCAAAAAAGACCTCGGCGCCGCCGTCTGCGTCCACTTTCGTCACGATCGCCTCGCTGCAATACGGGAGCAGCGTGCGGTACAGCATCGCGCCCCCGAGGACGAACACGTCGTCCGCCGGATACGGGGCGACCGACGCGAACAGCTCGCCGAGCGAACGCACGACGGCGCAGTCCTCCCGCCGCGGGCCGTCCGGCCAGAGGACGATGTTGCGGCGGCCTTGCAGCGGCCTGCCGCCCGGGAACGAGCGCAGCGTGTTGCTGCCCATGACGACGACCTTGCCGAGGGTCGCCTCCTTGAAATGCTTCATGTCCGCGGGCAAGCGAAAGAGAAGGTCGTTCCCCTTGCCGATGCCCCAATGTCTGTCGACTACGACGATCGCGCGCATTTTTACCTCCTTTCAGCGATTTATGTCACGCATAGTACTGTGTAAACCGAGATTTTTTCAGATCGCGACGGGGATCTTTTCTGCAAGATCGGTGTATCGATAGCCGACGAGGCGGAAGCTGTCCTTCGTGAAGGCGTAGAAGTCGGTCACGTCGTCCACTTCCAGCGCGGGCGCGGCGTAGCGCGGATTTTGCAGGATCTTTTCGATGAGGGGGACATGGCGGTCGTAGATATGCGCGTCCGCGACGACGTGGACGAGCTCGCCCGCCTCCAGCCCGCTCGCGCGCGCGAACATCATGAGCAGGATGCTGTACTGCACGACGTTCCAGTTGCTCGCCGCGAGCATATCCTGACTGCGCTGGTTAAGGATGCCGTTCAGCGTGTTCCCCGTCACGTTGAACGTCATGGAATAGGCGCAGGGGTACAGGTGCATCTCTTTAAGGTCGGCAACGTTGTACATGTGCGCGATGATGCGGCGGCTGGCGG
>DXFD01000005.1 GCA_019114625.1 Candidatus Borkfalkia faecigallinarum | reverse complement strand
AATTTGCGCGCGCTCTCAAAAGGCGTGCCCTTCTTCATAGGGCTCCCAAAAAGTATCGAAGAACTTTTTGGGAAGAGGAGGAGCCGCCGCGCCGAGCGGGGCGGGACGCGTATCGCGTGCCGCCCGCAACGAGCGGCGAGCGACGACGAGCGCAAAAAGAGAAAACCAGCCGCCGAACGAAGTGAGCGGCGGGTTTTCTCTCAAAATCACGGAAATTTGTTTCGTCAGCTCGAAACAAATTTCGTGAATCAAAACTCAAACTTCGTATCCCGCGAAAACAGCTGCGCGATGCGGTCCATGCACAGTTTGTGCCATTCCTCCCCCGTCTGCGCCGTCTGCGAGAAGCACACGTCGTACACAGCCTCGGTGATGGGCAGCTCGACGCCCAGCTTTTCGCCCAGCTTCTTCATGGCGGCGGCGGTCATGACGCCCTCGGCGAGCTTTGCGAACTTCTGCCCCTTGACCAGCATCTCCCCGTACATGCGGTTGTGCGAATGGCGGGAAAAGAGGGTGGTCTCGTAATCGCCCAGGTGCGCCAGGCCGTAGGCGGAGAACTCGCTGCCGCCCAGCGCCTTGATCAGCCGCGCGACCTCGCGCGCGCCGCGCGACATGAGCGGGCCTTTCAGCGTGGACACGCCGCCCCCGTCCAGAACGCCCGCCGCGATGCCCATCACGTTCTTCGCCGCCGCGCCGATCTCGGTGCCGATGACGTCGTTGCCGTAATAGAAGCGGATGAGATCGCTCTTGAAATCGTCGGCGAGCATCTTTTTCAGCCCGGTGTCGTAGCCGTCCACGACCATGCAGTTGGGGATGCCTGCCGTAAAATCCTGGATATGCCCCGGCCCCACCCACACGGCGATGCGCTCGCGGGCGATGCCGGCGTCGATGAGGATCTGCGAGAGCCGCTCGCCCGTATCCGCCTCGATGCCCTTCATGCACAGCACGAAGATCTTGTCCGAAACGTCGGCGGCGGCCTTGATCTTTTGGATAAACCCGCGCAGCCCCTGCGAGCTGATGGAGATGATGACGATCTCCGCGCGGCGCACCGCCGCGGCGAGGTCGCAGGTGAGCGTAATGGACTTGTCCAGCGTCACATATTCGTTTTTACCGGTATTTTTGAGGACCTCGTAGGAAGGGTCCCCTTCCGGCCCCCAGGAAAAGACTTCCTTCCCCCTTTTCGTAGCGAGGTACCAGGCGATGAACGAACCCCACCGCCCGCATCCGAGAACGGAAATGCGCTTCATGAAATGACCTCCTTCGATCCCGCCGCAGCGGTTTTTTTCCTGTAAAAAGGGCGCCCGCCGCCCGCGCAGCCGCGCCCGCACGAGCTCCGCCCGCGCGGAAAGCGGCGCAGATGTTTCCTTCCGCGGCGCGGGCGTTTCTTCCTTGCGGCCCCCTGTCCGCGGCGCAGATGTTTTCTCCGTCGGCGCGGGCATCATATCTCCTTGCGCTCGTTGAAGGCGCGCGAGAGGGTGACGTCGTCGGTGTATTCGATCTCCGACCCGATCGGGATGCCGCGGCTGAGGCGCGTCACGCGCACGCCCAGCGGCTTGATGAGCTTGGCGATGTACAGCGCCGTCGCGTCCCCCTCCACGTCGGGGTTGGTCGCGAGGATGACCTCCTCCACGTTCCCCTCGCCGATGCGGGCGAGCAGCTCGCGGATGCGGATGTCGTTGGGGCCGACCCCCTCCATCGGGTTGATGACCCCGTGCAGGACGTGATACACCCCGCGGTATTCGTGCAGCTTTTCCAGGGCGATGACGTCCTTCGGCTCCTTGACCACGCAGATGACCCGCCCGTCCCGCTCCTTGCAGATGTCGCACACCTCGTTTTCGGTGAAGTTGCCGCACACCTTGCAGTAGCGCACCTTCTGCTTCGCGTGGAGGACGGCGGCGGCAAAGGCGCGCGCCTCCTCCTCCGGCATGTCGATGATGCGGTAAGCGTAACGCTGCGCCGTCTTTTTGCCGACGCCCGGCAGCTTGGAAAATTCGTTGATCAGCCGCCCGATCGGCTCGATGTAGACCTGCATGGCTTAGAACAGGCCTCCCGCGCCGCCCAATGCCGCAAACGGCGCCATCTTTTCCTTATAGACGGCGTCCGCCTTCGCGTAGCCGTCGTTGATCGCCGCGAGGATGAGGTCCTCGAGCATCTCGACGTCCTCGGGATCGACCGCCTTCGGGTCCAGCTCGATGCCGTCGATCTTCTTCTTCGCGTTCATATACACGACGACCGCCTCGCCGCCGCTCGTTCCGACGATCTCCCAGTCGTCGAGCAGCTTTTCCGTCTCCTGCAGCTGCTCCTGCATCTTCTGCGCCTGCTTCATCAAATTCTGCATATTGCCGCCGCCCATGCCGCCTCTGAATCCTGCCATGATCTTTGTTCTCCTTCTCTTTTTATTCGGATCCCGTTGCGCGCGCCCGTATTTCTGCGCGGGCCGCGCGCCGCCCGTCAGCGGATCTCGATGTCCGCGTCCGGAAAGTTCTTCTGCAGCGATGCGATGTCCTCCTGCAAGGGGTCCTTCTTTTCGCCCTTGCGGCGGATCTCGAAGCTGCGGATGCCGATGGCGGCGAGCGCCGCCTGCACGTTCTTGTAGTTCTCCTCGCTGTTCAGGCGGCGATAGATGGTGTCGCTGTCCGTCGCGAGGATGAAGGTGTCCCCTTCAAACGACGTTTCCAGGTCCTGACACATCGTAAAGAGCACGCCGCTCTTGACGTTGCGCCGCAGCGAACGGCGGAAGTACGCCCCCGCCCTGTCCCTGTTTTCGGGCGCGAGCGCGTCGATCTCTTTCGGCTCCTCCCGCCGCAGGGAGGGCGGCGGCGGAGCCGAATACCCCGCCCCGAAACTTTCGGGCGGCGCATCCTCGTCGGAGGGGACCTCCTCAAAGAGGGAAGGCTGCTCCGCGCGCCCCTGCCCCGCCTGCCCCTGCCCTATATGTCCCTGCCCCGCGCGGGGAGAGGGCGCGGGCGGCTCGCGGTCGGCCGCCGGCGCGGGCGCGCCGGAAGGGCGGGGCTGCGCCGGCGCGAACGCGCCGGAAGCGAGCTTGCCCTCCAAAATATCCAGCCGCCGCGCGAGTGTGAGCGCGTCGATGTCGGACGCGGGCAGGCACGCCTTGACGAGCGCCGTTTCCAGCACGATGCGCGGCGAGGATGTGTAGCGCAGGGCGGATTCCAGCCCCGCGAAGATCTCGCAGCAGCGCAGCAGCTTGCGCCCGTCCGCCCGGGCGGCGATGCGCTTCACTTCCGCATACATCTCGTCGGGCAGGCCGAGGACGGCGTTGCCGTCGCGGCAGGTGGAGGCGACCACGCAGCGGTTGAGAAAGGCGAGCAGGTCCTTCGCCAGCACGCCCACCCCCTTGCCGGAGGCGATCACCCCTTCCGCCTTTTCCAGCGCGCCGCCGGCGTCGTCGGAGAGCACCGCCTCGCCCAGCGCGGCGACCTCATAAAAATCCGCGCTGCCGAGCACCTCGTTCACGTCCGCATAGGTGAGTTTGCCGCGGCTGTACGAGATGCACATATCCGCGACGGAGAGGCTGTCGCGCATGCTTCCCGCGCCGGCGCGGGCGATGGCGGAGACCGCCTCGTCCTCGTACTCCTTCCCCACCGCGCCGAGGATCTCTTTGAGCCGCGCCTCGATGTCCGCCTGCGGGATGAGCTTGAAGTCAAACCGCATACAGCGGGAGAGGATGGTCGCGGGGAGCTTGTGCGGCTCGGTCGTCGCGAGGATGAACACCGCGTGCGCGGGCGGCTCTTCCAGCGTCTTCAACAGGGCGTTGAAGGCGGAATCGGAGAGCATGTGCACCGCGTCGATGATATAGACTTTATACCGCCCCGCGACGGGCGGATACTGCACCTTTTCGCGCAGGTCGCGCATCTCGTTGACGCCGTTGTTGGACGCCGCGTCGATCTCGGCGATGTCGAGGTTGGCGGGGTCGGCGAGCGCCCTGCACGCCGCGCACTCACCGCAGGGCGAGCCATCGCGCGGGTGTTCGCAGTTGACGGCGCGCGCAAAGATCTTTGCGGTGCTCGTCTTGCCCGTGCCGCGCGGCCCGCAGAACAGGTAGGCGTGGCCGATATGCCCGCTCTCGATCTGGTTGCGCAGGATGCGCACGATGTGTTCCTGCCGCACCAGCCCGCCCAGCGTGGTCGGGCGGAAGGCGCGGTACAATGCCTGATACGACATGGCTACCTCCTCGATCGTCCCTGTCCGTTCGTTCCGCCGCCGAGCAGGGCCGCCGCCTTGCGCTTGGCGCGCTGCACGGCGTTGTCCGCGCTCTTCTCGCTGCGCCGCTCGCGCGCGGCGATCTCGGCGATGCTCAGCCCTTCCATATACAGGGTGAGCGCGCGGTATTCGGCGGGGGAGAGCGCCCCGCGCAGCTTTTCCAAAAACTCGCTGCGCTCCTCGTCGCCGATGAGCAGCGCTTCGGGGTCTTCCGCGGCGTACAGCGCGCCCTCCGCCTCGTTTTCGGGGGGAAGGGGCACCGCGCGGTTGAGCGGCGCATTTTTCAGCCGCGCCGCGCTGCGCACCGCGCCGATGATGCGGCGCTGGATGCACAGATAGGCGAAATTTTTGAAGCTGAGCCCGCCCTCTTTGAAGTCGGTGACGGCGCGGTACAGCCCGATCATCCCCTCCTGCGCGAGGTCCTCCGCATCGCCCCCGGCGAGGAAAAAGGAGCGGGCGACGCCGCGCACGACGTTCTTATAGCGGCGCAGCAGCTCTTCGGCGGCGGCTTTGTCCCCCTGCTGCGCGGCGAGGGCGAGGCTTTCGTCGCTCATCGGCGCTGCCGCACCGCCTCATAGGCGGCGATGCCCAGCGCGACGGACGCGTTGAGCGAATTGACCTTCCCGTATAAAGGCAGGGAAAGGATCTTGTCGCACTTTTTGCGGGTGAGCGGCGCGATGCCGCGGTCCTCGCCCCCGACGAGAAGCGCGATGTCCCCCGTCAGATCGGCGGAATAGATGTCCTCGCCGTCCGCTTCCAGGCCGTACACCCAGTAGCCCGCCTTTTGCAGCTGCTCGACGGCGTAATTGACGCCCGGCACGCGCGCCACGCGCACATGGTTGGCGGCGCCCTCGCTGATGCGCACGACCGCGCCCGTCACCTGCGCGCTCTTGTTCTTGGGGATGATGACCCCGTCCGCCCCCGCGCACTCGGCGACGCGCAGGATGCTGCCCAGGTTGTGCACGTCCTCCACGCCGTCGCAGACGATGACCATGCGCCCGCCCGCTTTGGGAGCGAGCAATTCGGAAAGTTCCGCGTATGCGTAGTCGGACACATAGGCGATGACGCCCTGGTGCCGCCCCGTCTCGCTCTCGCGGTCGAGGGCGCGCCCGTCCGCAAACTGCACGCGGATATTCTTTTCCCGCGCCATCGCGAAGATGCGGCCGGCGCTCCCTTCCGCGCCCTTCTGCATGAGCAGCTTATCGATCTCTTTATCCGTCTTGAGCAGCTCTAAGACGGCGTTTCTGCCTTCGATCTTCATACCTGTTCTCCCGCAAACAGCTCGTCGATGCGCGCGTAGTCCCCGACCAGATACAGGAACCCGACGACCGCCTCGAACCCGGTGGAAATGTTGTATTCGGCGACGGACGCGTTCTTGCTCTTGGTCGGCTTTTTCGCGCTGCGGCCGCGCAGGAAGATCTCCTTCTCCTCCTCGGTCAGCTTGGCGAGCATCCCGTCGGCGAGCGCCGCCTGCCCCTTCGCCGAAACGCGCGCGGACGCCAGCTTTTGCAGCATCCCCGTCTTATAGTCGGCGGAAAAGACCAGCCCTTCGCGCACATACAGCGACCACACCGCGTCCCCGATAAAGGCGAGCACGACGGCGTTCATCCCGCGCGCGCGTTCGCGCGGCATCCTCTCGTTGAATCGGATCATACGGTCATTATACCACATCCGCGCGGAAATTTCAATAACCTTGCGCCATTCCGCCGCAAATTTACGCCCCCGCGCCCCGATCGCGCCCGCCGCCGCACGGGACCTGCCCGCGCCCCGCTCTCCCGCACGGCTCGGCCGCCCCTCTTTAAACCAGCCCTTTGCGCCTGCATCCCTTTTCACGCCCTCTCCTTCCCGCCGCGCGCCCCTTTCTTTCCCCTTCCCGCCGCCGCACGGCCGCCGCGAAAAAAAATCCGCCCCAAATTTGCCGCAGGGTATTGACAACTTCCTTCCGCCGTGCTATAATACAGGCGATACAGATGATACAGATAAAGCAGCTGTGCGGAGGAGGAACGATGGACATACGCCTGAGCGGCAAACGGAACATTTATGAAGACATCGTGACAGAGTACGCGCGGTTCATCCGGCTGGGCGTGCTGCGCGAGGGGGATAAGCTCCCTTCCTGCCGCGCGCTCGCGGCGAAGCTGGGCATCAACCCCAACACCGTCGAGCGCGCCTTCTCCGAACTGGAAAAGCAGGGGCTGATCCGCACCATTCCCAAAAAGGGGG
>DXFD01000080.1 GCA_019114625.1 Candidatus Borkfalkia faecigallinarum | reverse complement strand
TGCAGCGACTATCACATCTTCAAGAAGATGCACCTCACCCGTTCGCAGGCGATGGACAAGTATCTCGGCATCGTCAAGAGCGCGCTTTCGCACGGCATCAAGCCGCGCTGCCACTTTGAAGACATCACCCGCGCCGATTTTTACGGCTTCGTCGTTCCCTTCGCCAACGAGCTGATGAAGCTCTCCGCCGAGAGCGGCATCCCCGTCAAGATCCGCATGTGCGACACGATGGGCTTCGGCGTTACTTACCCGGGCACGAGCGTCCCGCGCAGCGTGCAGGGCATCGTCTACGGCCTGCATCACCACGCCGAGGTCCCGAGCGAACTTCTCGAATGGCACGGCCACAACGACTTTTATAAAGTCGTCGCCAACGCCGCGACGGCGTGGCTGTACGGCGCGAGCTCGGTCAACTGCTCGCTGCTCGGCATCGGCGAGCGCACGGGCAACTGTCCGCTCGAGGCGATGGCGATCGAGTACGCCTCCCTGCGCGGCACGGACGACGGCATGGACTTTACTGCCATCACCGACATCGCCCGCTACTTCGAGGACGAGCTCGGCTACATCATCCCGCCCAACACCCCCTTTGTCGGCCGTTCCTTCAACGCGACGCGCGCCGGCATCCACGCGGACGGGATGCTCAAAGACCCGGAGATCTACAACATCTTCGATACCGCCAAGATCCTCGGCCGCCCCGCGCGCGTCTCCATCAACAACGCGAGCGGGCTCGCCGGGATCGCCTACTGGATCAACGACTATTATTCCCTGCCCGAGGAGTACCGCATCGACAAGCGGGACGAGCTGATCGTGAAGATGAAGGAGCAGATCGACGCGGAATACGCGGCGGGGCGCAACAGCATCATGGGCGACGACGAGCTGGATAACATGATCCGCCAGCTCGACCGCGCCCGCCACCGCAAGTTTGTCGCGTTCGGCGGCTCCAAGTGAGCGGCATGACGGCTTTTTCAGAAAAATTTTTCAAAAATTTTTCAAAAAGGTATTGAAAGTCGTGCGGAAAAAGTGTACAATAGAAGCACCAATAAGTTTTTGACGGAGGTTCTCATGATCAAGATTATTTATGGCCCGAAAGGTACCGGCAAGACGAAGATCATCATCGATGAGGCGAACAGCAAAGTCGCCGCCGCCAAAGGGCATCTGATCTTTATAACCAATACCAAGCGCTACATGTATGACCTTCACAGAGATATCCGCGTGATCGACACGAGCGATTACCAGATCGCGGGCGAGGAAGCTCTGTGCGGCTTTGTCAAGGGCGTCGTCGCGGCGAACAACGACAACGAATATCTCTTCATCGACGGCGCGGCGCGCATCGCCGGCAAGGAGATCAAGGATATGGCGGCCTTCTACTATATGTTGGACCGCCTGTCTGCGAGCAACGATCTCACGATCTATGTGACTTGCAGCTGCGCGAAGGAAGACCTGCCCGATTTTGTGGCGAAATATCTCTAAACGCACGATGCACGGCGAGCGCGCCCTCCCCCGGCGGGGGAGGGCGGCTTCCCGATGTCCGCATTTTCCGCCCGCAGGGGCGCGGTGCGCGGCGCACCGGGCAAAGGAATCAAGGAGAACAGCATGAAATTCATCAGTACGCGCGGGGGAGAATGCGTGACGGGCGCCCGGGCGATCGCCCAGGGCATCGCCAAGGACGGCGGCCTGTTCGTGCCGGAAGTTTTTCCGACCGTTTCGGCGGAAGAACTGCAGGCAATGGTGCCGATGAGCTACGCGGAACGCGCGGCGGCGGTGCTCCACAAATTTTTGGATGATTACGACTACGGCGAACTGAAAGCCGCCTGCGAAAAGGCGTACGCCCAGTTCGAGGAAGGGGATGCCGCGCCGCTCGTGCGCGTGGATGCGGGGCAGTATATGCTCGAGCTGTTCCACGGCCCGACGTGCGCCTTCAAGGACATGGCGCTCACCCTGCTTCCCTATCTGCTGCGCAAGGGCTGCGACCTTTGCGGCATCCGCGAGGACGTCCTCATCCTCGTCGCGACCAGCGGCGACACGGGCAAAGCCGCCCTCGAAGGGTTCAAGGACGCGCCCGGCGTCAAGATCATGGTCTTTTACCCGAGCGACGGCGTCAGCAAGATGCAGAAGCTGCAGATGGCGACGCAGGAGGGCGAAAACGTCAACGTCCTGGCGGTGCGCGGCAACTTTGACGAGTGCCAGTCCGCCGTCAAGCGCATCTTCACGAGCGATGCGTGCAAGGAGGAGCTGCTGCAGCGGGGCGTCGTCCTGTCCTCGGCAAACTCCATCAACTTCGGCCGCCTCGCGCCGCAGATCGCCTATTATTTCTCCGCCTATCTCGACCTCGTCTCTTCCGACCAGATCGAAATGGGGGAGAAGGTCAACTTTGCCGTCCCTACGGGCAACTTCGGCAACATCCTCGCCGCCTATTATGCGATGCGGATGGGCCTGCCCGTCGGCAAACTCATCTGCGCTTCCAACAAGAACAATATCCTCACCGACTTCATCGCGACCGGCGTCTACGACAAGCGCCGCGAGTTCTATAAGACGATGTCCCCGTCGATGGATATCCTCATCTCCAGCAACCTCGAGCGCCTGCTGTTCGAGATCTCCGGCCGCGACGCCGCGCGCGTGCGCGCGCTGATGGACGCGCTCTCGCAGGAGGGCGTGTACACCCTCTCCGACGCCGAGCGGCAGGCAGTGCAGGATCTCCTGTACGGCGACTACTGCGGCGAGGACGAGACGGTGGAGACCATCTACGAGTTTTTCGAGGAATACCAGTACCCGATGGACACGCACACCGCCTGCGCGAAGTACGCCGCGGACACCTACCGCGCCAAGCACGAGAAGGATCACGCGCCGATGGTCGTCGTCTGCACGGCGAGCCCGTATAAATTCCCGCAGGACGTCATGTACGCGATCACCGGGAACGACATCAAGGACAGCTTCAAGGCGATCAAGCACCTGAACATCGCCACGGCGATGAAGGTGCCGAAGAGCCTTGCCAAACTGCGCGACAAGACGGTGCGCTTTACGGCCGTGTCCGACAAGGACAAGCTGTACGAGGAAGTCCTTCGTTTCGCCGAACAAAAATGACCCGTATCCCCGCCGCGTCCGGCGGGGATTTATTTTGCGGCAAAAGGATTTTTGCGCCGCGATTCCGTTGACAAACCCGCCCGCTTCGTATATACTATAACCACAACAAAAAACTCGTGCGCACACAAGATATTGTGTCAACGACAGACGGCTTTTCGCGACTGGTGGTATAGCAGACAACTGCGGGGGAGCGAAAGGGGCCGAAAACGCCGACCACCTGGGCAGCTGATTGTTCTGGCTGCGCAGGTTTTTTATTTACAAAAAATCGGAGGATCGGATCATGAGCAGACCGTTTGCACCCGGCGCATACGAGCACGCCATCGACGTGCGCAGTTTCATTCAGGCGAACTACACCCCGTACGAGGGCGGGGCGGACTTTCTCTGTCCGCCCACCGCGCGCACGCGCGCGCTGATGGAGGATGTCAACGCGCTTTTGAAGGCGGAGACGGAAAAGGGCGGCGTCCTCGACATCGACACCGAGTGCGTCTCCTCGCTGCTGACCTATCCCGCCGGGTACATCGATAAGGACAAGGAGATCATCGTCGGTTTGCAGACGGACGCCCCCCTCCGCCGCGGCGTCAACCCCTTCGGCGGCATCCGCATGGCGCGTCAGGCGTGCGAGGCGTACGGCTACAAGCTCTCCGACGTCGTCGAGCAGGAGTTTTCCTATAAGACGACGCACAACGACGCCGTCTTTCACGTCTACACCGACGAGATGAAGGCGGTGCGCCACGCGGGGCTGCTGACCGGCCTGCCCGACGCATACGGCCGCGGCCGCATCATCGGCGACTATCGCCGCGTCGCGCTGTACGGCGTCGACCGCCTCATCGAGGAAAAGCGCAAGGACAAGCGCGCCTACGGCGAGCGGCCGATGGACGAGGCGAACATCCGCACCCTCGAGGAGCTGTACAAGCAGATCGACTTTCTGCAAAAGCTCAAGGACATGGCGCTCCTGTACGGCGTGGACATCTCCGCTCCCGCGCAGAACGCGAAGGAAGCCGTCCAATGGACGTATTTTGCCTATCTCGCGGCGATCAAGGAGCAGAACGGCGCCGCAGAGAGCCTGGGCCGCGTCTCCACCTTCTTCGACATCTACATCGAGCGGGACATCGCGGACGGCGTCCTGACCGAGGAGGCGGCGCAGGAGCTGATCGACGATTTCGTCATCAAGCTGCGCATCACCCGCCAGCTGCGCACCCCCGAGTACAACGAGCTGTTCGGCGGCGACCCGACCTGGACGACGGAGAGCATCGGCGGCATGGGGGAGGACGGCCGCACGCTGGTCACCCGCACCTCTTTCCGCATCCTGCACACCCTCTACAACCTCGGCGCCGCGCCCGAACCCAACCTGACCGTCCTCTGGTCGGAAAAATTGCCCGAACCGTTCAAAAATTTCTGCGCCAAAGTTTCCATCGACACAGATTCCATCCAGTATGAAAACGACGACCTCATGCGCCCGATCTACGGCGACGACTACGGCATCGCCTGCTGCGTCTCCGCGATGAAGATCGGCAAGCAGATGCAGTTTTTCGGCGCGCGCTGCAACCTCGCCAAGCTCCTGCTCCTCGCCATCAACGGCGGCAAGGACGAAAAGAGCGGCAAGCAGCTCGGCCCCGTCGGCGAGGTATTCACCGGCCCGCTCGATTACGGAAAGGTGCGCGCCGCGTACAGCCAATATATGGCGTGGCTGTGCCGCCTGTATGTGAACACCCTCAACGTCATCCACTTCATGCACGACAAGTACGCCTATGAGAAGGTCCAGATGGCGCTGCACGACACCGAGGTCGAGCGCTTCCTCGCCTGCGGCGTGGCGGGCCTCTCCGTCGCGGTGGATTCCCTCTCCGCCATCAAGTACGCGAAGGTCACCCCGCGGTACGATGCGGAGGGCATCCTCTGCGGCTTCACGACGGAAGGGGACTTCCCGAAATACGGCAACGACGACGACCGCGTAGACGCCATCGCGGCGGAGCTGGTGCGCGAGTTCCATGCGCAGCTGCAAAAGACGCCCGCCTACCGCGGCGCGATCCACACGCTGTCCGTTTTGACCATCACTTCCAACGTCGCCTACGGCAAAAAGACGGGCGCGACGCCGGACGGCAGGGCGGCGGGCGAGCCCTTCGCCCCGGGCGCCAACCCGATGCACGAGCGGGACGCGAGCGGCGCGCTCGCCTCCCTCAACTCGGTCGCCAAGATCCCGTACGACTGCTGCCGCGACGGCGTCTCGAACACCTTCTCCATCGTCCCTTCCGCTCTGGGCGAGGACCGCGAGGCGCGGGCGGAGAACTTGTGCGACATGCTGGACGGCTACTTCGGCCGCGGCGCGCACCACCTCAACGTCAACGTGTTCGACCGCGACCGCCTCCTCGCCGCGATGGAGCATCCCGAACGGTACCCGAACATCACCGTCCGCGTCTCGGGCTATGCGGTCAACTTCCACAAGCTCTCCCGCGCCCACCAGCTCGAGGTGCTCAAACGCACCTACCACGCGCGCGTATGAGCGGGCGGGAGGAAGGGCGGAGCGTCGGGTATATCGACTCCGTCTACTGCGGCTCGGGGGTCGACGGCCCCGGCCTGCGCTGCGTCGTGTTCTTTTCCGGCTGCAATCTGCGCTGTCCCTTCTGTCATAACCCGGAAACGCTGTATAAGCGAGGTACTATGTCAGACATAAACGGCCTTTTGGAGCGGCTCAAACGGTACCGCGGCTACTTCCGCCGCGGCGGCGTGACCCTCTCGGGCGGGGAGCCCTTCCTGCAGCGCGGCTTTGCGCTCGCGCTCGCGCAGGCGCTGCGCGCGGAGGGCATCCGCGTCTGCATCGAGACGAACGGGCATATCTGCGATCCCGCGCTGATCGCGGCGGGGGACATCGTCTGCGACGTCAAGAACCAGCAGACGGACGACCTGTCCCCGTACGAGCGCTTTTTTGCGGAATGTGTGCGGCAGGGCAAAACCGCGGCGGTGACCAACGTGCTCGTGCCGGGCGTCAACGACGGGGAAGAGAAGGTGCGCGCGCTCGCGCGGCTGGTGCATCGCTACTTCCCGCAGGCGCGCATCCGCTTCCTGCCCTTCCGCAAATTGTGCGTGCAGAAGTATGAGGAATTGGGGATCGCGTTCCCGTATGCGTCGGTGCGCGAGGCGGAGGACGAGGACGTCGATCGTGCGGAAATGATCGCGCGAAACGCGGTTATTGACCCCGAAACATAGTACTATGCGTGACATAAATGCACCAAAGAGAGGCGGCGGATCGTTCGGTCCGCCGCCTCTGCGTATCTCTTTCGCCGCCTCTTCGTATCTCTTCCGCTGCCTCTGCACATCCCGTCCGCGCGCGAAAGATCATCCCGCCCGCGGGCAAAAAGTGATCCCGCCCGCGCGCCGTCAGGCGTTCGCTTTCAGGAATTTGAGCGCTTCCGTCCCCGCGATCATGCCGTCGCAGACGGCTTTGGCGATCTGCTGCATACCCTTCACGCAGTCGCCCGCGGCGTAGATGCCGGGGATGTTGGTCGCCCGCTTTTCGTCCGTCGCGATCTTGTTGCCGTCCGTCTCCAGCCCGAGCTTTTTGGAGAGCTCGAAGGCGCCCGCCGACCCGCAGGCGACGAACAGCCCGTCAAAATTTTCGCTTGTCCCGTCCTCGAACCGGACGCCGCGCACCGCCTCGTCTCCCTCCAGCCGCGCGATCTTGCGCGTGTCGCAGGGCAGGGCGGCGTCGAAGCGCGGCGGCTCGCCGTCGGTGAGGATGGTCACGTCCTCGACGACGTTTTTGAGCGCGGCAAATTCGCTGGCGGCATACGCGCCGCTGCCGATCACGCCCACCTTCTTCCCGCGGAAGAAAAAGGCGTCGCAGACGGCGCAGTAGCTCACCCCGCGCCCCTCGTATTCGGTCAGGTTGCCGATGGGCGGCACGCTGCGCACGGTGCCGCAGGCGATGACGACGGCGCCCGCCGCGAGCGTCCCTTCGGAGGTCTTGACCTCGAAGCCGTCCGCGCCGAATTCGATGCCGAACAGTTCGCCGCGCACGAAGCGCACGCCCAAGTTTTCCGCCTGTCGGATGCCGCGTTCGAGCAGCTCCTTGCCCGAAACGCCGTTTTCAAAGCCGTAATAATTCTGGATCATTTCCGTCTTGGCGAGCGCGCCGCCGTCTTTGGCGACGACGGTGACGGGCGCGCCGCCGCGCACCGCATAGAGCGCTGCCGAAATGCCTGCCGGGCCTTGCCCGACGATGACGAGTTCTTTCATGAGTACCTCCGGGAAGGGCTGCCCGCGTGGCCGTGGATCGCGCGTGCGTCCGTGCGCCGCGGGCGCCGTTCTTGTCTTATTTTGTTGGGAAGGGCCGCCTCGCCGCGGCGTCGCCGGATCATGCCGCCGAACCGCTCTGCCGCGCCGCCGGCACGTCACAGAACCGCTCTGCCGCGCCGCCGCTTCGTGCAGCCGCGGCGTCATGAAACCGCCGTCGCGGCTTTACGAGACGCGCCGGTATCCCTTTTTGGGCTTGTGTTCCGCGCGTTTGCCTTTATACAGGTAGGAAAAGCCGATGGCGAGCCCGGCCGCCGCGATGGCGGCGATCGCGATGTACGCCCAGGCGGGGATGGGCAGGCCCTTCACCTCCTCCCACATTTCGTTGACGGCGGCGTTGGTCTCGTCGTCGAAGTGCTGCATGATCGCGCTGCGCGCGATGACCTGCTCGGTGGGGTACTGCGCGCTGATCTGGCGCTTGGCGCTCTCCGCGGAGACGTAGATGACGAAATCCCCGTCCGCGTGCGCGCCGTCGCTCGTGCCGTTGAAGAAGTAGTTGAGGTCGTAAGGCACGAGCGGGTCTCCGTTCTCGTCTGTGTCGCCCGCTTCGCCCTCCGCGTACCAGTCGGTCATCTCGTCAAAGACGGCGTCCCCCGCGATGGAGGAGGTATAGCCGATGTAATTCATGTTGGCGACCGCGTTTTCGGGGCGGGAGAGGAAGTCGACGAACGCCTCCGCCGCCGTCTTGTTCTGCGCGCCTTTCGGGATCACCCAGCCGTCGAACCAAAGATTGGTGCATTCGCGCGGCACGATGTAGTTGAGGTAGATGCCGTCATGCCGGACGCCGTTCTCGTCCGTATAGGGCTCGGCGTCGTCCATCGTGTACACGGCGTCGCCGCTCCACGCGAAGTTGATGCTGATCCTCCCCACGACCATATCCTGCTTGCCGCTGTCCACTTCAAAGCCGTAGAGGTGCTCTTTGAGCGCGAGTAGCGCGTCCTTGGTCTTTTCGATGGTCGCCTCGTCCGTGCGGTTCATGATTTCGGTGACTTTCGCGTTGTAGGCGGCGTAGTCCTCGTCGTCCGGCGTCATGTCCGCCGCGTCGTATTCCTCCTGCAGCCGCATCAGCTCGTCGCGGTAGACGTACGCCACGCCGAGGAAGTAAGAGTCGCGCACGCTGTCCTTGATGGTCGCCGCGGAAGCGTACCGCTCCTCCCAGAGCCCCGCCCAGCCGGACAGGTCCTGCTCGATCGTCTCGCTCAGTTCCGGGTTATAGACGAAGCCCATCGTGCCCCACATATAGGGGACGGCGTACTGCGCCCAGCCGTTCGCCTCGAACAGGTCGCGGATATAGGGGGAGCCGTATTTCGCGTAGTTGCTCTCGGACAGGAATGCCTCGGAGAACGGTTCGGCCATGCCCTCGTCGATCATCTTCATGATCATGTAATCGGAGGGGCAGACGAGGTCGTACGCGCCGGGGTTGATCTTCAGCTCGTTGTACATATTCTCGTTGGTGCCGAAGGTGGAGTACTCCACGCGGATGGGTCTGCCCGTCCGCGCCTCGTAATCTTTTTCAAATTCCGCGAGGAGGTCGACGCTGTCGTCCTCTCCCTCGGAAGGGGCGCTGATGTAGTCCTCCCAGTTATAGACGCGCAGCACCTCGACATCCTCGGCCGCGCACCCCGCGAGCGGGAGCACGGAGGGGAGCAGCATGGCGCAGGCGAGCGCCGCCGTCAGCAAACGTCGTTTCATTTGGAGGCCTCCTTCCCCGCGGCGGGCTTGCGCGCGCGCAGGTTGATCGCGAGCACCACGGCGATCATCACGATGAAGATGAGCGCGGACAGCGCGCGCAACGCCGGCGTCGAGCTGTTCGTCCCGTTCTTGACCGCGTTGTAGACGTAGGTGCTGATGGTGTCGAACAGGGGCGGCTTGGTGAACGCCGTCACGATGTAGTCGTCCAGCGAGAGGGTGATCGAGAGCATGAATCCCGAAAGGATGCCCGAAAAGATCTGCGGCACGACCACTTTGAACAGCGCCGCGGAGGGGCTTGCGCCCAAATCGAGCGCCGCCTCGTAGATGTTCGGGTCCATCTGTTTGAGTTTGGGCATGACCGAAAGCACCACGAAGGGGGTGCAGAGCACCATATGCCCGACGATGAGGGAGAAGTAGGTGCGATAGAGGAACAGGGCGGAAAAGAGCAGCGCGAGTGAGATGGCGGTCACGATCTCCGCGTTGATGACGGGGATCTGCGACGCCGCCTGCAGCGGCTTGGCGAACTTGCGCTTGCTGTAAAAGATGCCGATCGCCCCCGCCGTGCCGAGCAGGGTGGACAGCACCGCCGCCGCCAGCGCCAGCCAGACGGTGTTGAAGAGGATCTGCATGATCTCCGCGTCGCGGAAGAGCTGCGCATACAGTTCCAGGGAAAACCCGTCCCATTTGCCGATCACGTTCGAATCGGTAAAGCTGTACACGACGAGCAGCAGGATGGGCGCGTAGATGAACAGCAGGACGGCGACGCAGACCGTCACGGAAAGGATCTTTTTCACCATAAGTTTGCCCCTCGGGCCTCGCGGCCGTCATCCTTGAATCCGCCCGTCGCGAGCATGGTCACGAAGATGATCACGAGCAGTATGATGGAGATCATGGATCCCATGTGCCAGTTGTCGTACGTCGTGAAGTACTGGTCGATGAGCTTGCCGAGGATGGTGATGTTGAAGTTGCTCAGCGTATCCGAGACGACGTAGTTGGTCATCGACGGCATAAAGACCATCGTGATGCCGGAAATGACGCCCGGCATGGACAGGGGCAGCGTCACCTTCGTAAAGACGGTGAATTTGTTCCCGCCCAGGTCGGCGGCCGCCTCGAGGTAGCTGTTGTCCAGCTTTTCGAGGGTTGTGTACAGGGGCAGGATCATGAAGGGCAGGAAGTCGTACACCATGCCGATGATCGTGTTCAGGTAATTCTGCGTCCCGAGCAGCCCGATCAGGTCGAGCAGCTCGCGCAGCGCCGTGATGCGCAGCACGAAGTTGATCCACATGGGCAGGATGAACAGCATCAGCAGCACGTTGCGGCGGCGCAGCCCGCTGCGCGCGAGGATGTACGCCACGGGGTAGGCGATCGCCAGGCAGATGGCGGTCGAAATGATCGCGACGGTAAAGCTCATCAGCAGGGTGGACAGCTTCGCCTTGCTCGTAAAGAAGTGGAGGAAGTTCGCAAAGGTGAAGGTCAGCACGCCGTCCGCCTCTTCCGTAAAGGCGTAAAAGAGGATGAGCAGCATGGGGATGACGACGAACAGCGCCAGGAACAGCCCGTAGGGGATGCACAGCTGCCGGCGGGAAAAATGCAGGCGCTCCATGTCACTTGATCTCCTGTTTGAGCTTCATGCGGATGTTTTCCGGCTTGATCTTGACGCCGACGTAGTCGTTTTCGTTCCAAAGATCTTCGGTGTCCAGCACGAAGTCCTCCTCGTTTTCCTCCGTGCGCACGATGTACTGGTAGTGGTCCCCCTTATAGATGAGGGAAACGATGTGCCCGCGCGCGCCGCCCTCTTCGGCGTTGTCGCTGATCTCGATGTCGGTCAGGCCGACCTCGACGGTCACGTCCGCGTCGGTCAGGTCGATCTTCTCGCCCTGCGCGGTGATCAGGTACCCGTCCTCGTCCAGGTGCGAGCCGGGGTAGAGCGTGGTCACGTCGCAGTCGAACTCGCCGTCGCCGAACACGACGGTGTTTTTCTTGGTGATATACCCGTCGTAGCGGTTGCAGGTGAGCTCCTTTTTCATGATGTGGATGGCGTCGGGCGCGATGTCCATGCCGATCAGCTCGCCGATCGCGCGGCTCTGCGTGCTCTGGATGATCATTTCCGAGCGCCCGACCATCGCCGTGATCTCGTAGTGGACGCCCTTGAACACGACGCTCACCACCCGTCCGAGCAGCATCCCCTGTTCGGGCGGGACCATCTGGATGTCCTCCGGCCGGACGACCACGTCCACCTTTTCGTTGCGCTCGAAGTCGTCCACGCAGCGGAAGTTGCGGTTGCAGAAGCGCACCGTCAGCGCGTCGACCATCGTGCCGTTGAGGATGTTGCTGTCGCCGATGAAGTCTGCCACAAAGGCGTTGGCGGGTTCGTTGTAGATGTCGGTCGGGGTGCCGATCTGCTGGATGCAGCCGTCCTTCATGACGACGATGGTGTCGCTCATGGTCAGCGCCTCTTCCTGGTCGTGTGTGACGTAGATGAAGGTGATGCCCAGCTTGCGGTGCATCTCTTTCAGCTCGATCTGCATCTCCTTGCGCATTTTCAGGTCGAGCGCGCCGAGCGGCTCGTCCAGGAGCAGGATCTCCGGCTCGTTGACGATCGCGCGCGCGATGGCGACGCGCTGCTGCTGCCCGCCCGACAGCGTGGACACGCTCCGCTTTTCAAACCCCTCGAGGTCGACGACGGCGAGCGCGTTTTTCACCTTCTCGTCGATCTCGCGGCGGGTCAGCTTCTGCATCCGCGTGTACGTCTCGCCCTTGTCGTTGCGGTAGGTGACGGGGACTTTTTTGAGTTTGAGCCCGAAGGCGACGTTGTCGTAGATGTTGTAGTGGGGGAAGAGCGCGTAGCGCTGGAACACGGTGTTGACCGGCCGCTTGTTGGGCGGCAGGTCGGTGATATCCTTCCCGTTGAGCAGGATCTTTCCGCTGGTGGGGATATCGAACCCGGCGATCATGCGCAGGGTGGTCGTCTTTCCGCAGCCGGACGGCCCGAGGAAGGTGATGAATTCCCCCTTGCGCACATAAAAGCTCACATTTTCGACCGCGGTGGTCTCGTCGAACACTTTGGACACGTTGACGAGACGGATGATCTTGTCCTCCGAATTTCTTTCGTTCATGGTCAGGTACTCCCGCTGGATATGGACGCCCGCGCGCGTGCGCGGCAAAGGGCGCCTTCGCTCTTTATTATACCCGTTTTTCGGGCAAAGGGCAATCGTTTGCGCGGAAAAAGTTGACGGGGCCGCCCGCCGCGCGGTTTTCGCCCGCACGCGAAAAAGGCACAGGCCCTTGGCCTGTGCCGCAATTTCGTTTTGGTTTGCGCAAAAAGTCTTTACTCGGCCTTTGCCGGAGCGGCTTTGAGGGCGTTGAGGTTCTTCGCCAAAGCAGACTTCTTGTTCGCTGCGTTGTTCTTGTGGATGATCCCTTTGGAGGCGGCGGAGTCGATGACGGACACGGTCTCGGGCAAAAGCTTTTCTGCCGCTTCTGCGTCGCCCGCTGCCAAAGCTGCGTTGAACTTGCGGATGGCCGTCTTGACGGAAGATTTGATCATGCGGTTCTGCGTATTCTTCTTTTCGTTCACGACCACGCGCTTCTTCGCGGATTTGATGTTAGGCACTTTGCTTCTCCTTTCAAGTGGTTCTCTTTTAATATCCCGGCTATTGTAACATAAAAAAGCGCTCTTGTAAACTGTTTTTTGCCGAAAAGTGTAATTTTCTCTCCCGCTTTTTCATAGTATCCGCCGGAAATACCTTTTTCGGGGGTGGAGAGAAGTGGAAGAGGAGTACGTCGCCTTTTTCGACAGCGGCGTGGGCGGATTGACGCTGCTGTCCGCGTTTTGCCATGTCTATCCGGGCGTTCCCGCCCTGTACTTCGGGGACAACGCGAACGCTCCGTACGGCGGGCGCCCGGCCGGGGAGATCCGCCGCCTCGTCTTTGCCGCTTTTGAAGAGCTCGCCCGTTTCCCTGTGCGCGCGGCTGTGGTCGCCTGCAATACCGCCACCGCCGTCTGCATCGAAGAGCTGCGCCGCCGCTTCCCGTTCCCCGTCGTGGGGGTGGAACCCGCCCTGCGCCCGGCGGCGGAGTCCGCCCGCGGCGGCCGCCTGCTCCTGCTGTGTACCCGCGCGACCTTCGCGAGCGGCCGCATGCGCCGCCTTCTCGCGGGCTGCCCCTCGCCCGTCGTCGTGCGCTGTCCCGCCCGCCTCGCCGCCGCCGTCGACGCCAACGCCCTCTCCCTCGCCTCCCTCTCCGTCGGGCCGTTTTTGCCCCCGGGCAGGTTCGCCGCGGCGGTGCTCGGCTGCACGCATTACGTCTGGCTGCGCCGCGCCTTTTCCGCCGCGCTCGGCTGTCCCGTCTATGACGGGACAGCCGGCGCCCTCCGCCGCCTCGCCGCGGCGGCGGGGCTCCCCGACCCCGACGGGTTGCCGGCGGCTGCCCGCCGCGGGGAGGACGCCGCAGCAGGGGCAGGGACGGCCGACCACGCGGGGAAGAACGCTGCGGCGGGGGCAGGGACGGCCGACCACCCGGAAAAAAGCCGCTTTTTCCGCCCGTTCTGCCCCCGCGGCGCGGACGGTTTAGGGATGGCTGACCACTGCGGGGAGGGGATCTCGCCCAAAATAGGGACGGCCGCCCACTTTGCCGCAAACGCGAACGGGTGTTCAAAAAAATCGCTAAAAATGGCGGAAAAAAGGCCGATTTTTCTCGGCAGCGGTGGAAAATTCAACGAAATCGCCTACGATACGCTGCAAATAGAAGCAAACATATGTTCATATTTCTTAAATCGGGGATAAATTCATGCAAAAAATTCGAAAAAAATACAAAAATTTTCGAGTTTGTGGTTGACAGTGGGTAAAAGTGGTGATATAATGGAGACACCATTATCGGAGAAGGGGTAAGATGTATTCTTTCAACGGACGGTTCAACTATCGGTTGGACGACAAAAACAGAATACGGATACCGCCGAAGTTCAAACCGGAGCTGGAGGGGGGCTACAAGCTCGCCTACGGTCCCGGCAACAGCATCTATGTGATGCCTATGAAGGAGTATCAGAAGATCATCGAAAGCTTCGGCGACGTCTCCTTCTTCGATGAGGATGCGCAGAACCAGATCTCGCTCTTCACGTCCATGGTCCACGACGTGACCGAGGACAACCAGGGCAGGGTCATGCTCCCCGCGGAGATGCGGGCGTATGCCGGGATCGACAAGGACATCGTCATCACGGGTGCGGCCGCCTATATCCGCATCGAATCGGCGGAGGCCTTCGCCAAGAGAACGCAGAACCTGAACATCAGCAACATCTTCGCAAAGCTCAATGCGCTGACCAAGTCGAAAGACAAGGACAAGGAATGATCTCGTTCTCTCACAAGCCGGTCATGCTCGAGGAGTGTATGCGCGGGCTGAACCTGCACGACGGCGGCGTCTATTTTGACGGCACGGTGGGCGGGGGAGGGCATTCCCGCGAGATCCTCCGGCGCACGGCGCCCGGCGGACGCCTGATCGCGACCGATCTCGACGACGACGCGATCGCGGCGGCGGAAAGGAACCTGGCGGGATTCGCGGGCAGGTACCGCATCCACAAGAGCAATTTCAAAGGCTACGCCTCCGTCCTCGAAGAGGAGGGGGTGGACGAGCTGGACGGCGTGCTGCTCGACTTCGGCGTTTCGAGCTTTCAGCTGGACGAGGCGTCGCGCGGTTTCAGCTACATGCAGGACGCTCCGTTGGATATGCGTATGGACGCGGGCGCGGCGCTCACCGCGGCGGACGTCGTCAACGGATACTCACGGGAGCAACTCTTTCGGATCCTGCGGGATTACGGGGAGGAGCGTTTCGCGAATCGGATCGCGGAAAACATCGTCCGCGTGCGGGCCGATCACAGGATCGAACGCACGGGAGAACTTGCTCAGATCGCGGAGGAGAGCATCCCCGCAAAATTTCGACACAACGGGCCTTGTGCGCGCAAGACATTTCAGGCGATACGGATCGAAGTCAACGGCGAGCTCGCCGGGCTTGCGGAAGCGGTGCGCGGTTTGACGCTCCGCCTGCGCAAAGGGGGAAGGATCTGTATCCTCACCTTCCACTCTCTGGAAGACAGGATCGTGAAAAATGTGTTTCGCGACCTCGCGACCGGCTGCACCTGCGACAAGAGCTTGCCCGTCTGTGTATGCGGAAAGAAGAAGGAAATCGAGATCGTCACCCGCAAGCCGCTCACTGCGGGGGAGGGGGAACTGGAAGAGAATTCCAGGGCCAAGAGCGCAAAATTGCGCATAGCGGAAAAAATCGGAGAATAGTATTGTAAAGGAGGGTCTACCATTATGGCAATCGGGCTTCCCGTGTTGGAGAGGGAACGGACAAACGAAAGAGCGAGAGGGCATTTGGCTGCGTACGGGAAACTGAGCGGAGGCGCCGGAACGGAGGCGGATCCGTACACCGAGGAACAGCGCGCGCAGTCGTTCAACTCGCAGATCTCCGAAAATTATCAGAAGCTGATAGACCCTTCGCTGCATTCCGCCGCGGAGATCATGGGGCTGGAAGAGCCGGCCGTGGAGGAAGCTCCCCGCGTGTACGACACGCCCGAGGCGTATGCCCGTGCGATGCTGTACCCCGAGCGCGAGCAGCCCGTCGCCATGCCCGCCCGCCGCATCGTCGATACGACGGCGGAATACCGCCCGCAGCCGCAGGCTCCCGTCGGCGTGAGCCCCGTCCTGTCGGCGCCCGCGATGGCGCCCGCGCGGGAGGCGTTCGCGCCCGCCTATGCCGAGCCTTCCTATGCCGAACCCGCCTATGCGGAGCCGGAGGTCGCCGTAAGCCCGATCTCCGTCCAGGGAACGTACGCCGTTCCCGAATATGCGGACGAAGCGGCGGAAGCATACGCCGAGGAGGAGAACGAGGACCTCGCTCCCACCGCCACGACCATCCAGTACCGCACCGAACAGCGTGCGCGCGACGACAAGCGCACCGTCGTGGAGGAGAAGAGGGGCCACGCCATGACCATGCAGGGCAAACTGCTGATGGCGGTCTATGCCGTCGTCGTGGTGGTCATCCTCGCCCTCATCATCATCAACACCAGCGTCCTGCGCAACCTCGACGCGAGCATCGCGGAAAACCGCGAGGCGCTCTTTGCGGCGAGCGAGCAGGTCCAGCAGCTGCAGGATGAGATCGACGGCCTCACCAGCACCGAATCCATCATCGAGCGCGCCGAATCCGAGCTCGGCATGGTCCGCGGCTGATCCCGCCGATAACAACTGAAAGATCAACGAAAGAATCCGGTCTCGCGTGCGGCCCCGTTCGGGGTTGCGGGCGGGGCCGTTTTTTTATTCCGTTGGGGAGGATACGCCTATCCGAAGCTCGAACGTGGGCGGATGGTATTCCGCCACCCTTTTACGAAAGAGGCTCTTCGCCGCGCTCGCGGCGGCGGCCTTTCTTTTTATAGCGGTGTGCACCCGCTTTTTCTTCGTGCAGATCCTCAGCGGCGAGCGGCTGCGCGGCATGGCGCTCGGGCAATGGACGCGCGAGATCCCCGTCGTCGCCGCCCGCGGCGACATCGAGGACAGGAACGGCGTCCTGCTCGCGGGCAGCGCCGCCGGCTATTCCGTATTCGTGCGCCCCAACGCCGTGCGCGACAAGCCCGCGGCGGCCTCCGTCCTCGCGCGACTGTTCGGGCTGGACGAGGCGGAGCTGCTCGCCGAGCTGCGCTCTTCGCGCGTGTCCGAGTTTGCCGTCGTGCGCCATGCCGACAAGGAGTCGGTCGTCCGCCTGGAAGAGTACGACCTGCCCGGCGTGTATTACGCGCGCGACGACGTCCGCATCTACCCCTTCGGCAGCCTCCTCTCCCGCGTGCTCGGCTTCACGTCGGTGGACGGGACGGGTCTGACGGGGCTGGAAAAATATTACGACAAGTACCTGCGCGGGCAGGACGGCGAGATCGCGCAGCCGACCGACCTCGTGGGCGCGGAGGTGGAGGGGGAAGCGGTCTACTATCCGGCGACGGACGGCCGGACGCTGTGCCTGACGATCGACTACGCGATCCAGGCGGCGGCGGAGGCGGCGATGGAGCGTGTGTACGCGCAGTATTCGCCCGTCACCGCGCAGTGCATCGTGCTCGATCCGGACAACTTCGACATCCTCGCGATGGCGGAAGCGCCGGGGTACGATCTGAACAACGTGCCGCGCGACGATGCGGACGCGCTCGCCTTCCTCTCGCGCAACAACCTGGTCTCGGACATCTACGAGCCCGGCTCCACCTTCAAGATCGTCACGGCGGCGGCGAACATCGAGGAATACCTGCGCGGCAACCCGGCGGCGTTTTCCCGCACGCACGTCTTCAACAGCAGCCGCACCCGCAGCGTGGACGGCACGACCGTCCGCTGCTGGAGCACGCATGCCAACGGCCGCCATTCCGACCAGACCCTCGCCGAGGCGCTCAACAACAGCTGCAACCCCTGCTTTACCGACATCGCGCTCGCCCTCGGCACCGAAACTTTTTACGAGTATCTCGAAAAATTCCACTTCGGCTCCGCGACGGGCATCGATTTTTCGGGCGAGGCGCAGGGGATGCTCTTGCCCGAAAGCGCGGTGCGCGCCTGCGACCTCGCGCGCATCGGGTTCGGGCAGACGGTCGCGGTCACGGCGCTGCAGCTCGCCTGCGCGGGCGCGTCGGCGGTCAACGGCGGCTATTATTACCGCCCGCGGCTGGTGCGCGAGATCCGCTCGGCGGACGGAAAGCAGCGGGAAGAGATCGCCCCCGTCCTGCTCAACCGCACGATCGGCGAGGAGGCGTCGCGCGCGCTCGCCTCCCTGCTCGAGGGGGTGGTCGCGGACGGCAGCGGCAGCCGCGCGTATATCGAGGGGTACAAGGTGGGCGGCAAGACGGGCACCGCCCAGAAGTTTGAAGACGGCGCGATCGCGCAGGGCAAGTATGTGTCCTCCTTCCTCGGCTTTTTCCCGTCCGACGACCCGCAGTATCTCGTCCTGGTCATCGTCGACGAGCCGCAGGGCGCCTATTACGGCAGCGTGGTGGCGGCGCCCGCCGCGCGCGAGGTCATGCAGGGGATCATCGACGTGCGCGGCATCCCCCCGTACGAATCTTAAAGGAGAGGTGAACTTTTGTTACTCAGCGAATTGTTGGGACAGATCGGTTACGAAAGAACGGCATCTTTTCGCGACGCGGAGATCGGCGGCATCGGCACGGACAGCCGCCACGTCCTGCGCGGCGATCTCTTCATCTGCGTCGCGGGCGGCGAGCACGACGGCCACGACTACGCGCGGGAGGCGGTCGCGTCGGGCGCGGCGGCGCTCGTCGTCGAGCGGGAGCTCCCGCTCGACGTGCCGCAGATCGTCGTCCGCAGCGGGCGGCAGTCGGTCGCGGAGATCGCGGCGGCCTACTACGGCCATCCCGAGCGGCGGCTGAAGATGGTGGCGGTCACGGGGACGAACGGCAAGACGACGACGGCGCATATGCTGGCGTCCATCCTGACGGCGGCGGGCAAGAGCTGCGGCACCATCGGCACGCTCGGCATCCGCTACGCGAATAAGGAGATCGCGCCCGAGCTGACCACGCCCGATCCCGACTTTCTCTATAAAGTGCTGGCGGACATGGTCGCGTCGGACATCGGGTATGTGGTCATGGAAGTGTCCGCGCACGCGCTGTACTTCGGCAAGACGGACGGCATCGCCTTCGAGGCGGGCATCTTCACCAACCTGACCGAGGACCACCTCGACTTTTTCCCGACGATGGAGGCGTACGCCGCGGCGAAGGAAAAGCTGTTCGCGCCCGGCGTGTGTCGCTTCGGCGTCCTCAACACGGACGACGCGGAGGGGCGCAAGCTCGCGTCGACCTGCGAGCGCCCCTTCACTTACGCGCTGGAAAACCCAGCCGACGTGTTCGCCGTCGACATTACCGAGAGCTTCGAGGGGAGCCGCTTCGTCATCAATCTCTTCGACGAGCTGTACGAGATCCGCCTCCGCCTCGCGGGGCTGCACAACGTCTACAACGCGATGGCGGCGGCGGAGTGCGCCAAACTGCTGGGCGTCTCCGTCCCCGTCATCGCGGCGGGGCTGGCGGCGCTGCCGCGGGTGAGCGGGCGGCTGGAGCACGTCGCGCGCTTCCGCGGCGCGGATATATTCGTCGACTTTGCGCATACTCCCGACGGGTTGGAAAAGTCGCTTTCCGCCCTCCGCCGCCACTGCGCGGGGCGTTTGCTCTGCGTGTTCGGCTGCGGCGGCAACCGCGACGCCCGCAAGCGCCCGCTCATGGGCGCGATCGCCGCCCGCCTCGCCGATTTCACCGTGCTCACCTCCGACAACCCCCGCTACGAGGACCCATTCGACATCATCCTGCAGATCGAGGAGGGGGTCCGCCCGAACACGGAGGACTACGTCGTCGTGGTGGACCGGGAGAGCGCCATCGAGTACGCGGTCGATCTGCTGCGGGCGGGCGACGTGCTGCTGGTCGCGGGGAAGGGCGGCGAGACCTATCAGGAGATCATGGGCGTGCGGCACATCTACAACGACATCGCCGCCGTCCGCGGGGCGATCGAGTGCGCCGCCCGCGGCAAAGACAGGGAACAATGAGGACAGAGATCGTCATCCTTTTCGCGGCGGGGGGCGGGTCGGCGCTGCTGTGCGCCCTCCTGCTCCCCCTGCTGAAAAAGCTGCACGCGGGGCAGTACATCCTCGGCTATGTGCGCGAACATATGGACAAGTCCGGCACGCCCACGATGGGCGGGCTGGCGTTCGTGTGCGCCGCGGCGCTGTGCGCGATCCCGTTCGGGCTGTACGCGGACAGGCATACCGCCGTGGCGATCACCTTCGGCTGCGCGTACGCCGCCGTCGGCTTTCTGGATGACTTTCTCAAACTGCGCCGCCGCCGCAACCTCGGCCTGCGCGCCTATCAGAAGATCCTCTTCCAGCTCGCCGTGGCGCTGCTGGCGGGGCTGTACTGCTACACGGCGGGGCTGACCGAGCTGCACCTGCCGCTGCTCGGCGGGTCGGCGGACGTCGGCGTCTGGATCGTCCCGCTCGCCGCCTTCGCCTTCGTCGCCGCGACCAACTGCGTCAATCTGACGGACGGGCTGGACGGGCTGGCGGCGTCCGTCAGCTTCTGGTATTTTGCCGCCTTGGCGGCGCTGACCTTCCTCCTTTCGGGGGAGGCGGGCGTGCCGCTCGCGCGGCTCGCGCTCATCCTGTGCGGGGTGCTGGCGGGGTACCTGCTCTTCAACACCCACCGCGCCTCCGTGTTCATGGGGGATACCGGCTCGCTCGGCCTTGGCGGGTTTGCGGCGGCGGTGGCGGCGTTCGGCGGGAATCTGCTCTATATCGCCGTGCTCGGGGTGATGTTCGTCTGTTCGGGCATATCCGTCATCCTGCAGGTCATATACTATAAAACGACGAAAAAGCGGCTGTTCCGCATGGCTCCGCTGCATCATCACCTGCAAAAGTGCGGGTATTCCGAAAGCAAGGTCGCGTACGCCTATTCGCTGATCACGGCGGCCGCAGGCCTGCTTTGTCTGGCTTTTGCGAAGTAATATGTCTGACATATTTCGCACAAAGATCCCGTTTCGGGGGAGGGGGAAACTATGAACTTCAAGACGCAGAAATTTCTCGTGGCGGGGCTGTCGCGCAGCGGGATCGCGGCGGCGGATCTCCTGCTCGCGCGCGGCGCGGCGGTGTATCTGTATGACGACCGTCCCGCCGCGTTGGAGAGCGAACAGGCGCGCGCCCTGCGGGCGGCGGGCGCGCGGGCCGTGAGCGGCGGGGAGGAGGGCGTGCGCGCGTGCGACGTGCTCGTGCTCAGCCCGGGCATCCCGATCGACCATCCGCTGCCCGTGCTCTTCCGCCGCGCCGGCAAGGCGATCGTCGGGGAGGCGGAGCTGGGCTGCCGCCTCCTGCGCGCGCCGCTCGTCGCCGTCACGGGCACGAACGGAAAGACGACCACGGTCGCCATGCTCGGCGCGATCTTCCGCGCGGCGGGGCTGCGGTGCGTGCCGTGCGGCAACGTCGGGCGGCCCATCACCTCCGTCGTCGGGGAGGCGGACGAGGATTCCGTCGCCGTGGCGGAGATTTCCAGCTTCCAGCTGGAAACGCTCTCGAGCATCCGCCCGCACGTCGCCGTCGTCACCAACGTCGCCGAGGACCACCTCGACCGCCACTACACGATGGAGAATTACATATTTCTCAAAAGCAAATTGCTGCGCAACCTGCGCGAGAGCGAGTTCGCCGTCCTCAACCGCGACGACCCGATCGTGCGGGAGATGGCGGAAAAGGTGCGCTGCCCCGTGCGCTGGTTTTCCCTGCGCGGCGAGGCCGACGGGGCCTTCTTCCGCGACGGCGCCCTGTATTTTGCGGACGAAAAGATCATGGACGCCGAACGCCTGTCGCTGGGCGGCGAGCACAATGTGCGCAACGCGCTCGCGGCGGCCTGCGCCGCGCGGCTGATGGGGGTGGAGACGGGCGCGATCGCCGCCGCGCTCTCCTCCATGCCGGGGGTGCGCCACCGCATCCGTCCGGTCGCCTGCGTGCGCGGGATCGAGTTCATCGACGACTCGAAGGGCACGAACGTGGACGCCGCGCTCAGCGCGGTCGCCTGTATGCGCAAGGACACCGTCCTGCTGCTGGGCGGGAAGGATAAGGGGTACGACTACGGCCGCCTGTTCGCGGGGCTGCGCGGCAGCCGCGTCGTCTGCTGCGTGCTGTACGGGGAAAACCGCTTCCGCCTGCTGGACGCGGCGGTGCGCGCGGGCGAACCGCGCATCGCGCTCGTGCCCAAGTTCGACCTCGCCGTGCGCGTCGCCGCGATGACGGCCAAAGCGGGGCAGGCGGTGCTGCTCAGCCCCGCCAGCAGCAGCTTCGACGAGTTTTCGGGCTATGAGGAGCGGGGCGACCGCTTTGCCGCGATCGTGCGCGGGGAGGGCCTTCCCGGGCGGACGGCGTGCGCGCCTCCGTCCGCGCCTCCGTCCGCGCCTCCGCGGGCGGAGCAAGCCCCGCCCGCGGAGCAAACGGAACCCGCGCCGTTTTCTTTGGAAGAGGAAGTCCCGTCCGCGGAGCAGACGGAACCCGTGCCGCCCGCCTGCGGGGAGGCCGCGTTTCCGTCGCCGGGGGAAGGGAGCGCTTCCGCATCGCCCGCGGGGGAATCGCTCGGGGAAGCCGCACCGCCCGCGGGGGAGCCGTTCGGGGAAGCCGCCTCGCTCGCGGGGGAGCCGTTCGGGGAAGCCGCGCTCTCTCGGGAGGAAGAGCCTCCCGCGGGGCAGGCGGGCTCCGTTGCTCCCGCGGGGCAGGCGGGCCCCGTTGCTCCTGCCGGGCAGACAGCCCCCGCCGCCCCTGCGGCGGGGGAGGGGGAAGCGGTTGCGCGGGCGTCCGACGCGGGTTGACGGGGGCGTCGTCGGCGGGCGGTCCGCCCGCCGCCGCGGTCCGCTCTTGCGGGTGGGGCGCGCGTCGTCGGCGGGCGGCGCGGCGGGCGCGGCAGGGGCGGACGGTGCGGCGGGCGCGGCAGGGGCGGGCGGCGCGGCGGGGGCGGCTGTCTTGCGGGCGCGCGACGCGCGCCCGCAGCCCGGCTGCATCGCCATCCCGGCGCTCACCCTGCTCATCGCCGCCTTCGGCGCGCTCATGGTCTATTCGGCGAGCTGTTACACCGCCGAAACGCAGTACGGTGACGCCTTTTATTTTTTGAAAAAGCAGCTCGTCGGCCTGCTGCTCGGCGCCGCCGCCATGTTCGCGGCGGGGTTTTTCCCGTACCGCCGCCTGCAAA
>DXFD01000079.1 GCA_019114625.1 Candidatus Borkfalkia faecigallinarum | reverse complement strand
TTCGCTGACGACCGTCATCATGCAGACGGAGGCGGCGCGGCTGGCGCTGGGCAGGGACGCGGCGGAGGCGAAGCGCTGCATCGACGCCGCCAATTTGCAGGCCAAAAACTGCCTCGACGGGCTGCGGCTGTCCGTCCATCTGCTCTCCGGGCGGCGGGACGACATCTCCTTCCGCGATTTTTTGCAGGAGATCATCGCGGGTTCCTCGGAGGGGACGGGCCTTACGGTGCGCAGCAAGATCGACGACATCGCCATGACGGAGGAAGCGGAGCGCTTCATCGCCAACACCCTGCGCGAGGGCATCTCCAACGGCGTGCGGCACGGCGGGAGCACCGCCTTCTTCTTCGAGCTGCGCGACATGGGCAGCTACGTCGAGTTCCTGCTCTCCGACAACGGCAGGGGCGTCGACCGCAAACAGTTCAAGGAGGGGTTCGGCCTCTCCGGCATGCGCGCCAAGGCGGAGGCGCTGGGCGGCATGGTACACTATGCCTTTGAACCGGGCGAGGGGTTTGAGATCCGCCTCAGCCTTCCGGGCGCCCTCAAGCGCCCCGCACAGCCAGACAGGGAGAAACAAACATGAAGATCAAGGTCATGATCGTGGACGATCAGGTCATCCTCTCCGAGGGGATCCGCAGCGTGCTCGCCTCCTCGGGCGAGCTGGAAGTCATCGCCGTCGCGCACGACGGGCAGGAGGCGCTCGAATTGATGGAGCAGCAGGTGCCCGACGTCGCGCTGCTGGACATCCGTATGCCGCGCATGAACGGCGTCGTCGCTACCGGCGAGATCAAGAAGCGCTATCCGGGCGTCAAAGTGCTCGTCCTGACCACCTTTGACGACAGCGACTATATTTTGAGCGCCCTCAACAACGGCGCGTGCGGCTATTTATTAAAGGATATCAGCGCCCCCGCCCTCATCGAGGCGATCAAGAACGCCTACGCGGGGGACACCATCCTGCCCGCCAAGATCGCCAAAAAGGTGAGCGACGCGGCGAAGATGGTCACGTCCGACCGCGAGATCAAGCTGCGCCGCGCCTTCGGGTTTTCCGACCGCGAGGTGGAGATCGCCCTCATGCTGTTCGAAGGCTTCAACAACCGCCAGATCGCCTCGGCGCTCGGCCTGTCCGACGGCACCGCGCGCAACTACATCAGCGCCATTTACATGAAGCTGGGCTGCGACGGCAGGGCATCCGCCATCGCCAAGATGAAGGAGATCCTCAACGCCGAATAAAGTTCTGCGGGCGCCCCGTGTACGGGGCGCCCGCAGGCTGTATTTGGTATTTTTGGTATCGTCGTCCGCCGCTTCCGCTGTTGTTCGTTTTCGTTGGGCGACGCTCACAGCAGCAGGGAGAACAGCAGGGGGAGCAGCACGGCCAGCAGCGCCGCCGCGGCGAGCACGCCCAGCGCGACGAGCAGCTTTTTGGTCCCGAATTTGAGCTCCGCCAGCTGTTCGGGCGCCAGCTCCTTCTCCCGCTTTTTTTGTTCCGCCCGCGCCTGTTCGGTGCGGAAGGCCTCGCCGCGCGCCCGCAGCGCCTCTTCGCTCATACCGAATGCCTCCGCGATCCGCGCGCGCGTCTCTTCGTCGCCGGGCGGGGAGGACTGCTCCCACCGCCGCACCGTCGATTTGGAGGTGTATATCTTTTCGGCAAATTCCCGCAAAGACCATCCGCGCTCTTCGCGCAGCTTGCGCAGGAAATGCCCGTCCATCTTTTCCATTCTTTTCCCCTCCCGCGTTTTCTCCCTTTCAGTATAGCACGGCGCGGGGCAAAATTCAACGGTTTGCGGGAAAATGCAAAAAATATCCGTCCGAACGCCGCCGGGACGGCCGCGGGACACGGTTGGGACAAAAACGGGACGGTTTTGCGCCCTTTGGTCATTGACAAACCGCCCGTTTGGCCGTACAATAAAACCAGGCTCCGGCCGAAAAACTTTACGGGAGGAACGGCAATGCGTAAAATATCGAAGCGAGCCAAATTGTATCTGGCGAACGGGATCTGTTTCTGTTCCCTGGCCGGGATGTACCTTTACTGCTCGATCATGCTGATGTCTGTATCGCTCTTTCTTTTAGTGCTGCTCATGTGCGGCTTTACCTTTTTCAGCCTGATCGTCTACTATCTCTCCATCATCGCGGACGCGATCAGCCGAAGGTACAAAGACCGCATGGCGGAAGAGGAAAAAGATCCGAAAACAAAATGACGGAACTATGGGCATGAGCAAAAAGCGTGCGGAAAACATTTTCTGCGCGCTTTTTGCATTTTTCGCCCCTTTGGCAGGTGTATAGGCAGATGTCTTGACAGCTGTCGCGCTTTTGTGTATAGTATCTGTAAAAAACAAGAGAAGGCAAGGCATTTCATGGAAGCACAACGGAAGGGGCGCGGGGACGCCGTCGTCCTCGCACACTACTACACGGACGGCGCCGTGCAGGCGATGGCGGACTATGTGGGGGATTCCTACTATCTCGCCAAGGTCGCGGCGCAGACGGACAAGGGCACGATCGTCTTCTGCGGCGTGCGGTTCATGGGGGAGAGCGCCAAGATCCTCAACCCCGCCCGCCGCGTGCTGCTGCCCGACGACTTGGCGGACTGCCCGATGGCGCACATGGCGGACGCCGAAAGCATCCGCGCCCTGCGCGCGCGGGTGCCCGACCTCGCCGTCGTCTGCTACATCAACTCCACCGCCGAACTCAAGGCGGAGAGCGACGTGTGCGTCACCTCCTCCAACGCGGTCAGGATCGTCTCCGCGCTGCCCAACCAAAACGTCCTCTTCATTCCGGACGAAAACCTCGGCCGCTTCGTGCAGGCGCAGGTGCCGGGCAAGCGCTTCTATTTTTCGGGCGGGTACTGCCCCGTCCACGCGCAGCTTTTGGCGTCGGACGTCGAGCGGGAAAAGCTCGCCCGCCCTAACGCGCCCGTGCTCGCCCATCCCGAGTGCCGGGCAGAGCTGCTCGCCCTCGCCGATTTCGTCGGCAGCACGTCGGAGATCATCGCGTATGCGGAAAAGAGCGGGGCGGCGGAGTTCATCCTCTGCACCGAGCCGGGCGTGCTGTGGGAGCTGTCCCGCCGCTGCCCGGGCAAGCGGTTCGTGCCGACGACGCCCGTCTGCGCGGACATGAAGCGCATCACCCCCGCCAAAGTGGAGGCCTGCCTCGCGGGCGGCGGGTACGAGGTGCGCATGGACGCGGCGCGCATGGACGCGGCGCGCCGCCCGCTCGAGCGGATGCTCGAGCTCGCGCGGTGAAGAGCGGGGAGAGGATATGAAAAACATCGAAGGGCGGTATGACGCGCTCATCGCGGGCACGGGGGCGGCGGGGCTGTGCTGCGCGCTCCACCTGCCGCGCACGGCGCGCGTGCTGCTGATCACGAAGGACGCCGCCGACCGCAGCGACTCCTTTCTCGCGCAGGGCGGCATCTGTATGCTGCGCGGCGAGGGGGACTTCGCGGGGTATTTCGAGGACACCATGCGCGCCGGCCATTACGAGAACGACGAAGCCGCCGTGCGGCAGATGATCGAGCGTTCCCCCGCCATGATCGAAGAGCTGGTCGGCTGCGGCGTGCGCTTCGCGCGGGACGAGGCGAGCAACTTCCGCTTCACGCGCGAGGGCGGGCATTCCCGTCCGCGCATCCTCTTCCACGGCGACGAGACGGGCAAGGAGATCACTTCGCACCTCCTGGCGGAGGCGCGCGCGCGGGACAATCTCACCATCCTCGAATACACGGAGATCTTGGACGTCATCGTCGGGCCGGAGGGCTGCTGCGGCGGCGTCCTGCGGGACATCCCCTCGGGCGAGGTCTTCCCCGTCTATGCCGACGCCACCCTGCTCGCGACGGGCGGCGTGGGCGGACTGTTCCGCCATTCCACCAACTACCGCCACCTGACGGGGGACGCGCTCGGCATCGCGCTGCGCCGCGGCATCGCCGTCGAGCATCTCGACTATGTGCAGATCCACCCG
This sequence comes from Candidatus Borkfalkia faecigallinarum, assembly GCA_019114625.1. Lineage (GTDB taxonomy): Bacteria > Bacillota > Clostridia > Christensenellales > Borkfalkiaceae > Borkfalkia > Borkfalkia faecigallinarum. The sequence goes on along the minus strand of DXFD01000079.1, from coordinate 936 downwards.
ACCACCCTCTATTCGGCGAAGCCGGGGCGGCGCTTCCTCATTTCCGAATCGGTGCGCGGCGAGGGCGCGGTGCTTCTGGACAAGGCGGGCGCGCGCTTCTGCAACGAGCTGATGCCGCGCGATATCGTCACCGGCGACATCCGCGCGCAGATGCGAAAGGACGGCACCGACCACGTCTGGCTGGATATGCGCCCGGTCGGGGAGCGGACGCTTCGCGAGCATTTCCCCACCATCTTCGCGCGCTGCCGCGCGGAGGGGTACGACCCGCTGCAAGACCCCGTGCCCGTCGTGCCGGCGCAGCACTATTTTATGGGCGGCGTCCGGGTGGATCTGTGCGGCCGCACGAGTATGCCCCGCCTGTTCGCGGCGGGAGAGACCGCTTGCAACGGCGTACACGGCAAGAACCGCCTCGCGAGCAATTCGCTGCTCGAAAGCCTGATCTGGGCAGAGCGCGCGGCGCAGGCGATGGCGGGTTCGGACAAACTGAAGACCTTTCCCCCGATCGACGCGGCGGACTATGCGGACGTCGCGGCGCTGCGGGCGGAGGATGCAAAAATGATCCGCGACGAGGCGGAACGGGAGGCTACCATTGATTGACGAAATTTCCATGAAGATCCGCGCGGACGAACTCATCCGCATGGCGCTCGCCGAGGACGTGACGAGCGAGGACATCTCTACCAACAGCGTGCTGCGCGCGCCCGCCGAGGGCGAGGCGGAGCTGATCTGCAAGCAGGACGGCGTCATCGCGGGGCTGCCCGTGTTCGCGCGCGTGTATGAACTGCTCGGCGGGGTGCGCGTCGAGCTTCTCGCGCGGGACGGCGAGTCCGTCAAAAAGGGGCAAAAACTCGCCGCCGTGCGCGGCGACATGCGCGCCATCCTCACCGGCGAACGCACCGCGCTCAACTTTTTGCAGCGCATGAGCGGCATCGCCACCTA
>DXFD01000078.1 GCA_019114625.1 Candidatus Borkfalkia faecigallinarum | reverse complement strand
CTTGTTCGCCCTGCGGCCCGGTCGCGCCCGTTGCTCCGGTCGCTCCGGTTGCTCCCGTTGCTCCGGCGGGGCCGGTCTGTCCGGCGGGGCCCTGCGGGCCGGTGGCGCCGCGCGGGCCCATGCTGCCGCGCAGCACGGTCACCTGCGCCGTCGCCGACGGGCAGCAGGGGGTGCATTCGCAGCCGCCAATGCCGAAAGGAAAAAAGATACGATCGTCCATACAATGTTCTCCTTTGTTTTCGGGCAGGTTTGCCCGCTATCATGTATATGCGCCCGCCCGCCGCGTTTGTGCGCCCGCGCTTTGGGGGAGGGGGGGAGGAGAAGGCGTTTCGGCGGCGCGCCGCCGCGTTTTTTCCGCGCTGCCGCGTTCCCGACTGCGCGGCCCGTTCCGCGCCGCCGCGGTTTTTTCCGGATTTGCTTTGGAACGCTGTCCGCGCCCCGCTTTGCCGCACCCGTTTTGCCCGCCCGCCGCCGCGCCCGCTGCGCGGCAAAAGGGGGCGAAAAAAGCCGCAAAAGGGCAGGGGAAAGCCATAAAGGGACGGAGAAGGTCGGGGAAAGCGCGGGAAATAAAACCAAAAAAAGGGGCTTGACAAAGTGTAAAAGGTGAGATATAATACGCATGTGGCCGAGCCGGGGCAGCTGCGGCGCTTCGCGGCGCGGGTCTGCCTTGTCCGCCATGCCGCGGCGATGGACTTTTTTGTCCGCCGATGTCGCGGCGCGGGCCTGCCTTGTCCGCCGCGGCGCGGGCCTGCCTTCCGCGCGCTTCGGCGTTTTGCGGGCGGGGCGCACCGCGGCGAAGCGCCGCGCGGGAGTACTTCATACATTGCGGAGGAGATCATCTTGTTGCCGTTTAAGATCGTCATCGTGGAGGATGAACCGGAATGCAGCCGGATGCTGGAGAGCTACATCGAGCGCTACTGCGCGGAAGAGGCGCTGACGGTGCAGATCCGCACGTTTTCGTCCGCCGACCGCTTTTTGGAGGAATACGCGGGGGACGCGGACATCCTCTTCATGGACATCTGCATGGAGGGGACGGACGGCATGACGGCGGCGCACAAGCTGCGGGAGGTCGATAAGGAGATCGTCCTCATCTTCGTCACCACGATGGCCAAATTCGCCGTCGAGGGATACGACGTCAACGCCTTCAACTATATCGTCAAGCCGATCAGCTATTATGAATTCCGCCTGAAGGTGGACAAAGCCTTCCGCTCCCTGCGGGGCGGGCGGCGCAAGATCAGCCTGCCGATGAACGGCGAGCAGCGCTGGCTGGACCACAAGGACATCGTGTATGTGGAGGTGACCAACCACTACCTCAACTACCACACCGCCGCCGGCGAGAAGCTGACCGTGTACGGCTCTCTCAAACAGCTCGAGGAGCACCTCTCGCCCGACCTGTTCGCGCGCTGCAACGCCTGCTACATCGTCAACATGGCCTACGTTTCGGGCGTGAAGGGCTTCGAGCTGGAGCTGACGACGGGCGACCGGCTGCAGATCAGCCAATCCAAGCGCAAGCAGTTCATGCAGGCGCTCACCCGATATTTCGGGGGAGGGGTCGATAAATGCCGTCCATCCTTTTGATGTGGTACAACCCCGCGTCCCAGCTCTTTTGGTACCGCCCCATCTTCATGGCAGAACTGCTGTGCGCCGAGGCGCTGTTCTGCCTCAAACTCAAGCGCAAGCCCTATTTTCTGCTGCGCCTGGGGCTGATGGTGCTCCTCTGTCTGCGGGTCAGCTTTCTCATCCCCATCGTCAGCTACAGCGCGCTGTACAACGCGTTCATGTTCTTCGCGATGTTCGCCGTCACGATCCCGCTGATGAAGTTCTGCTTTGAAGAGAGCTGGAAGGGCATCTTCTTCTGCGCGTTCGCCGGCTACGGCGTGCAGCACATCGCCTTCCAGCTGTACGACATCGTCGGTCTGCTCTTCTACTTCGACCCGTCCGCGTCCATCTACGTTTCGAGCGGCACGCTGACCTTTTTGCAGAACGCCCAGACCTTTACGGCATTTTTGGGGTGCCACTTCTTCGCCTATTTCGCGATCTACCTGATCTTCGGCAGGCGGATGCGGAAGAACATGGCCATCGACCTGCAAAACCTGACCTTGCTGACCGTCGTCATCTTCATCAGCCTGTTCAACATCGTGCTCAGCTCCGTCGTGACGTACACCTGTTACGACCCGTACAACCGCAACGCGCTCATCATGCTGGCGGTGAACAACGTATTCTGTTCCTGCCTGCTCATGTACATCCAGTTCAAGCTGCTGCGCGTGCGCGACCTCGAGCACGACCTCGACATGGAAAAGCGCCTCCGCCGCGAGGAGGAGCAGCAATACGTCCTCTCGCAGGAGACCGTCCGCCTCATCAACCTCAAATGCCACGACCTCAAGCACCAGATCCGCGCGATCGGGCAGAATGTTTTGGACAGCGAGGTCCTCGCCGAGATCGCCGACGCCGTCTCCATCTACGACGCGACCTTCAAGACGGGCAACGAGGCGCTGGACATCATCCTCACCGAAAAGAGCCTGCGCTGCCGCGCGCAGGGCATCCGCCTCACCTGCGTGACCAACGCCGTCCCCCTCCTCTTCATGAAGGACCCGGACGTGTACAGCCTGTTCGGCAACGCCATCGACAACGCCATGCGCGCGGTCGAGCATCTCGAGAGCGACAAGCAGGTCATCTCCATCTCCATCAAACAGCACGGGAGCATGGTATCCGTCAACGTGAGCAACTGGTACGAGGGGGAGCTGGTGTTTGAAAACGGCCTCCCGCGCACCACCGGCGAGCCGAACGGCTACCACGGCTTCGGGATGGTCAGCATGCGGGAGATCGTCGAGCGGTACGCGGGCGAGTTCTCGGTGTCGGCAGAGGGCGGCGTCTTCCACGTCGACATCCTCTTCCCGGACGTGCAGAGCGCGCCCGCCGGCGCGGATGCCGCCGCACAGGGCGCGTCCGCCGGCAAGGGGACCGCGGCATAAGGCGCGTTCGTTTGCGGGAAGGGCTCCGCCGCAGAAGGCGCGTCCGCTCAAGGGGATGAAGTCGTTGCACGGGGCCCGCCCGCCTGCGGGAAGGGAGCCGCCGCGCAGGGCCCGCCCGCCGCCGAGGGGGGAAGCGGGCATACAAACGAAATATCCGGCAGGCAAAGTTTTTCGGCCGCCGCGGCGCCTCAGGCGCCGCGGCGGCCTTTTCGCTTTTGCCGAAAGGGCGCGGCGCTTTTTTTGCGCGGCGGGCGTTTGCGGCGAGGGCGTTTGCGGCGAGGGCGTTTGCGGCGAGGGCGCGGCGCTTTTTTTTGCGCGGCGGGCGGTATGCCCGCCGCGCGGCTTGACTTACGCTGCACGGAGATTGAGTTGCGAAAACCATATTGACAAAAGGGGAACGCGCCCTTATACTGGGCTTGCAAGGCGGGAAGCGGCGCTCCGTTCGGGGCCGCGCCGCGCTCTCCCGCGCTTGCCTGCGTTCGGGCGAGAGGCTCATGCCGTGCCGATAAAAAATTTTTTATAAGGAGGAAAGAACTATGAAACAGTGGACCAGGACCGTGATCACGTCGCTGCTCTTGGTGGCAATGCTGTTTACGGTATGCGCGTTCAGCGCGTGCGAAGACAACGGAGGGAGCGGCGACGACGCCGCCAAGATCGAAGAACTGACACAGCAGCTCTCCGAAGCGGAAAAGAAGTTAAAAGAGGCGGAAGCCGAGGTCGAACGGCTGGGCGAGCAGGTCGAATCGCTGAAAATGACCGTCGGCGGCACGGACAACATCGACTACATGCTCTCGACGGACGGCTCGTCCTATATCGCGATCGGCCCGAAGGAGGGCTGCACCGATTCCCATTTCGAGATCGCGACCGTCTATGAGGGGCTGCCCGTCACCGAGGTCGGCGACCAGGCGTTCATGGGCTACAACCAGGCCAACCTCGAGGCGGGCACCGTCTCCTGCGTCATCCGCAGCGTCTCCATCCCCTCGACCGTCCAGGTCATCGGCGAAAAGGCGTTTGCCGAGCTGACGGAGCTCAAAGACGCGACCTTCGGCGGGCCGTTCGACGGCACGACGGGCAAGGAAGCCTTCATCTCCAGCGGGCTGGAATTCTTCAAGTTCCCCGCCGGGCAGATCCGTACGCCCGAAGGGTTCCTGCGCTCCAACCATTCGCTCAAGACGGTCATCCTGCCCGACGGCATGACGACCATCGGCGTCAACACCTTCTTCGACTGCACCGAGATCCGCGACCTGTACTTCCCCGATTCCATCACGCACATCGAGTTCGCGGCGTTCTGGG
>DXFD01000077.1 GCA_019114625.1 Candidatus Borkfalkia faecigallinarum | reverse complement strand
AACAGCCCCTCGATGTAGTTGCGCTTGTAAAAGGCGATGACCAGCTCGCAGATCTCGTCCGGCGTAGCGGAGGCGCGCGGCACGTCCGCCTCCGCCCGGTTGGGGCAGTACAGGCAGTTGTACGCGCAGCGGTTGCTCTGCAGGATCTTCAGCAGCGAGATGCACCGCCCGTCGGGCGTAAAGGAGTGGCAGATCCCGCCGGGACTGGCGTTTCCCAGCCCGCCCTTGCGGTTTGCGCGCGCCGAACCGGACGAGGAGCAGGACACGTCGTACTTCGCGCTCTCCGTCAGTATTTTCAGTCTTTCCGCGTCCAGCATGGCTCAGCCTCCCGATCTTCGCCCGGATATCCCGCGGCTTCGGGCCCGGTATCCGCGCGGAGCGCGCGCCCGAGACCGCTCGGATCTCTTACAGTATAGTACAAAGCTGCGCAAAAGTCAAACATTTGTTCGTATTATTTGCAGAGAGAAAGGGCAATTTTCACTTGTTTTTCATGCAACGATGGTGCTATAATAATATTGTTCCTTTACAATAAGGAAAAAACGGCCGGCCGTGCGGCCTTGGAAGGAGAACCGAGATGAAAGTGCTGATCGTAGACGACGAGGAGATGATCCGCAACGTATTGCGCGAGTACATCGAGTTTGAGGGAAATGAGGCGTATGAAGCGGAGGACGGCATCCGGGCCGTCAAAATGTGTCGGGAAAACGATTACGACATCATCCTGATGGATGTGATGATGCCCGCGCTGGACGGTTTTTCCGCCGTCAAGGAGATCCATAAATTCAAGGACATCCCCGTCATCATGCTCTCCGCGCGCGGCGAGGAGTATGACAAGCTGTTCGGCTTCGAGGTGGGGGCGGACGACTATGTGACCAAGCCCTTCTCGCCGAAGGAGGTCATGGCGCGCATCGCGGCGGTGACCAAGCGGCACAAGGCGGGCGCTGTGTCCGCGCGCGAGGTGCTCAAATTTGAGGGGCTGGAGATCGACATGAAGGGCCGCAACGTCTATGTGGACGGCCAAAAGCTCGACCTGACCCCTAAGGAATACGAACTGCTGTTCTATCTCGTCAAAAACAACGGCATCGCGCTCTCGCGCGAAAAACTTCTGTCCGACGTATGGGGCTTTGATTTTTACGGCGACGACCGCACCGTCGACACGCACGTCAAGATGCTGCGCAGCAGCCTGGGCGAGTACCGCAAGTTCATCGTCACGCTGCGCGGGCTGGGATATAAATTCGAAGCATGACGCGGAAGAGACACATCTACGGCATCAACTTCATCTTGTGGCTGAGTTTTATCGCCTTCGCGGCGGTGATCATCTTCCTCACCTGGATCTTCCAGACGATGCTTCTGCGCGTCTTTTTCGGCGCGGACATGACGAAGGAACTGACGTCGGTCGGCGACAAGGCCTATGGAGACATCGGTTTTTTGATGGGCATTCCGGGCGGGGAGGACGAGATCAACCGCTACCTCGTGCAGGTCATGAACGAGAACGACCTCGTCACCGCCTATCTGCTCGACAATTCGGGGAATATCCTGTACCCGACGGAGGTCATCGACCCGGACGGCTACGGCCTCGTTGCCGAACCGGACACCGCCGTGTTCCGCCGCGCGGTCGCCTACCTGGACGAAGCGATCGAGGACGGGCGCGAATTTGCGTGCGGCTTGGCGGCGGTCATCGGCGGCGAAAATTACGTCTACATCGCCCGCTATCCGGCGGGGCGGTACGCCGTCGACATGAACACGACGGGCGATATCTATCTGTACGTCAACTATTCCACGCAGCTCGCCGAGGCGGCGCTGAGCTCCATGCGCGTGCAGCTGATCGCCATCGCGATCCTCGTCATCTTCCTCGCGCTCGTCCTTTCGGCGCTCCTGTCGCTGTGGCTGACCAAGCCGATCAAGCGGATCACGCGCGCCGCCAAGCGCATGGCGGGGGGCGACTTCTCCGTCAACTTCAAGGGCGAGTATTCGTACGCCGAGATGGACGCGCTCGCCGAGACGCTCGACTACGCGAAGGAGGAGATCGGCAAATCCGATTCGCTGCAAAAGGAAGTGCTCGCCAACGTCACGCACGACCTGAAGACGCCGCTGACCATGATCAAGGCATACGCGTCCATGATCCAGGAGATCTCCGGCGCCGACCCCGAAAAGCGGGCCAAACACACGCAGGTCATCATCGACGAATCCGACCGCCTGACCTCTTTGGTCAACGACATCCTGAACATCTCCAAGATCCGTTCGGGGATGGATACGCTCAAATTGAGCCGGCTGAACTTGTCCGATTTTATCCGCACTGTGCTCGAACGCTTCGAGTATCTCACGGAAACGCAGGGCTTTACCATCGAGAAGGATATCGAGGCGGGCCTGTATACCGAGGCGGACGCGGAGAAGCTGGAACAGGTCGTCTATAACCTGGTCGGCAACGCCGTCAACTACACGGGCGAGGACAAAAAGATCGCGGTCGGCCTGCACCGCGCCGAAAAGGGAGAGCTCCGCTTTACCGTGACCGACACGGGCAAGGGGATCCCCGAAGAGGAGCGCGCGACCATCTGGGACCGCTACTACCGCTCCGCCGAGACGCACAAGCGCCCCATCAAGGGGACGGGGCTGGGTCTGTCCATCGTCAAGACCATCCTGCTTCGGCACGATTTCCGCTTCGGCGTCGAGAGCGAGGTCGGCAAGGGCAGCACCTTCTATGTGCTGTTCCCTGAAAAATAGCCGCCGTCTTTTTCCGCGAAGGTTCGGCCGGTAACGACGGGCGATGCGTCGCCGTGCGGAAGAAGTAGTTGACAGGCGGGGCAGCCGCGAGTATAACAGAACGGGCGCGGCGGAGAAAGCCGCGCGAAAAAGGAGCATTCTTATTTTGGATATCGAGACATACAGAAAAATCGTCGCGCGGGGAGAACTGCTCGACGCGGAAGAATTGCAGGCGTGGATGCGCGAGGCGGCTGTTGAGGCGCAGCGCGTGACGGCGCAGATCAACGGCAACTTCCACACTCCGGATGAGTTGCGCGCCCTCGTAGCGGAATTGACGGGCGGCGAGCCGGGGGATGGTTTCTGCCTCTTTCCGCCTGTTTATACCGATTTCGGCAAAAACCTCTTTTTCGGGAAGAATGTGTTCGTCAATTCCGGCTGCTGCTTTCAGGATCAGGGAGGTATCTACATCGGCGACAACTGCCTGATCGGGCACCAGGTCGTGTTCGCGACGCTCGACCATCTGCTCGATCCCGCCCGTCGCGCGAGCATGAAGCCCGCGCCCATCCGCTTGGGGAAGAATGTCTGGGTCGGTTCGCACGCGACCATCCTCGCCGGCATCACGGTGGGAGACAACGCCGTGATCGCGGCGGGTGCGGTCGTTACCAAGGACGTCCCCGCCGACACGGTCGTCGGCGGTGTCCCCGCTCGCGTCCTCAAAAAGATCGACGCGCCCGCGCCGTAGGGGCGATACGAGGTCGCATACCGCCTTTTCCCAAAAGATGCAGAGTACTATGTCAGGCATATTTCGCCGCCGCCCCGCAAGGGCGGCGGCTTTTGCCGTGGTGCGCGGAAAAAGGTCGGGCGGAAGTTTGCCGATTTGATTGCATAAATGTATAAAATATTGTATAATATTTGCATGAACGTAGGTATTTACTGCAATCGCACGACAAAAAAATTTGCATCGATCTGCGAGTCGCTCTTCGCGCTCCTGAAAAGGAAAAAGATCGCCTATACCGTCTTTGAGGACGTCGGCGCGATCGGGGGCGTCGACGCGCTCGTCATCCTCGGCGGGGACGGTACCGTCCTCAAAGCCGCCATCGCGGCGGGCAGGAAGGGCATCCGCGTGCTCGGCATCAACGCGGGCAATCTCGGGTTCTTGACGGAATTTGAGGGGGAACAGGTCGCGGAGGCGGTCGCCCTTTTGACCGGACGGGCGGAAGTCGAGCGGCGCAGCGTCCTGGAAGTGCGCGCGGGCGGGCAGACCTTCTATGCCCTCAACGACGCCGTTTTCCAGCGGGGCGCGGGCGGGGCGGCGGACGACAACGTCGTCGCGGTCACCGCGTTTATCGACGGCAAAAAAGTGGACGAATTCGTGGGGGACGGCGTCATCGTCAGCACGCCGACGGGCTCGACCGCCTATTCGCTTTCGGCGGGCGGTTCCATCCTCACGCCGGACATCGAGGCGTTTATCCTGACGCCCATCTGCGCGCATTCTCTGCACAACAGGCCCATCGTCTTTGCCGATTCGAGCGAGCTGCGCGTACGCCTCGCGGACAGCGCCGTGGCGCTCGACCTCTTCTGCGACGGCAGGTCCGCTTTGACAATGGCGGGCGGCGAGGAGGCGGTGCTGCGCAAGGCGGATTTCTGCGTCGAATTTCTCAAGCGGGCGGACAGCAACTTCTTCGACAGGCTGCTGTTCAAATTGACCAAGTGGAGCAAGTGACTGGAGGACATGGCATGAGGAGCGGGAGACAGGCGGCGATCCTCGAGATCATCGGGGCGAAGGAGATCGAAACGCAGGAAGAATTGTGCGCGGAGCTGAACAAGCGCGGATATACCGTCACGCAGGCGACCGTCTCGCGCGACGTGAAGGACCTGCGGCTGTTCAAGGTGGCGGGCGTCGCCAAAAAATACCGCTACGCCTATATCGACGACGGCAACAACAAGATCTCGCCCAAGATGCACAATCTGTTCCGCGAGTGCGTGCTCTCCATCCGTCCGGCGATGAATCAGGTCGTCGTCAAGACGCTGCGCGGCAACGGCAGCAACGCGGGGATGATCGTGGATAAACTCAACCTGCCCGAGATCGTCGGTTCGATCGCGGGGGATGACACGCTGCTGATCGTCGCGGAGAGCGAGGAAAAGGCGCGCGTCGTCGTCGAAAAACTCAACGAATTTCTCAAATAACCATGCTTGTCAGATTGAACATACGCAACGTGGCGCTCATCGAGAGCGCCGAGATCGAGCTCGGGGAGGGGCTGAACGTCCTTTCCGGTGAGACGGGTGCGGGCAAGTCCGTCATTTTGGACAGCATCAATTTTGTGCTCGGCGCCAAGGCGGATCGCTCGATGATCCGCAACGGGGCGGCCGACTGCTCCGTCACGGCCGTGTTCCGCGTGCCGCCCGAGAGCCGCGCGCTGGACGAGCTGCGCGCGATGGACATCGACGCGGAGGAGGAGCTGATCGTCTCCCGCCGCTATCGTGCGGACGGGCGGGGCGACAGCAAGATCAACGGCTGCCCCGTGAACGCGGGGATGCTCCGCCGCGTGACGTCGCATCTCGTGGACGTCCACGGCCAGAGCGAGCACTTTTATCTTCTGAGCGAAGCCAACCAGCTCGCCCTGCTCGACCGCGCGGCGGGCGGCCCCGTCGCGCAGGCGAAGGCGGAACTTTCCCGCTTGCTCGCCGAGCGGCGGGAGATTTCGGCGAAGCGCAGGGCGCTGGGCGGCGACGACGCGGAACGCGGCCGTCGGCTGGATATCCTGCGCTATCAGACGGAGGAGATCGACGCCGCCGCGCTGACGGAGGGCGAGGAGGAGACGCTCGAGGCCAAGCGGCTCTTTTACGCCAACATCGAAAAGATCGGTCGCGCCCTCGCGGAGGCGTCGCAGGCGCTGACCGAGGACGGGGCGGCGGTGGACAGCCTGCACGGCGCGCGCCGCAGCCTGTCCGAGATCTCCCGCCTGGACGCGCGGTACGCCGCCCTCGTCGAGCGGCTGGAAGGGCTGGCGGCGGAAGCGGAGGACGTCGGGGAGACGGTTGCCTCCCTCGCGGAGGACCTGACCTTCGACGAGCGGGACGCGGCGGAAACGGAGAGCCGCCTCGACCTCATCCGCAGCCTCAAAAAGAAATACGGCGGCAGCATCGCGGCCATTCTCGCCTATCGCGGGCAGATCGGGCAGGAATACGACCTCCTTTCCCACAGCGACGAGCAGTCCGCCGCGCTCGCGGCGGCGGCGGAAAAGAACGACGCGGCCGTCTACGCCGTCTGCCGCACGATCACGGCGGCGCGCAAGGCGGCTGCGGACGATTTCTGCGCCCGCGTGAGCGAGCAGCTTCGGACGCTCAACATCCGCAGCGCCCGCTTCGGCGCGGAGTTTGCCGAATACGGGGCGGAGGACGCGCCGCGCGCGACGGCCGAAGGGCTGGATTCGATGCGCTTTCTCTTTTCCGCCAACGCGGGCGAGCCGTTCAAGCCGCTCAACAAGGTCATCAGCGGCGGCGAGATGAGCCGCCTCATGCTCGCCATCAAGACGTGTATGTCCGCCGGGGAGATCTCCACCTACATCTTTGACGAGATCGACGCAGGCATCAGCGGCCGCACCGCCAAGGTGGTGGCGGAGAAGTTCGCGGACATCGCCCGCGGCACCCAGATCATTGCCGTCTCGCATCTGGCGCAAATCGCTGCGATGGCGGATGAAAACTTCCTCATCTCTAAGCGGGAGACGGCGGAAGGCAAGACGCGGACGGAGATCGCCGCGCTGGATGCGCAGGGGCGGAAGGCGGAGATCGTCCGCCTGCTCGGCGGCGAGGGGAGCGGCGCGGCGGCGACGCTCGCGGACGAGCTTTTGACAAGCTGCGCCGCCTATAAAGAGCAGGAAGCGCGTAAAAAATAAGGCGCTTGTAAAAAACCGTCCATGCTCGCTTGCAAAAAACAGGCCGCCGGTCTCAACAAGCCGCCTGTAAAATGGGAAGGACGGCGGGGCGACGCCTGCGGGTGCATTTTTCGCGGGCTGTGCCGCCTGTATAAAGAGGGATGGAACGGGGCGCGGATGCGTATACTATCGGTATGAACGGCGTCCGCATCCATGTCCGGAACGCGGTGCGCGGCGTGCGCGCCGCGTTCGCATATCTTTCCGCAAAAAAATACACGACGCTCGCGGGGACGATGGCGTTTTTTTTGGTCATGTCCGTCGTGCCCTTTTTGTTTTGGCTGACGCTCCTCTTCGGCAAGCTGCACATCGACTATGCGCCGATCTTCGATTTAGAGATCTTTGCCGACTTCCGCGAGATCTTTCTCTATTTCCGCGACGCCGCCGCCAACGCGACGGCGGGCGCTTCCGTCGTCCTCCTCGCGACGACGCTGTATTCGTCATCCAATCTCTTTTTCCATATGCGGCGCAGCGGCGAGATCATCTACGAGGTCGCCCGCAAGAAGGCGGCGTTCATCGTCCGCCTGTCCGCGCTCGCGCTCATCTTTATCGTGCTGTTGCTGCTTTTGGCGGGTATCTCCCTCTTTCTGGTCGGCGTGGCGCTGCTGCCGCGCATCCTGCCTTCTTTCGCGGCGCAGGTCGCCGTCTATCTCCTGTTCGGGTGCGTCGTCTTTGCGCTGCTCCTCCTGCTCAACCTCTACATCTGTCCCTACCGCGTGCGCGTGGGCGACGTGGTGTGGGGGAGCCTGCTGACCCTGCTCCTCGGCGGGGCCGCCTCTTTCGGGTTCAGCATCTACGTCCGCTTTTCTTCGATCGGGAAGCTGTACGGGGCGGCGGTCTTTCTCATTTTGTTCCTGCTCTGGCTGTATATCCTGATGACCTGCTTCGTCATCGGCGTCATCTTCAACTGTTATCTGCTCGAAAAAGACAAAAAGCAAAAAATTGTCCACAAAAAATTTTGATTTTTTGCAAATCGGTTGCCAATATTCGGGGAAAACGGTATAATAAGAGAGGCGTTTGACGCCGAAACAGACCAGAAGGGAGTGAAACCATGTACCAGCTTTTTTGTGATTCCAACTGCGAACTGTGGCACACCGTCGCCAAAGAGTACGGGCTGCACGTGATCCGGATGCCGTATGTGCTCGACGGGAAGGAATACTATTACGACCTCGGCGAGGCGACGGATTTCGCGCATTTCTATCAGCGTATGCGCGAGGGCACGGTCCCGACCACGTCCGCCATCAACGAGCAGGACTATATCGACTATTTCGAGCCCGTCCTGCAAGAGGGGCAGGATATCTACTACATCACCTTTTCGCACAAACTGTCGGCGACCTTCCAGAGCATGGACCGCGCGATCGCCGCGCTGAAAGAAAAATATCCGGAGCGGGAGATCCGCACCTTTGACACGAAGTCCATCAGCCTCGGCGCCGGGTTCCAGGTCCGCTACGCGGCGGAAAAGTACCGCGCCGGCGCGACGATGGACGAGCTGGACGCCTACTTGCAAGAGCTGTCCGCGCACACCGTCGTCTATTTCGTCGTGGACGACCTCGTCTATCTCAAGCGCGGCGGCCGCATCTCCGCCCTGACGGCGACCTTCGGCAAGCTGCTCAACATCAAGCCCATGATCTCCATCCTTCCCGACGGTTCGCTGCAGAGCGTCGGCAAGATCAAGGGCGCCAAGCGCGTCTTTTCCGAGTTCATCCGCATTATGCACGAGCATCACTGCAACGTGCGCGACTATCGCGTGGAAGTCTTGCAGGCGGACTGCCCCGAGACGGGCGACGCTTTCGTCCGCGCCCTGAAAGAGGAGTTCGGGGGAGACCTGCAGATCGATTATCAGATCGTGGGCCCGGTCATCGCGTCCCATTGCGGGCCGGGGACGCTGGGGCTGATCTTCTACGGAGATAAATGATCGAGGTGACGGGATGCGCCGTATGAGGCGTGCGGCAGTCGGCCTGTTATTGGCCGCCCTCTGCCTGTTTGCCGCCTGCGCGCCGCAGCAGGCGTCGCCGTATTATGTCGGATTTTCTTTGGCCTCTCTCTATGTCGGCGGAGAGGCCGTTTCCGCACGGGAAAAAGAGGACGTCTCGGCGTCGGTGACGCAGCTCCTGCACGAGATCGAGGATATGGTCAGCGCCGAACGCGCGGACAGCGACGTCGCGCGCTTCAACGCGGCGTCGGCAGGGGAGCGCGTCGCCGTCGGGGAACACACCTACGCGCTTTTGTCCCTTTGCAAAGAGCTGTTTGCGGAGACGGGCGGCGCCTTTTCCCCCGCGCTGTATAATTTGAGTGAACTATGGGGCTTCACGCCCGAATTTGAGGGGACTTACACCCGCCCGCGCCCCGAGCCGTCCGCAGAGCAGATCGCCGACGCGGCGGCCCTTTCCGATTTTGACGACGTGATCCTGCATGAGGACGGCACGGTATCCAAGGCGCGGGACGGGGTCCGCATCGACCTCGGCGGCGTCGCGAAGGGATACATGAGCGACCGGGCGGCGCGCCTCTTGACGGAGACGTTCGGCTCTTCCGTGGACGCGATCTTGTCCGTCATGTCCAATTCCGTGCTGATGGGGCACAAGCGCGGCGCGAACGCCTCGCTCGGCTATACGGCCTCCATCGAAAATCCACGCGCCGCCGTGACGGCGGGGAGCGGGGCGGGGCAGGGACTGTTTGTCATCGGCCTGTCCGATGCGGCCGTCAGCACCAGCGCCGATACCTACCGCTCGTACGTTTACGGCGGGCGGATCTATTCGCACATCATCGACCCGTCGACGGGAAAACCGTCGGAAAACGGCGTGATCAGCATCATGGTCACCGTGCCGCGCTCCGTTCCGTATGCGGGGGCGCGCGCGGACGCCTATTCGACGGCGGGATTTTGTATGCCGCTGACGGAGGCGCTCGCCTTTTATGTCGGGCTCGCCGAAGAGCGGGGCGTCGGTGCCGTCGTCATCACGGCGGACTGGAAATTCTACGCCGTCGGGGATTGCACGGCGCTCAACCGCACCGAATACGCGGCGCTGGTCAGCCCGGAGACGGAGATCGAGGACATCTTCGTGCGTTCGGATGCGGCTGCGGCGGAGGACGCCGTCGTCGCCTGCGCGCGCGAAGAGGAATACATCCGCTATGTGGCGGAACGGAGCGGGCGATGAACCGGCGGGAGAAGATCGCCTATATCCGCGCGGGACGCCGGTTTGGATGGGGGGATGTCGTCGTGCTCGCGGCGGCGCTGCTGCTCACGGCCGTCTTCTTTCTGGCGGCGTTCTACGCCCCCCGAGAGCCGGGCGCGTCTTTTTCTGTCTGCTATCGCGGGGAAAAGATCTTCACGGCGGATCTGGAGAAGGACGCGGAATATCTCTTTTACATCGAAGGAGGAAAGGGGATCGTGATCCCGTATACGGGAGCGGCCGATCGGAGCGATTACAACCGGATCCGCGTTTCGGGCGGGAGCGTGTGCGTCGCCGAGGCCGATTGCCCGGATCGGACGTGCATTTCTTTCGGGCGCCGTTCGTGGGGAGAGATCGTGTGCCTGGCGCATGAAATGACGATCGTCATCGAGGGCGGAGGGCTGGAGACGGATATATGAACGGGCATTTTTCGGCAAAGCGCATCGCCGCGCTGGGCGTCTTGCTCGCGGCGGCAAGCATCACCTTCTTGATCGAGTCGCTCGTCCCGCCCCTGATCGCGTTCGCGCCGTATGTCAGGATCGGGCTGGCGAATTGCTTCGTGCTCTTCGTCATCGTCTGCTTCGGGGCGGGGGACGCCTTCTTTTTTGTCATCGCCAAGAACCTTTTGACGGCGCTCTTCGCGGGTTGGTTTACGCTGTGGCTCAATCTGGCGGGCAGCCTCTGCGCGTATGCGCTGATGGCGGGGCTGTACGCGGCGCTTTTCCCGAAGGCGGGGCTGTTTTCCGTGAGCATCGCCGGGGCGATCGTCGGCAACATCGCCCGCACGTGCGTGGCTGTTTTATGGATGGAAGCGCCTTCGCTGTTCGTCCAGCTTCCCGTGGTGTGCGCTTTCAGCATCGTGGCAGGGGGGATCGTCGGGATTTTGACGATATTATCGATAAAACACCTGCCGGAAAGATTGACAATGTTTGAATAATGCGGTATAATATACAAACGGAATGCAGAGATGGCGGAGCGGTCGAACGCGCACGACTCGAAATCGAAAGCGTTGCCGCAACATACAATATATAGTATTGTTCAAACGAATAAAAACACAAAATAATGTGCTTTGAAGAAACTCGAAAATCGTACCCATCGCGTACCCGTCCGAAACGGACGGGCATTTTTATAAGAAAGCCGCCCCCTTTAATGAGGCGGCTTCTTTCTATGTATTAACTTCCGAATACCCAAAGTAATGGCGATACAAAGGGGTATCAGCGGGGTTAAAGGAAGCGCCCAGAACGCCATATAGGCGGAGGAATAGGTCAGATGCCACGGATCGCCGGTGACGAGGAACAGCAGCCAGCCCGCCCACGTCGGCGAGGTCATGACCGCGTACACGGCGGCGAAGATGAGCCAGTTGCGCCAATCTTTGAGCGCCG
>DXFD01000076.1 GCA_019114625.1 Candidatus Borkfalkia faecigallinarum | reverse complement strand
AAAAGAACCGCATCTACGGCGCGCGCACCATCGTCTTCGTGGACGAGATCCACCGCTTCAACAAGGCGCAGCAGGACGCCTTCCTCCCCTTCGTGGAGAAGGGCAGCATCATCCTCATCGGCGCCACGACGGAGAACCCCTCCTTCGAGGTGAACGGCGCTCTTTTGTCCCGCTGCAAGGTATTCGTCCTGCAATCGCTCAAAACGGAGGAGCTCGTCTCCCTCCTGCGTCACGCGCTGACGGACGAGCGCGGCTTCGGCGGGCAGAAGGTCGAGATCGCGGACGACCTGCTCGAGGCGATCGCCAACTTCGCCAACGGCGACGCGCGCAGCGCCCTCTCCACGCTGGAGATGGCGGTGCTCAACGGCGAGGCGGACGGGGACGCCGTGCGCGTCACCCGCGAGAGCATCGAACAGATCACCTCCAAAAAATCCCTCCTGTACGACAAGACGGGGGAGGAGCACTACAACCTCATCTCCGCGCTGCACAAATCCATGCGCAATTCCGACCCGGACGCCGCCGTCTATTGGTTGGCGCGTATGCTCGAGGCGGGGGAAGATCCTCTCTACGTCGCCCGGCGCGTCACCCGTTTCGCCGCCGAGGACGTCGGCCTCGCCGACCCGCGCGCGCTGGAACTGGCCGTCTCCGCCTACCAGGCCTGCCATTGGATCGGGATGCCCGAATGCAGCGTCCATCTCGCCGAAGCGGTCATCTATCTCTCCCTCGCCCCCAAATCCAACGCCGCCTACCTCGCCTACGAGCGCGCCAAAAAGGACGCGCTGACCATGCTCGCCGAGCCAGTCCCCCTCGTCATCCGCAACGCGCCCACGCGGCTGATGAAGGAGCTCGACTACGGCAAGGGGTATCAATACGCGCACGACGCCGCCGACAAGCTCACCGACATGCAGTGCCTGCCCGACTCTCTGCTCGGCCGCACCTACTACCGCCCGACGGAGGAGGGGACGGAGGCGCGCATCGCCGCCCGCCTCGCCGAGATCAAGGCGTGGAAGAAACGGCACGCGCTGCCCGCCGCCAAGTCTGCGCCGGGCGAGGACGATGCGCCATCGAACTGAACGCGCCGCCCGCCGCCAAGCCCGCGCCGCGGGATACGCCCTCCGCGCCGCCCGCCGCCAAGCCTGCGCCGGGCGAGGACGATGCGCCATCGAACTGAACGCGCCGCCCGTGCGGGGCTGTCTTTCCGTGCAGGGCTGTCTTTCCGTACAGGGCGGCCTTTTTGTCCGCCCTCATGGAGCAGGGGAGGCAGGATCGATCCGATGCGGGGGAGCCGTGTGCGGCTCTCCCGTTTTCCGCGCAAAAAAAGAGAGGCCTTGCGGCCTCTCGCGCGGGCAAAAATGCTCGCGTACCCATATGATCACCAGTCTTGCTTCTTCAAAGAGCTGCTCTTGACGTCGTCGTAATAGGCAAAGTATTTCTCTTTGAAGCTCTCGCGCGGGAGCGCGCCGTCCTCTCTGCGCGCGCGCAGCAGTTCTTCCAGCTCTGCGGGCGTAAAGTCGGAAAGGTCGGCCTCCCCGTCGTAGGCGGAAAAAAATTTATACAGATCGGCTTCCGACATCGCCGTCACCTCACTGCTTTTTGCGGTACAGATACATGGTCGTGCCGTCCGCCTCCGTTCCGATGGAGTATTTTTTCAAATAGGGGGTGAGTTTTTCCATCATCTTCTTGAAGGAATTGCACCCGAAGTTTTTGGGGATGAAGTCGGAGTACTTCTGCTTCATCTCCGAGGAGATCTGCGCGAAGAATGCCTTGCCGCTGTTGTCGAGCATACGGTCGATGATGTTGTGCAGATCGCTCTTGCGCTTGTTGTCGAGGATCTCCTCCTGCGGCGCCGCCGCGGGGTGCGCGGCCGCGGCGGGGACGGGTTTGCCGCCCTTGGTCCGCTCCTTTTTCTTGGAGGGCTTGGCCTCTTCGCCGCCGTCGAGGTAGATGAATTCGTTGAAGGCGTTCACATAGCTCTGGTTGACGTTGCGCCCGCCCAGGCCGATGACCGTCTTGTCCCGCTCGCGCAGCTCGCGCACGAGGCGGGTATAGTCCGAGTCGCCCGCGGCGATGCAGAACACGTCCACATCCTTTTCAAACAGGATGAGCAGCGCCTGGATGATGAGGCAGATATCCGTCGTATTCTTGCGCGCCTGCACTTCGAACTGCTGCACGGCGGTCATCGAATAGCGGTTGACCTCTTCCTTCCACGCGCGCACGGAGGTCTTGGACCAGTCGGCAAAGATGCGCTTGACCATCACGTTGCCGTAGTTGGACGCCTCGTCGAAGATCTGCTTCGCGTTCTGCGCGCCGACGTTTTCGGCGTCGATGAGCACGGCGACGTTGGTAACTTTTTCCATATTCGCTTCCATACAATATCCTTGCGCGAGGGGCATATCCCTCGCTTCTCCCATATTATACCGCGCGAGAGAGGATTTGTCAAGCAAAGACCGCGCCGCCCCGCGTGTGCCCCGCGTCGCCCGCCCCGCGCCCGCCGCCGCGGGCCGTTCCGCCCTTTTCTGCGCGCTCCGTCGCCGTGAACGGCGCCGCCGTTTTTTAGAGCGCCTTGTCTTGTGTTTTGTCCGCCCGCCCGCGCCGCCGGTTGCGCCGTGCGCCTCGCCGCCCTTATCCCTTGCGCGCTCCGCTTGTGGATCGTTCCGCGTACCGCTTCGTGTTCCGCTCGTCCGCGCCCCGCCGTTGCAGATCGTCCCGCGTTTTGCTTTTCCTGCGCTCGTTGCCGCGGTGAAGTGCCCGTACACGGGCGCGCAAGAAATTTTTTTTGAAAAATTATCTGAAAAGCAAGCAAAAACGATTGAAAAATCGGCGCGAATACGCTATAATAATATAGCATTTGAACGGGGATGTAGCTCACCCGGTAGAGCGATACGTTCGCAACGTATAGGTAGTCAGTTCGAGTCTGATCATCTCCACCAGCAAAAAGAGACAGGTATAGGCCTGTCTCTTTTTGTTGATGGAGGTGCCGGAGAGAACTGCCGCGCGCGGGAAACGGCGGCATGATTGCAGCGAAGCGCGCGGCAGTTCGTACTCGAGCGAAGCGAAGAGTTTGGCCGCGCTTTGCGCGGCCAGCCCTGATCATCATAAAACAGGGGGCGACCGCGCTTTGCGCGGCCGGCCCCGATCATCTTAAAAATAAGGAGGGGCATCCGATCGGATGTCTCTTTTTGCTGGTGGAGATGCCGGAGAGAACTGCCGCGCGCCGCCGCCCGGGGCGGCGTACCCTCGCGCAGGGCGGCGCCTGCAATCATTGACATTCGCGCGCATCCGTGTTATAATGAAGTAAAGAGTTCGCGCCGCCCCGCCGCACGGGGCAGCTCTCGCAGGGGTAGGGTCGGCCTATGGATTTTCGGGAAAGGATCATACGTTACCGCAGCGAAAAGGGGTTGTCGCAGCAGGAGCTTGCCGACCTTTTGCAGGTCTCGCGCCAGACGGTCTCCCGCTGGGAATCGGGCAAGAGCCGCCCGCAGCCGGGGCAGGCCGCGCATATCTTTGCGCGCCTGCAGATCGAACCGGAGGGCGACGATGCCGCCGACTTCCCCGCGGACGGCGATGCCCCCGACGTCCCTGCGGACGAGGGCGCGGCGGAAAGCGGCCGCACGGCGCGCCCGCACGGGGAGGCGGGGTATATCCGCTCGCAAAAGGTGCGCATCGCTCTGCTCGCCGTCATCGGCGCGCTGCTCCTCGCCGCCGTCGTCGGGCTGATCCTGACCATCGTCTATGCCGTCAAGGACAGCATGTACGACGCGGGTGCCACCGTCTGGATCATCACCATCCCGCAGAACACGCCCATGCTCGTGCTCTCGGCCTTCCTCGCCGTATTCATCGCGCTGCTCGTGCTGCTGCTCGTCTATCTGCTGCGGGGGAAGAAGCGATGAAGAAGTGTTCCGTCCTGCTCAGTCTCCTGCTGTTGCTGGCCCTCTGCTTTTCCCTCGCTTCCTGCGCGGGGGGCGGAAATGTGTTCGCGCTGCTGTCCGTGCGCCTGAAGGGGAACGGCGACGGCACCGTCACGGCCGTTGCCCGCAACGAGTTCGCGCTCAGCCCCGCCGCGCTGCCCGTCCGCCTGACGCTGTACGTCGGCGCGGAGGCGGGCGACGTTTCCGAAATGCGCGTCGCGGGATGCGCGCAGACGGACGATCTCGGCCTCTTTGCCGCGCTGGAAGTGAGCGTCTCCGTCGAAGAGCCCGCCTACTATTGCGCGGAGATCGTCTACATCGTACATGGGGAGGAGGAGATCTTGCAGGGCGGGACCGTTCGCTACGACGCGAGCGGTACGCGCGTCGCCGCTATGGGATAAATCCATGTAAATACGCGATATATATTTCAATAAGATCCGTTTATACATGACATAGTACTCGAACAAGCGCACAAACCGGCGCTTTTTTTTATTGAAAAGAGGTCTGCTTCTTTTTTGCCCGCCTTCGGCATACAGATAGGACGGGCGGTTGCCTCGCGGAGGTGGACATGGAACTGTGGAAGGCGGCGGTGCTCGGCATCGTGCAGGGGCTGACGGAATTTCTGCCCGTCTCGTCGAGCGGGCATCTGCTGCTGTTCGAGCGCATCCTCGGCGTGGACGGGGGCGGACTTTTCCTCGGCGTCATGTTGCACGCGGGGACGCTGCTCGCCGTCCTCGGCGTATATGCGCGCCGCCTGTGGGAAATGTTCCGCCGCGCGCGCAGGCAGCTGCTTTGGCTGATCGGGGCGACCCTCCCGGCGGCCCTCGTCGGGGTGCTGCTCGGCGACGCGATCGATCGCCTCTTTTTCGGCGGCGAATGGCTGTGGGCGGCGTTCGCTCTGACGTCGCTGCTGCTCTTTCTGACCGATCGCAAGCTGCGCGCGGGCGGCGCGTCCCGCCCGCTCACGGCCGGCCGCGCGTTCGCGGTGGGGGCGGCGCAGGCGCTGGCGGTGCTGCCCGGGCTGTCGCGCAGCGGCGTCACGCTGGCGGCGGGGACGTTTTGCGGCCTCTCGCGCGAGGATGCCGCCGATTTTTCCTTTCTTTTGAGTATCCCCGTCATCGCGGGCGCGTTCGCCGTCCAGCTGCTGTCCGCGCTGCTTGAGGACGGCTTCGTCGTCGCCGTATCGTGGCAGTGCCTCGCGGTCGGCGCCCTCTGCGCGGCCGTCGGCGGGCTGGTCTCGGTGCGCGCGATGCTGCGGCGTATGCGCCGGGGCGGGCTCTGGCCGTTCGCGCTCTATCTCGCGCTGCTCGCCCTCGTCCTCGCCGCGCTGCGCTTTTTTTGCTGATCGGCGCATAAAGGGGGCCGCGCTGCACATACTGGCGGTATCTCAGAACAGGAGGTATTCGTGATGAGACTGAATTGCGGTGACATCGCGCCCAAGACGGCGAATTACAAGGTCATCGACCAAAACGGCAAGGTGATCGGCAGCGTGCATATGCAGGAAGGGGAAACGCTTCCCCCGACGCAGCAGTCCGGCTGCCATTACGAAGTCGACCGAGGCTGAGCAAAAAAGAGCGGGGAAGGCGCCGTTTGGCTGCATTCCCCGCTCTTTCGTTACAGATGCGAAGTAGTATGCGTGACATAGATCGCGTCTTTCCGCGCGATATCGATATGTCTTTGTCTAAAATCCGGCGCTGCCTCCGCGGCGGCGCTTTGCTCGTCGCGCTCCGCACGGCGGCGCTTTGCTCGTCGCGTTCCGTTTGGCGCGTTCCGCACGGCGGCGCGTCGGCTCCTGCCGCGTGGGGCGGTCAGCGCAGCATGAGGGCGCGCTTCTTCTTTTCCAGCTCGGCGATCGCCGCTTTGTCGCCGCCGTTCGCTTTGAGGGCGATGATCTCGTCCTGTACGTACGAGACTTCAATGCAGTTGTCGATGATGCGGATGTTCTTTTCCGGTTCGCCGGCGGCGGCCATGTCCTCTTTCATCTTGGCATAGATCTCGCGCGCCTTTTCCGTTTCGCCGCTTTCGATCAGAAAGCCTGCCGTCATGTAGGGTTCGATCCAGCGAGTGTCAATGTTCATCTCTTTTCCTCCTTTCGGATTTTTTTTATTGCGCCGCCGCAAGGGCGGTTCGCTTCGGTGTACGGCGCCGCCGTAAGGGAAGCGCTTCCTTTTCGATCGCAACGCCGCGCTTTTGAGGGGCGGCGCGAGGTGCCGCCTCGGCTCGATCGGCGTGTCTCTGTTCGATCGGCGTGCCTCGGCTTTTCAGCGCATCCGGATGCGCGTGCAGCGGACTTCGCCGGAGAGGATGGAGCGGATGGAATAGCGGGCGTTGGCGATGAGCACGCGGGTGCCCTGTGCGGCGGCTTCCTTGACGTATTCCAGCTTGGCTTTGGCGCCGTTTGCGCCCTTGCGGGAAGCCCCCTCGCAGCACGCCTTATAATGTTCGATGTTCTCGATAAGTTCGTGCGCGTTTTTGCCGGAGATCTCCTCGATCAGCGTGGAGGGGTCGTGCGGGTCGGCGTAGATGCCGTCCACGCTCGTGAGGATGAGCAGCGTCTCCGCCTTGACGAGGCAGGCGACCAGCGAGGCGGTCTCGTCGTTGTCGATGCACTCGTGCACGACCGCCTGGCTCTTGGCGAGGGCGGAAATTTCCATGCGGCGGTTCTCCGATTGGGACACGGCGTCGTTGTAGTTGATGATGGGGATGGCGTTCTGGCTGCGGCAGCGCAGCAGCAGGTCGCGCAGGACGCGGCTCTTGACGGGGTCGTTGAAGTGGTGGTGCTCGACCAGTATCTGCCGCACGGAGTACTTGCTGCCCACATACTGGCGGTAGGTCTGCATGAGGATGGCCTGCCCCTGCGCTGCGTAGTCCGCCTTCGACTCCTCGGTATCGGGCAGTTCCTTGCCGGCGCGCATGATGTAGTCCAGCCGCCCGATCTCCGTCGCGCCGCTCGAGACCCAGATGCACCCCGGCCGCAGCTCGCGCGAGAGGCGCGCCACGCGCGTGTAGTCGATCATGTTGTCCTGCTTGTCGATGAGCGCCATCGAGCCGATCTTGCCGACCAGTTCTACGTCGAATTTCATAACTCTCCCGTCTCCGCGCATAAAAGCGATGCCCTGCGGCATACTTTGGGCGGAGCATTGTCCGTTTTTAATCATTATATCCTTTTTTGGGGGAAAAATCAAACGAAATCGACCTGTATTCCGCGCCCGCGCCGCGCGGCCCGCCTTTGGGCGGCGATCCTGGCGCTCGCCCTCGCCTTTGCGGCGGGCGGATGTTCGATCACCGAGCTCGGCACCCTGCGCGCCTTTGCGCGCCCGTATGAGGGGGAATACCGCTGCGAATACGCCGATCTCGGCGGGCGGGACCTGCTCGCCGACTATCGCGAGGTCATCCTCTCTTTCGAGGGGGATGCCTTTACGCTGCGCGCCGTGCCCAAGCGGGGCAAGGCGATCCGGGTGGAGGGCGCGTGCCGCTGCGACGCGTCCCGCGGCGTCCTGTCCTTGCGCGCCGAGCTGTTCGGAAGAGAATACCGCAAGGATCTCATCCTGCGCGGCGGCAAGATCTGTTTCATGCAGACGTTCGCGGGCAAACCGCTCGCGCTGCGCTTCGTGAGCACGGCGGCGCAGGGCTGAATCCTCCTTTTTCGGCAAAGGAGGCCTCCCGCGCAGACGGAGCAAGGGGCGCGCCCCGCAAAACGCGGGGCGCGCCGCATACGGGCGATGCCGCATCAGACTTTATTGAGGGAGCGGAATGCCTTTTCGACGACGTTGTCCGCCGTAAAGCCGAACATTTCGAACAGCTGGTTGGCGGGGGCGGAGGCGCCGAAGGTGCTCATCGCGATGATCTCGCCCGCCTCGCCCGCATAGCGGTACCAGGAGTAGGGGGAACCCGCCTCGACGCAGACGCGCGCCTTCACCTCGGGCGGCAGGACCTCGTCCTTGTAGCTCTGCGGCTGCCTTTCAAATTCCTCGATGCAGGGCATGGACACGACGCGCGCGTCGACGCCCTTGCCTTTGAGGATGTCCTTCGCCTTCATGCACGGCTCCACTTCCGAACCGCTCGCGATGAGCAGGACGTCGGGCACGGGCTTCTCGCTGTCGGCGAGCACATAGCCGCCCTTGAGCGCTTCGAGGCCGGAATTTTGGTACTGCGGCAGGTTCTGGCGGGTGAGCACGAGCGCGGTGGGGCCGTTGCCGGTCAGCGCGCTGATCCATGCCGCGGCCGTTTCCTTGCCGTCCGCCGGGCGGAACACCTTCATGTTGGGGATGGTGCGCAGCGCGATCAGCTGCTCGACCGGCTCGTGCGTCGGCCCGTCCTCGCCGACGCCGATGGAGTCGTGGGTGAGGATATAGGTGACGGGCAGGTGCATGAGCGCGGAGAGGCGCATCGCGTGCTTCATGTAATCGGTGAAGATGAAGAAGGTCGCGCAATAGGCGCGCAGGCCGCCGTGCAGCTGGATGCCGTTGGCGATCGCCGCCATCGCGTGTTCGCGGATGCCGAAGTGGATGTTGCTCCCGGCATAGTTCTGCGCGGAGAAGTCGGCGCGCTTTTTCATGTTCGACTTATTGGAAGGCGCCAGGTCTGCCGAGCCGCCGATCAGGTTGGGGATGCGGTCGGCGAGTTTGTTCAGCACCGCGGCGCTCGTGCCGCGGGTCGCGTCCGGCTTGGGGAAGTCGAAAAGATCCGCTTCCTGTTTCAAATCGGGCAGATCGCCGCTCATGTACTGCCTGTACAGCGCCGCCAACGCCGGGTAGGCCTGCTCGTATTCCTTGAACAGCTTCTTCCATTTGCCCTGTCGGGAAGCGCCCTTGCGCGCGATCGCACCGCAGTGTTCGGCGACTTCGTCGGGGATCTCGAAGGGCGGGCAGGTCCAGCCGAGGTTCTCTTTCAGCTTGCGCACGTTCTCTTCGCCGAGCGGCGCGCCGTGGCAGGCCTCGGACCCCGCGAGGGGCGAGCCGTAGCCGATGATGCTCTTGCAGATGATGAGGGAGGGTTTTTCCGTCTCCGCCTTCGCCTTGCGCACGCAGCGGCGCAGCTGGTCGAGGTCGTTCGCGTCTTCGACGTGCAGGACCTGCCAGCCCTGCGCCTTGAAGCGCATGGCCACGTCCTCGCGGAAGGTGATGTCCGTATCCCCCTCGATGGTGATGTCGTTGTCGTCGTAAAAGAGGATGAGCTTGCCCAGCTTGTTCGCGCCGGCGAAGGAGCAGGCCTCGTAGGAGATGCCCTCTTCCAGGCACCCGTCGCCGCAGAGCGCGTAGGTGTAGTGGTCGACGATGGGGAATCCCTCGCGGTTGAAGGTCGCCGCGAGGTGCGCCTCGGCGAGCGCCATGCCGACGGCGTTGGCGATGCCCTGGCCGAGCGGGCCGGTCGTCGTCTCGACGCCGGGCGTGTGGCCGTATTCGGGATGACCGGGCGTCTTGTAGCCCAGCTGGCGGAAGTTGATCAGGTCCTCTTTGGAGAGGTCGTACCCGAACAGATAGAGGAGGGAATACAGCAGCATGGAGCCGTGTCCCGCGGAGAGCACGAAGCGGTCGCGGTCATCCCATTTCGGGTCCTTCGGGTTGAACTTCAAAAAGTCCGCGAAGATGGTATAGCCGATGGGCGCGCTGCCGAGCGGCAGGCCGGGATGGCCGGAGTTTGCCTTCTGGATCGCATCCGCCGACAGGGCGCGGATGGCGTTTACCGTCAATTGCCGAACGTTCATGTAGAATGTCTCCTTGTACAAGATTCGTAAATTCGGGAAGCGCGGCTCGGTGCCGCGCGTATCAAATCGCCGCGTACGGCTCGGTGCCGCATATAGCAAATCGCCGCGTACGGCTTAGCGCCGCGCGTATTGCCGGAGCCCGGTCAGGTCGATCTCGCCGCCGTAGGGGGCGAGCAGCTCGCACAGCGCGGCGGCGATGCGCCGGCATCCGCCCTCCGCGTCGCTCTCAAAGTTGACGGGGAGGATGGGCTCGTGCAGGCTCTGGCGGACGAGCGCCCAGCCGCCGCCGTGCGCCGCGTCAAAGTTGATGCGCACTCCCTCGTAGTTGTCCGGGGCGAGGGACAGTCCTTCCTCCGCGGGGACGCGCGCCTGAATGGCGCGGATGGCGTCGGCGCCGATGCGCTTGAAGTCCGCCTTTCCCGCCGGCGTAAAGCCGAGCCGCACCTCGGCGGCCTCTTTGGGCTCGGGCAGGTCGGCGATCAGCGCGGAGATATCCTTCCCCGCGCGGGAGAGCTGCGCCAGGCTGACGAGCAGGCGGGTGACGAGGTACGCCCCGTCGTCGAGGAAGTAGTTTTCCAAGAGCGCCGCGTGTCCGCTCGTCTCGATGGCGAGGGGAGCGTATTCGCCCGCGGCGTTGAGCTCCTTCGCCTTGTCGATGACGTTGCGGTAGCCGCGCTTATAGCGGCAGTGTTTGCCGCCGTGCCGGCGGATGAAGTCGGCGAGCCCGTCGCTGGTCACCGAGTCGGTCACGATGGTGCCCGGCCGCTCGGCGAGCAGGATGGCGGAGATGAGCGCGATCAGCCGGTTGCGGTTGATCTCTTCTCCCTTCGCGTCCACGGCGCCCGCGCGGTCGACGTCGGTGTCGAAGATGATGCCGAAGTCCGCGCCCACCGCCTTGACCTGGGAGGAGACGGCGCGCATCGCGTCCTTGTTTTCGGGGTTGGGGATGTGGTTGGGGAATCGCCCGTCCGGGTCGAGGAAGCGGCTCCCGTCCGTGTCCGCGCCGAGGGGCGCGAGCACCTTGTCCACATAGAACCCGCCCGCGCCGTTGCCGGCGTCCACGACGATCTTCTTGCCTTCCAGCGGCCGCTCGCAGCCCGTCTTTTCGCGCACGAACCGCACGAGCCCCGCGGCATAGCGGTCGATGTACCGATATTCGCGCACGCAGCCCCGCTCTGCCGCGGCGAGGGCCTTCCCCTCGCTCGCCAGCTCGAGGAGCGCCGCGATCTCTTTCCCTTCCGGGCCGCCCTCTTTCGTAAAGAATTTCAGCCCGTTCTTCTGATAGGGGAGGTGGCTGGCGGTGACCATGACGGACGCGTCCGCGCCGATGTCCTCCTCCTGCAGCAACATGAACATGGAAGGGGTGGAGGACAGCCCCGTCAGCAGCACGTCGCAGCCGCAGCCCGCCGCGGCCTCCGCCGCGCAGGCGACGATGCGCCCCGCCGACAGGCGCGAGTCGTGCCCGATCGCGATGGTCAGTTTTTGTTTGCCGAGCTTTTGCGCGAGGGCAAAGCAATAGGCGCGCAGGATGCCGCCCACCGCCTCGTCCGTGAGGGTCACGGGATCCCCCGCAACGCCTTCGACGGCCGTGCCGCGCACGTCGGTGCCGCTCTGCAAATTCATCCAATCTCTTTTCTCCATGGTGCAACCTCCGGTCAGTCTCCCTCTATTATAATCGAAAAGCCGCCTTTTTTCAAGTCATTTTTGCGTATTTCGTTCACTCTTTTGTAAATCGGGACGCGCCTGCCGCAAAAAGCGGCGCGATCGGAAAGAAAGGGGAAAAGGGCGGTGAAGATGGTTTACAAAAGCGGGCGATTATGATATACTGGTTGAAAAATATTTATTATCTCCGAAAAGGGGGAGCCGGAAGGACTTTTATGGCGAAATTTATCGTGTCGACCGATTCGACGGCCGATCTGTATGCGGACTATGTGCGCGCGCATGACGTGCGGCTCGCGCCGCTCTCGTTCACGATGGAAAAGGACGGCGTCGTGCGCGAATACCTCGACGCTTTTACCGATTACGCACAATATTTGGACTTTTACGCGCAGCTGCGGGACAAGGTCTCCGCGCGCACGTCCATGCTCAACTACGACGCGCACTACACGCATTTCGAAAAGATCGCCCGGGAAGGCGGCACGGACGTGCTGCACTTCACCATCTCGAGCGGCCTCGCGTCCACCATCCATGTGGCGCGCCGCGCGGCGGAGGATGTCAAAAAGGAATATCCTTCCTTCAACCTGAAAGCGGTGGACTCGCTCGCGGCCACGATCGGCCAGGGCGAGCTGGTCTATGAGGCGGTGCGCCGCCGCGACGCGGGCGACACCCTCGACGAGGCGTATGCCGCCGTGACCGACCTGCCGCTGCACTTCCAGTATGTGATCGCCGCGAACGACCTGTTCTATCTGCAGCGCGGCGGGCGCGTCTCCGCGGCGGCGGCCATCGTCGGCAGTGCGCTCGGCGTCAAGCCCATCCTCTCCTTCACGCAGGACGGCAAGTTGTCCGTCATCGACAAGGTGCGCGGCATGAAGCGCGTGTTCGCGTATGCGCTGGATAAGATGGAGCGGCTGCGCCCCGTCGAAGAGGGGCGGGTCATCCACGTCGTGCATACGGACGCGGAAAAGGACGCGAACGACCTCGCGGACATGATCGAGGCGCGCTGGAAAACGCGGCCGGAAGTGTCCGTCATCGGCCCCGTGATCGGCGCGCACGTCGGCCCGGGCGCCGTCGCCGTCCTCTGGAAGAGCCGAGAACTCCGCTGCGACTGATCGTTCCGGCAGGGCGTCCTGTCGTGATTTGGAAAAGGGGCCCGCTTCCCGCGATTTTTGCGGGGAGCGCCTTTCCGCGTTTGGGAGAAGGTCCGCTTTCCGCGGCAGGGCGGGGAGCGCCTTTCCGCGTTTGGGGACAGGCCGCCGGAAGGGCGGCATCTTACACGAGATCTTGGGAGAGAAACATCATGGAAAAAAGTTTTGTCATTTCGTCTGATTCGACCTGCGATCTGTATCGCGACTATGTGTGCGCGCACGACATCCGCATCGTGCCGCTGCACTACACGATGGAGGAGAACGGCGTCCTGCACGAGGGCGTCGACGACTTTGCCGAGTACGGGCAGTACATCGACTTCTACCGCCGCCTGCGTGCGGGCGGCTTTTCGCGCACGTCCATGCTCACATACGACGCGCACTGCGCGCATTTCGAGCAGCTGATCGAGGGCGGCGCGCGCGAGATCGTCCACGTCTCCCTCTCGGGCGGGCTTTCGCCCACGGCGAACGTCGCGGCGCAGGCCGCGCGCGACGTCTCCGCCAAACACCCCGGCTGCCGCATCTACCCCGTCGACTCTCTGGCGGCGACCATCGCCCAGGGCGCGCTCGTGCGCGAGGCGGTGCGCCTGCGCGCGGAGGGGAAGGACGCCGCGCAGACCGCCGAGGCGATCCGGGAGATCCCCCTCCACCTGCAATACGCGATCATCGCGAACGATCTGTACTATCTCAAGCGGGGCGGCCGCGTCTCCGCCATCGCCGCGGCGGCGGGCACCGTGTTAAAGATCAAACCGGTCCTCTCTTTTACGCGGGAGGGCAAGCTGACCGTGCTCGAAAAGTGCAAGGGGATGAAGAAGGCTTTTTCCCGCGCCCTCGAGCGCATGGAAAAGCTGCCGCCCGTCGAGGCGGGGCGCATCATCCGCATCGTGCATACGGACGCGGAGGAGCAGGCGGAGGAACTGGCAGACCTCGTCGAGGCGCGCTGGGGCACCCGCCCGGAGATCAGCGTCATGGGCCCGGTCATCGGCTCGCACGTCGGCCCCGGCTCCGTGTCCATGATCTGGCGCACGGCGCAGGAACGCGACGACGGCTGAGCACGGCGCAGGAACGCGACGACGGCTGAGTGCGGAGCAGGAACGCGACGACGGCTGAGCGCGGCGCAGGAACGCGACGACGGCTGAGCGCGGCCCTTTCCCCGCGCGTTGTCCGCGCGGGCGGCTTCGTATGGACGGCGGCGCGATATCGACGGCGGCGCGGGCGGTGCGCCGTCCGCCTTTTCGGCGGAAAAAGGCGCGCGATCGGTAAAAAACGAAAAAAATAATTGTAATGTAAAAAAAAATATGGTATACTGAATGGGAGTATCACCATATTTTTGTTTTTCCGCGCCGCCCTGCCGCGGCGCTTCGAGGAGGCATCATGGCAAAAGACAATCAGTTCGTCAATCAGATCGCAGACATCGAAACGGATTTTCCCCGCTGGTACACGGACGTCGTGACCCGCACCAAGCTGGTCGACTACGGCCCGGTCAAGGGCACGATGGTCATCCGCCCGTACGGCTACGCGATCTGGGAAAACATCCAGAAGGAGTTGGACGCCCGCTTCAAGGCGACGGGGCATCAGAACGCGTACTTTCCGCTGCTCATCCCGTACAGCTTCATGACGCGCGAGGCGGAGCACGTCGAGGGCTTCGCGCCCGAGGTCGCCGTGGTCACCGTCGGCGGCGGCGAGACGCTCGCCGAGCCGCTGGTCATCCGCCCCACGAGCGAGACGGTCATCGGCGAAATGTATTCCAAGTGGCTGCAATCCTACCGCGACCTGCCCATCCTCATCAACCAATGGGCGAACGTCGTCCGCTGGGAAAAGACCACCCGCCCCTTCCTCCGCACGAGCGAATTTCTCTGGCAGGAGGGGCACACCGCCCACGCCACCGAGGAGGAGGCGATGGAGGAGACGATGAAGATGCTCGGCGTGTATAAAGAGTTCGCCGAGACCTGCCTCGCCATCCCCGTGTTCACCGGCCGCAAGACGGAGAAGGAAAAGTTTGCGGGCGCCGTCGCCACCTTCGGCATGGAGGCGATGATGCACGACGGCAAGAGCCTGCAGGCGGGGACCTCCCACTATCTCGGCCAGAACTTTTCCAAGGCGTTCGATATCCAGTTCCTCGACAAGGACGGCACGCACAAATACGCCTACACCACCTCGTGGGGCGTCTCCACCCGCCTGATCGGCGCGCTCATCATGGCGCACGGCGACGCGCGCGGGCTGGTGCTGCCTCCCGTGGTCGCGCCCGCGCAGGCCATCCTCATCCCCATCGCGGCGAAGAAGGAGGGGGTGCTCGAGGCGGTGGACGCTTTGAAGGCGGAGCTGCTCGCGGCGGGCATCCGCGCCGACGCGGACAAGAGCGACAACAGCCCCGGCTGGAAGTTCAACGAGTGGGAGATTAAGGTGGTGCCGCTGCGCATCGAGCTCGGCCCGCGCGACATCGAGGCGGGCAAGATGACGCTCGTCCGCCGGGACACGCACGAGAAGATCGAGGCGCCCCTCGAAAACGCCGCCGAGACGGTCCGAAAGCTGCTCGCCGACATCCAGTCCAACCTCTTGGAGAGCGCGCGCAGGCGCAAAGAGGAGCGCGTCGTTGCGGCGGGCTCGGTCGAAGAGCTGCTGCGCGGCGTCGAGGGCGGCAACTTCGTCAAAGCGGGCTGGTGCGGCTGCCGCGAATGCGAGGACAAGATCAAGGAACAGACCGCCGCGTCCGCGCGCGTCATCGTCGAGGACGAGACGGCGGAGGCCTGCGTCTGCTGCGGCAAAAAGGCGAAGCACGTCGTCCTCTTTGCCCGCGCCTATTGAGCTGAATCTTTCCGAAAAAGCCGCGCCGCAGGGCGCGGTTTGCAGATAAAGCGCATTTTTGACCGCTTTGCATAGTACTATGCAAGACATAAACGGCCGCATCTGCGGCGGGGTGGCACATGATCGACTGGAAGAGCATCCGCGCGGCGGTCTTTGACCTGGACGGCACGCTCATCGACAGCGCGCGCATCTGGCAGGAAGTGGACGAGACCTTTTTTGCGCGGCGGGGCATGGCCGTCCCGCCGGGCTATGCGGAGGAGATCGCCCACCTCGGCTTTGCGGAGAGCGCGGCGCTCACCGTGCGCCGCTATCTGCCGTCCGAGCGCGCGGAGGAGGTCATCGAGGAATGGCGCGCGCTGTCCCTCTCCCGCTACCGCGCGGAGGAGGGCGCCCGCTACTTCAAGCCGGGGGCGATCCGCCTGGTCAGCCGTATGCGGGAGGCGGGGCTGCGCCTGTGCGTGGCGACGGCTTCCCTGCCCGAATTTTTCCGCCCCATCCTGCGGGCGGGCGGCATCGAATCGCTGTTCGACGACGTCGTCACCGTCGCGGACGCGGGCAAAAACAAGAGCTTTCCCGACATATTCCTGCACAGCGCGCAGCGCTTGGGCGTCCCGCCCGCGTCGTGCGCCGTGTTCGAGGACAACGGCAAGGCGCTGGCGGCGGCCCGCCGGGCGGGGATGCGCACCTGCGCCGTCTATGACGGTCAGCCGCAGCCCGTGTGGGAGGCCATCTGCGCGGACGCGGACGTCGTCCTGTACGACCTCCGCCGCTGCGCGCCCTTCACAGAAGAAGGCTGACCCGCCGCCCGCTCCACAAAAAGCGCCGCACGCTCCACAAAAAGCGCCGCACGCGCCGGTCTGCGGCAGGGCGGCGGAAGAAAAAATCATCCGAACCTAATCGAACAAGCGAGGTACTCTATGTATACGCCAAAACTGACATTGATCGAAACGGAACGCGCCCTCAAAGAGGTGAAAAACGTCTTTGAGGCGGAGCTTTCGCAGGCATTGAACCTGACGCGCATCAGCGCGCCTCTCTTCGTCTCCCGCGCGAGCGGTTTGAACGACAACCTCAACGGCGTCGAGCGCCCCGTCGCGTTCGACCTCAAGGCGACGGGGGAAATGTGTGAAGTCGTGCAGTCGCTCGCCAAGTGGAAGCGTTACGCCCTCGGCAAATACCGCTTCGGCGTCCGCTTCGGGCTGTACACCGACATGAACGCCATCCGCCGCGACGAGGAGCTGGACAACCTGCACTCCGCCTACGTCGACCAGTGGGACTGGGAGACGGTCATCCGCCGCGAGGACCGCAACACCGAATTTCTGAAGGAGACCGTCCGCAAGATCTACGCGGCGCTCAAGGCGACGGCGGCGCGCATCTGCGCCGAGTTCCCCGCCCTCGACAACTATCTCCCGGACGAGATCTGCTTTGTCAGCACCCAGCAGCTGGAGGATCTGTACCCCGACCTCACGCCCAAACAGCGCGAGACGGCGTATGTGCGCGAGCGCGGCGCCGCCTTCATCATGCAGATCGGCGGCAAGCTGCGTTCGGGCAAGAAGCACGACGGCCGCGCGCCCGACTATGACGACTGGGATCTGAACGGCGACATCGTCCTGTACTACCCCGTCCTCGACTGCGCGTTCGAGATCTCCTCGATGGGCATCCGCGTGGACGAAAACAGCCTCGTCACCCAGCTGAAGGCGGAGGGCTGCCTCGATCGGCTGGAGTATCCCTTCCACAAGGCGCTCGTCGCGCGCGAACTTCCCCTCACGATGGGCGGCGGCATCGGCCAATCCCGCCTGTGCATGTTCCTCCTGAATAAGATGCACATCGGCGAGGTCCAGGTCTCCCTCTGGGACGAAAAGACGGAGGCGTACTGCCGCGCGAACAACATCCCGCTCATGTAAGGGTAGGGCGTATGTATTATTGCGAGAACTGTCACATTGCGTCGGAGGAGCCGCGCTGCCCCGCCTGCGGCGGGCGCAAACTGCGCGAACCGCAAAATCGGGATTTTTGTTTTTTGCGGGAAATGCCGGTCGAAGAAGGCGAGTGGCTGCGGGAGCGGCTGCGGGAGAAGGGGGTCGACTGCGTCGTGCAGCCCCTGGGGGACGGATTGCGCTCCCTTTTGGCGCTGCCGACAAAGGATTGCCGCGTGTTCGTGCCGTGGGGCGGCTATGCCGCGGCGCAGGAAGTGCTGCAGGAGCAGGCGGACGCCGAGACGGAGTTCCTGCGCGAGCAGCTCCTGCGGGGCGCGGACCGGCTGTATCTCTCCGCCCGCCTCGAAAAGAAGCTGCGCAAGACGGATCCCTTCCGCGCGGCGGAAAGCGTGGCGGCATACTGCCGCCGCTGTATCGAAGGGGCGGGGCAGATCACCGACGAGGGGCGCGTCACCAACTGTCCGCGGGGCGGGCATTATTTCCGCTGCCTCGCCGAAGGCTTTGTCTTTCTCGTCAATTCCGAGACGATGGAGCTGCTGTCGGTCACGCCGATCCGCCGGGGTTGAGCGCAGGCAAAATTTTGGAACAGGCGGAAAAGTTTGCGCGGTAAATTTTTGCGGAAAACTTCGGATCGGAGGGCAAAAAGTCCGCGCGGAAATATTTCGTCATGCGGACAAAAAATTCGTGCGGAAACATTTCGTCATGCGGACAAAAAATCCGCGCGGAAACATTTCGTCATGCGGGCAAAAAGTCCGCGCGGAAACATTTCGGATGCGTGGAAAATAGTCCGCGCGAAAAAGATTTCGGATACAAGGGCGCGCCCGCAGCCGTTCGGCTGCGGGCGCGCTTTCTGCTATGTTTTATACGATCGTATGGTTGGGGAGCGTCTGCGCCGGGAGCGCCGAACGCGCCGCTTTTTGCCATGTTTTTTACAATGTCATCGTTGGTGCGGGCGCTTTATTGCGCGCCGTCCGTCCCGTCCGCCTTGTCGTCCGGTTCGGGTCCCGTCCCGTCGGTCGGCCCGGCGGCGGGCGCCTCGATCTGCGCGGGAGCGTCCTGTTCCGCCGCGGCGGGCGCCGTGTCCTGTTCGGGGGCGGCGTACTGTTCGGCGGCGGTGTCCTGTTCGGGAGCGGCGTCCTGCGGGGGCTGCCCGTTCATCGCGGTGCGCGCCGCATATTCGCGCGCGAGCAGGTCCTGATAGAATTCGGCGCGCGCCGTCTGCACATAGGGCATGATCCAGAAGGTCAGGATGCCGAGGGTCAGGACGCAGAGCAGCATCCAGCCGATGAAGCTGAAATCCAGGCAGAACAGTCTCCACTTGTTGCCGCGCATCATCGCGATGGAGCGCTTGCGCGCTTCGGTCGCGGGCATATCCGGGTTATCCGCGAGGATGAACCAGCTCATCGAGTAGGCGTAGCTCATGACGATGCCCGGGATGATGAAAAGGATCGACCACAGAAGGACGAAGATCCAGATCAGGATATTGAGCACCAGCGCGGAGGTGAAGTTGCGGAACCCGTCGAACAGCTGTTCGAGGCGGGGCGCCACGCCGCGCGCCGTCGTCAGCGTCAGGGTCGCAAAGCCGAGCAGCATGGCGCCGCCCAACAGGATGCCCGCCAACCCGCCGACAACGAAGATGGTCATGGCGCCGCACGCGCCCATGATCAGCGACAGGATCAGCGTGCAGAGCGCCATCGTGCCCCAGTTGCCGCGCAGATGTTCCCACGCCGCGTGCCGAAAATCTCTTGCCAACATTTTTCGAGTCTCTCCTTTTTTTGTCGAATGAGCCGCCGCCCGCGGGCAAGCAGCCTTGTCTATATTATAGTCGCGCGCGGGGCGGTATGTCAAGTGCCTGAATAAAATTTTGTCAAAATTCCCG
Source organism: Candidatus Borkfalkia faecigallinarum (assembly GCA_019114625.1). Taxonomy (GTDB): domain Bacteria; phylum Bacillota; class Clostridia; order Christensenellales; family Borkfalkiaceae; genus Borkfalkia; species Borkfalkia faecigallinarum. The sequence goes on along the minus strand of DXFD01000076.1, from coordinate 2,388 downwards.
CGCCCGTGTCGGAAAAGGGGAGCGCGGTCGCCGCCTCCGCTCTCGCCTTTGCGTCGCCGCTTCCTCGCCGCGCGGCCTTTACGGCCGCCGCTCCGCCTCCGTCCGGCCTTCGCCCCGCCGCGCGGCGAGGGGGAGGGAAGGGGAGCGCGGTGGCAAAACAAAAAGCGCGGCAAAGCAAAAGCGCGGCAAAGCAAATGCGCGGCAGAGCAAATGCGCGGCAAAACAAAAAGTGCGGCAAAACAAAAAGCGCGGCAAAGCAAAAGCGCGGCAAAGCAAATGCGCATGACAAGAGGGACGCCCGAACGGGCGCCCCTCCGCATCTTTTGTATCGCAAGGAATTATTCCTTGTCGGCGAGTTTCTTGTAGCCTTCGTAGCGAGCTTTGCTCTCCTCTTCGTTTTCCTTGAAGAGCTTCTCCGCGGCTTCCGGCTGCGTCTTTTTGAGGGACGAGTAGCGGGTCTCGCCGAGGATGAACTGCTGGTAGTCGCCGGTCGGCTCCTTGCTGTCCAGCGTGAAGGGGTTCTTGCCCTCTTCTTTGAGCGTCGGGTTGTAGCGGTACAGCTGCCAGTATCCGCAGTCGACGGCGCGCTTCTCTTCATCCTGGCTCTTGCTCATGTTGATGCCGTGGTTGATGCAGGGCGCGTACGCGATGATCAGCGAAGGTCCGTGGTATTTTTCCGCCTCGATGAGCGCGTTGAGGAACTGCTGCTTGTTGCTGCCCATCGCGACCTGCGCGACGTACACATAGCCGTAGCTCATCGCCATCATGCCGAGGTCCTTCTTCTTCACGCGCTTACCGGAGGAAGCGAACTTCGCGACCGAACCGGTCGGGGTGGACTTGGAGGCCTGGCCGCCCGTGTTGGAGTACACCTCGGTGTCGAGCACGAGCACGTTCACGTCTTCGCCGGAAGCGAGCACGTGGTCCAGCCCGCCGTAACCGATGTCGTAAGCCCAGCCGTCGCCGCCGAAGATCCAGACGGACTTCTTGACGAGGCAGTCTTTGGCTTTGAGCACCTCTTCGACGAGGGCGTCGCAGCCGCAGCCGCACTTGTCGCACTGTTCGCACGCCTTGATCAGCTTCGCGGCGGCCGCCTTGCTGCCTTCCGCGTCTTCCATGTTCGCCAGCCATTCTTCGCAGGCTTCCTTGCCCTCGGCGTATTCCGCCCACTTCTCGGCGAGCGCCTTGACTTCTTCCGCCAGCTTATTGCGGCGCGCGCTGTAAGCGAGGTTCATGCCGTAGCCGAATTCCGCGTTGTCCTCGAACAAGCTGTTCGCCCAGGCGGGGCCGTGGCCTTCCTTGTTGACGGTGTACGGGCAGGTCGGGGAGGAGCCGCCGTAGATGGAGGAGCAGCCCGTCGCGTTCGCGATGACCATGCGGTCGCCGAACATCTGGGTGACGACTTTGACGTACGGGGTCTCGCCGCAGCCGGCGCAGGCGCCGGAGAACTCGAACAGGGGCTGGTTGAACTGGCTGCCCTTGACGGTCGTGCGCTTGATGGAGGAGGTGTCCGCCTGCTGCACGGTCTGGGAGAATTCCCAGTTCTTCGCGTCGGCGTCGACCACTTCTTCCAGCGGGACCATGACGAGCGCCTTGTTGCCCTTCATGCCGGGGCAGACGTTCGCGCAGACGCCGCAGCCCATGCAGTCCAGAGGGGATACCTGCATACGGTACTGGGTGCCCTTGAGGCCGGTCGTCGGCTTGGTGATAAAGGTCGCGGGCTTCTCGGTCGCGTCGTCGATGACGGCGGGGCGGATGCACGCGTGCGGGCAGACGAAGGAGCACTGGTTGCACTGGATGCAGTTTTCGGCGATCCACTTCGGCACCTTGACGGCGACGCCGCGCTTTTCAAACTTGGTGGTGCCGACGGGGACGGAGCCGTCCGCGTTGAACGCGGAGGAGGGCAGCTTGTCGCCTTCGAGCACGAGGATGGGATGCACGACGTTCTTGAAGTACTCGTCGTCCGCAACTTTCACCATCGGAGCGCCGTCCGTCGCGGTCGCCCAGCTTGCGGGGTAATTGATCTCCTGCAAACCGCTCTTCGCGGAGTCGATGGCGGCGTAGTTCATGTTGACGACGGCGTCGCCCTTGCGGGAGAACTTCTTGTAAACCGCCTTCTTCATGTAATCGGAAGCCTGCTCATAGGGCATGATGGAATCGTTGATGTAGAAGAACGCAGACTGCATGATGGTGCTGGTCTTGCCGTTCAGGCCGATATCCATCGCGATCTTGATGGCGTCGATGTTGTAGAATTTGAGGTGCTTTTTCGCGATCTGCTGCTTGACCTTCGCGGGCAGGTTCTTTTCCAGCTCTTCCATCGTCGTCCACGGGGAGTTGAGCAGGAACTTGCCGCCTTCCTTCGCATCGGTGAGCATATCGTAGCTGGTGATG
>DXFD01000075.1 GCA_019114625.1 Candidatus Borkfalkia faecigallinarum | reverse complement strand
CGATGGTCAGGTTATCCAAAGCGTTGTCGTTGTGTACGATGACCGCGATGCCGTCCTGGCAGATGGCGTACACTTCGATGCCTTCCGCATCTTCGCCCTCGACCTTGCTGGAAGCCATGCCCAGCTCGACCGTGCCGTCCTGCGCCTGGGAAATACCCACGCTGGAGCCGCCGCCCGCGACGTTGATCGAGTACTCCGTCACGCCGCCGTTGTCACACGCCGCGACGCCGAATGCCAGCCCGCAGGCCATAGCCAGGGAACCGATCGCCATAAAGATCTTTTTCATTTCTTACTGTCTCCTTCGAAATTTGTACCTTCATTATACAGAGCACATGTATAAAATTTTGGCAAAAGTTGTAACAAAGTTGTAATAAAACCGCCCCTCCCCTACCGTTTTTGCCCTTTTTGCGGGTTTTTATGCAGACAAAAGGCGCCGCGGCGCGGGGGATCCCCCCGCGCCGCGGCGCCCAAACGAAGGCTTTGCTTTGCGTCCTCGCCGCGCGCCGAAACGCGCGCGCGGAAAAATTTATCGTCTGCCCCGGCGTTCCGCCCGCACCAGCGCGTACGCCGCGGCAAGCCCCGCCAAGAACAGGGCGACGCCCGGCCACAGATCCGCCGCAAAGGGCGCGCCCTCCGCCCAGCCGCGGTACACTTCCCAGATCTCCGGGTTCAAAAACATGGAGACGAAGGAGCCGAGCGACAGCCCGCACACGGCGAAGAAGGCGGGCGCGCGGCGGCGGACGAGCAGGCGGCCGATCCACTTGGAACAGAGCACCAGCCCCGCCAAAAACCCGACCGCGAGGCAGGCGTACAGCGCGAATACGGCGGGCTCCTGCCGCCAGTAGGTGAGGCTGACCGAGTCGAGCAGGGGCGCGAAGCACCCGACGAGCATGAGGAGCGCCGTCGCGCTCAGCCCCGGCACCACCTGCGTGAGCGCGACCAGAAAGCCGAGCAGCACAAAGAGCAGGCAGGGCCAAAGCCCGATGCCTTCCGGCCAGAGGGAGCCGGGGGAGGCGAACACCGCCGCCGGCCCGAGCGCGGCGGGCAGCGCGAGGCCCGCGGCAAAGAGGAGCAGCCGCGGGAGGGTACGCGCTTCGCCCCGCAGATTGTCGGCGATGGCGGGATACGCGCCCAGCATCAGCCCCGCGAACAGCGCGACGACGGCGAACGGGCAAAGCCCGAGCAGCGCGCGCACCGCAAAGAAGCCGACCGCAAGGCCCGCGAGCCCGCCCAGCGCGACGGGCAGCAAAAAGAGGGCGCAGGCGCGGAATTGTTTGAAAATGCCGCCGATGGCGGCGAGCAGCTTCTCGTACAGGCCGAAGAGGATGGCGACCGCCGCGCCGCTCACGCCCGGAACGATGATCGCCAGCCCGATGCAGGCGCCCAGAAGCGCCGCGCGGAACGCCTCGCCCGCGTTTTGATAGCGCAGGTCGGGCAGATCCGCCCCTTCCGCCTCTTTTCTCTCTTTCGGGTCGGGCGAACCCGCCCCCTTTGTCTCTTCCCGATCGGGCAGACCCGCCCCGCCCGGCGCGGTCATGCGCGGCCCTGCGCGGCGAACGCGTTGATCTTTGCCGCGAGCTCGCGGGACGTAAGGCGCGCTTCCTCCGCCTGTTCCTGCGCGCCGGCGTGCGCGACGAAGCGGTCGGGCGCGCCCAGCATGAGCAGCTGCACCGCCTCCCCGCGCGCGGCGTAGTATTCGGCGACGGCGGAACCGAATCCGCCCGCCGTGTAGCCCTCTTCAAAGGTGACGATCTTATGCCCCGCGTAGCGGTCGAGCATCTTCTCGTCCAGCGGTTTGACCGAGCGGCAGTTGACCACCTTGACGTCCGTGCGGCCGGAGACGCGGCGGGCGTCCAGCGCGCGGGCGACCGCGCGCGCGCCCGAGGCGAGCACGACGACCCCTTCGCCCTCGGTCAGCACTTCCCAGAGCATATTCTCGGAAATGTGCATCCGCGAGCCGAGGTTGGCGGCATAGCCGTTGGGATAGCGGATGGCGACGGGGCAGCGCAGGCTGCGGGCGTAGTCGAACACGTCGGCGAGCTCCGAACAGTCCTTCGGGGCGAAAATTTTCAGGTTGGGGACGGCGCGCAGGGCGGAAAGGTCGAGCAGGCCCTGGTGCGTCTTGCCGTCCGCGCCCACAAACCCGGCGCGGTCGATGCAGAAGATGACGGGCAGGTTCTGGATGCAGACGTCCTGCACGATCTCGTCATAGGCGCGCTGCAAAAAGGTGGAATAGAGGCACACCACGGGGGACAGCCCCCCCTTGGCCATGCCCGCCGCCATCGTGACCGCGTATTCCTCGCAGATGCCGACGTCGAAGAAGCGGTGCGGGTAGAGGGAGGCGAACTCGGAGAGGCCGACGCCGTCCGTCATCGCGGCGGTCACGGCGACGAGGGAAGCATCCTCCGCGGCGCGCGCGCACAGCACCCGCCCGAGCGCGACCGCGAAGGAGTTGTTGCTGCCCACGAAGTTCTGCCCCACGCCGTGGAAGCGGGCGGGGTCCTCTTCCGCCGCCCCGAAGCCCTTGCCCTTGACGGTGATGACGTGCAGCAGCACCGGCTCGTCGATGTTCTTGATGTTTTCGAGGACGGAGACCAGCTCGTGCAGGTCGTGCCCGTCCACCGGCCCCACATACTTGAAGCCGCAGCGCTCGAAGAAGTCGTTCTTGTTCAGCCAGCCTTTGAGCACGTACTTCATCTTGCGCAGCTTTTTGCCGAAGGCGCTCGTCTCCTTGAAGGTGCGGCGCATCTTTTTGTTAAAGTCGCGGTACCCCTTTTTGGCGGTCGCCTTGGACAGCGCGCGGTAGAGCGCGGAGTTGTTCTTGTCGATGGACATCCCGTTGTCGTTGAGGACGACGAGGAAGTTGTTCGGCTTGTGGTCGGCGGAAAAGACCGCCTCGAGCGCGACGCCGTTGCCCAAGGACGCGTCGCCGATGAAAGAGACGACCTTATAGTCGTCGCCGTAGGCGTCGCGCGCGCAGCACAGCCCGATGCCCGCCCCGACGGACGTGCCGCTGTGCCCGGCGATGAAGGCGTCGTAAGGGCTCTCCGCCGGGTCGGGGAAGCCGCTCTCGCCCCCCTTGCGGCGGACGTGGGACAGGTCCCGCCCCGTGAGCAGCTTGTGCGCGTAGCTCTGATGCCCGACGTCAAAGACGAGCTTGTCGCGCGAAAAGTCGAACACATAGTGCAGGGCGAGCGTCAGTTCGACGACGCCGAGGTTGGAGGCGAGATGCCCCCCGTTTTCGCGCACGACGGCGACCAGCCGCTCGCGCAGCTGCCCCGCAAGCTCCTGCAATTGTCCCAAGTTGTAATTTTTGATCTCGTCTGCCAGCACGGCGTTACCCTCGCTTTTTTGATCTGTTCTCCATGATTGGTATGCGGCGCGGCGAAAAAATAGACCGCTCCTATTCTTATTGTAATCGTTTCCGCCCGTTTTGTCAAGATGTTTTTGCGCGCGGGCGCGCGGGCGCGCCGCCCCGACGCACCGCCCCTTCTCTCCCCCGCGCCGCCCTGCAAAAGGAAGCGCCCCTTCTTCCCCCGCACAGGCGCGCCGCCCCTTCTTCCCCCGTGCCGACGCGCCGCCCCTTCTTCCCTCCGCACAGACGCGGCGAGCCGCGCGAGCGGTTGTCTTTTTCCCTCATCTTTGCTATAATAGAGGCAAGCGGGAGCGGCCCGCGCCTCTGCCGAGGCGGGCGCCCCTATATAATATAAGGAAAGAAAGCCGCCGGCGCAAAGCCGGCAGAAAAAGGAGAGCGCCGTGCCGTACAAAGTATTTCTGAAAAAGAACGAGGAGCGCCGCCTGCTGGCGGGGCACGCCTGGGTGTACGCCAACGAGGTGGCGCGCATCGAGGGCAAGGACAAGAACGGCTCGCTCGCGGCCGTGTATGCGAACGACGGGCGGTTCATCGGGCGGGGGTACATCAACCACCTGTCCAAGATCTTGGTGCGCATCTTTTTGCGCAGCGAGGCGGAAGAGGAGGACGCGGCGCTCGAAAAGCGCATCCGCGCCGCCTTTGCCCTGCGCGAAACGCTGTTCGGCGCGGAGACCGACTGCTATCGCTGCGTCTTTGCCGAGGCGGACGACCTGCCCGCGCTCATCGTCGACCGCTACGGCGACTATCTGGTCGCCGAATTTCTGTCGCTGGGCATGGACCAACGCAGGGAGAAGATCGCGGATATTTTAGAAAAGGTGTGCGCGCCCAAGGGCATCTGCCTGCGCGGCGACGCGCCCGTGCGGCGCAAGGAGGGGCTGCCCCTCGAAAACCGCGCGCTGCGCGGCGAGATCCCGGAGCGCATCCTCGTCCGCGAAAACGGGCTGGTCATGGAGGTGGACGTCCTGCACGGGCAAAAGACGGGGTACTTCCTCGACCAGAAGGAAAACCGCCTCGCCGTGCGGCGGTACTGCCGCGGGGCGCGCGTTTTAGACTGCTTCTGCAACAGCGGCGGGTTCTCGCTGAACGCGGCGGCCGTCGCGCGGGAGGTGACGGCGGTGGACATCTCGCCGCTCGCCCTCGAGAGCGTGCGCGCGAACGCGGCGCGGAACGGGTTTACGAACATCCGCACGGTGTGCGCGGACGCCTTCGAACACCTGCGCGCCCTGCGCGCGGCGGGCGAAAAGTTCGGGTGCGTCATCCTCGACCCGCCCGCCTTCTGCAAGAGCGCGGCGGAAGTGCCGGGCGCCTACCGCGGCTATAAGGACGTCAACCTGACCGCGATGAAGCTGGTGGAGCCGGGCGGGTTTTTGGTGACCTGCTCCTGCTCTCACTACATGACCATGCCGCTGTTCGAGAAGATGCTGCGCGAGAGCGCGCGCGACTGCGGCCGCCGCGCGAAAGTCCTCGAGGTGCGCGTGCAGGCGCCCGACCACCCCGCGCTGCTCGCCGCCGAGGAGACGAGCTATTTGAAAGCGTACATCTTGCAAATCGAGTGACCGCGCAAAGGCAAGGCGGACGGGGCGGACGGCTTGCCTTTCGGCGGCGGTTGTGGTATAATAGCGGCATGAAACTGGAAAAGATACAGCCCGCGGCGATGCCCGCGGAAGATACGTTTACCTTTGCGGAGGGGACCGTGCAGGGCGCCTCCGTCGGCAGGGCGGGGAACTGCCTCTTCGTGCGGTCGGCGCGCCGCTACAAGCTCTTTACCGAGGGGACGGACGAGATCCTCTTCCTCGAAGGGAGCGGGCACTTCAAGTGGGCGCGCGGCGAGCGGGACTTCGCCGCCGGGGAGGGCTTCCGCCTCGAAGCCCCGGGCGAATACGAAGTGAACGGACGATGCGCCTTTATCGTGCGCCGCACCTGACCGACCGCGGCCCCGCCCGCACGGGGTTTTTGCCCGTTTTTCCTAAAAAATACCCCCTTTCGGCGGGAAAAGCATTGACTTTCCGCCCGAAATAGGGTACAATACAGTATGCGCCGCAAAGAGGCGCGCGACCCTCGCGCATCGGGAAGATGCGCCAATACGACCGGGAGGTAAGACAATGAAATACGAGATGCTTTATCTGATCGACTCCGCCGTCGCCGAAGAGGCGCGCGACGCGTTGATCGCCAAATTCGAAGACACTGTCAAAAATTTGGGCGGCACAGTACTTTCGACGGACAAGTGGGGCGTTAAAAAACTCGCGTATCCTATCCAGTATAAGAGCGACGCGTTTTACGTTCTCATGACCTTCGAAGCGGACGGAAGTGCCATCAAAGAGCTCGACCGCATTGCGGGCATCACGGACGGCGTGATGCGCAGAATGATCACGAAGGCAAACTGACGGAGGCGCAGCCATGAACAAGGTGTTTCTGATCGGCAATCTGACGCGCGACCCCGAACTGTCCGAAACGAACAGCGGGATCCCCGTGTGCCGCTTTGCCATCGCGGTCAACCGCCGCTTCTCCTCGCAGGGGGGCGAGCAGCAGACCGACTTCTTCAACGTGACGGCTTGGCGCAACCTCGCCGAAACGGTGGCGCGCTACACGCGCAAGGGCAACAAGGTTGCCGTGCTCGGCAGCATCCAGATCCGCAACGTCGAGGACAACAACGGCCAGCGCCGTACCTATGTCGACGTCGTCGCGGATGACGTGGAATTTCTGACCCCGAAGGGGAGTTCGAACGGCGGCGACGATTTTTCGAGCGCCGCACCCAAAAAGAAGCCCGCTCTCGAAGCCTTTGACGACGATTCGGATATTCCGTTTTGAGCGGCGGGAACCGCACCCGCAGCCGCGCGCTGCGGCCACAAAAATTTTGACAGGAGTGTATTATGGAAGAAAGACCCGCAAGAAGGCCGATGAAGAGATCTTCTCGCAGAAAGGTTTGCGTGTTCTGCCAGGAAAAGGTCAACTACATCGACTATAAAGACGTCAACCGTCTGAAAAAGTTTATCACCGAAGGGGGCAAGATCCTGCCCCGCCGCATGAGCGGTGTTTGCGCCATGCACCAGAGAGAGTTGTCCAACGCCATCAAAAAGGCGCGCATCGTCGCTCTCCTGCCCTTCAAGGGAGAATGATCCGACAGCTCCGGTGCCTTGCCGGAGCTGTTCTTTTACCGCGGCGCTGCCGCAAAGGAGTATCTGTCATGAATCAAAACAAAAGCGCGCTTTCGGGCCGCACCCGTTCCATCCTGATCGCCGCCGCCTGCGTGCTCGCCTGCGCGGTGATCGTCCTCGCGATCGTGCTGATCGTGCCGCACGGCTCTTCGGCGGAACGCAAGGAGTATGAGTCGATCGCGGCGTACAACGAGGCGCACGGGACCGACTACATCGTGCCCGCGATCCCGAGCCAGACCGCCGAACTGTACACCGACCGGCAGACCTATGTGTACCGCGCGGGCTGGTCCGACCTGCTGCTGCAGATGCAGTTCAACTATTCGGGGAACGGCTGCAGCTATTACATCCAGCCGGACAAGGAGGAGGACCTCGCCGCGCGCGAAGGCTTCACCTTCCTTGCAGAATACGGCGACCTCGACAAGAGCTGGACCGTGAGCCTGCCCGAGAGCAGCGGGGATACCACCTTCCGCTACCGCAAGGTCGGCGGCCGCTTCCTGACCAAGGTGGAGACGGAGGACGCGATCTATTACCTGAGCGTGGACTCGGAGGGGCAGGAAGGCATCTTCACCACCGTGACCACCGCCGTCTTTCATGACCTGATCGCGCAATAAGCGCCCCGCGCAAGCGGAAAACAAAGCGACAAGCCGCCGCAGCGAATGCTGCGGCGGTACTTTTTTACCCCCGATCCCGCGCGCCGCCGCTGGCGGCGGGCGGACCCGCTCCCGTGGGCCAAATCGCCGCGACGATCACAGCCGATGGCGGCGGGCGAACCTGTCCCCGTGAGCCAAATCGCCGCGACGATCGCAGCCGATGGCGGCAACAGCTCTCGCTCCTCCCATCCGCCTGCCTTTTCGACAGTTTCTCACGGAAAGAACGCTGCGTCGGCGGGCGCTCGCCCTTCCCCTTCCGGCTTCTATCCCCGGCTACCTCCTGCGGAAAGAACGCTGCGGCGGGCGGCGCTTGCGCCCCTGCGCAAAGGACGGTACGGCCGCCCCGGGCGAAAAAAGCACCTTCCCTTTTGCAAAGCCTTCGCTACAAAAAACAGAACTCCGATTCAGGCGAAAAACGCAGCTCCCCTTTGCCGGACGGCCGCCATAAAAAACAAAAAACAGGACGCCCGATCTGGACGTCCTGCAAGTTTGGATGCGGCAACAACCTAACCTCCCGTGGGGTGATCCCAAAGTACTTTCGGCGCAGGAGAGCTTAACTTCTGTGTTCGGTATGAGAACAGGTGGATCCTCTCCGCTATCGTCACCGCAATGGCTATATAACCCGCGCGCTCGCGCGCGGCTTTATATACAAATTATGATTTCTTCCCCTTATCCAAAGAAAAAATCATATCCGCCTTTCCCGGCCGGATCTTCCTCCGCGCCGTCAAGACTGACAACTGCATAACCAACTCCGATCTCGTACGTTCGGCAAGCGTTTTGTGCTCGTTGAAACTTCGTTTCCGTATAAGGATTCGTATTCCGCTCTCTTCTCAATTCTTGAGATCAAGCCCTCGACCTATTAGTATCGGTCAGCTGCACACATCGCTGTGCTTCCACCTCCGACCTATCAACCTCGTTGTCTACAAGGGGTCTTACTACCTTACGATATGGGATATCTTATCTTGAGGTGAGTTTCACGCTTAGATGCTTTCAGCGTTTATCTCATCCGCACTTCGCTACCCTGCCGTGCCGCTGGCGCGACAACAGGTGCACAATAGGTGCGTTCATCCCGGTCCTCTCGTACTAAGG
>DXFD01000004.1 GCA_019114625.1 Candidatus Borkfalkia faecigallinarum | reverse complement strand
GTACATTTGTGCCGTGTTTTTTCGTGGTGGAGGGATGAAGAGCCGAGCCGCCGAGGGCTATGCCCTCGGCTGTTCGCGCGAGCGGAGCGACGCCCGGCCTGCGGCTTCGCCCTCGGCCGGTTTCTCGCGGCGCGCCTGTGCGGGCGCGCCGCTCGTTTCCGCGCTCGGCTCCGCCGCCATTCACAAAAATCTCGGCGCAGGCGCCTGCGATTTTTCGTGAGGGATACGGATGTTTTTGGAGAGGAAAGATTTTTGCGGCTTCGCCCTCTCGCGTGGGGGCGCACAAGCGCCCCGCGAGCCCGAAAGCAGAGCCGCCCGCAGGGCGGTGCAGCCGAAGGATCTCTTTTCCTGCTTTTCCGTTTGCCGTCTTTGAGATTCCTCGACGACGCCCCCGCGCGCCGTGCGCGCGGGGCTACTCGGAATGACGATACGCTTTCGGGCCCACAGGGACGCTGCCGCGCCCCCGCGCGCCTTGCGCGCGGGGGCTGCTCGGAATGACGATATGTTTTCGGGCTCACAGGGTGCCGCCGCGCCGCTCGGATGCGTTTGCGCTTTGCCGCCGCCATTCACAAAAATCTCGCTGCACTGCGATTTTTCGTGAGGGATGCGGCCGGATGCTCTGATCCCGTCGTGCAGCGGGCGGTTTTTGTTGGGCGGGTAGGCGCCGCAGAGCATGCGCGCCGCGGGGGCGTGCGTTCAACTTGACAAGCGCCGCGCCCTTCCGCTATAATAATAGGGTGCAAAAACCGCATACCGCTGCCGGCGCATGGCTGGGGCGGGGGAGGGGCTATGGAAAAAGTCAACAACGTCGCCGTGCTCATCGACGCCGAAAACGTGGGCGCGCAGTGCGCCAAACAGATCTTCGACGAGGCGTCCAACTACGGCAACATCGTCGTCAAGCGCATCTTTGCCGACTGGTCGAAGGCGTCCGTCAAGGGCTGGCGGGACGAAGTCAACAAATTTTCGATGACGGCCGTGCAGCAGTTCGAAGTGCAGCCGCGCAAAAACACCATCGACATCGCGCTGATCATTCAGGCGCTGATCATCCTGTTTGAAAAGGACGTCGACGTATTCTGCATCGCCGCGGGCGATTCCGACTACACCCGCCTGGTACGCGAACTGCGCGAGCGCAGCAAAACGGTCATCGGGCTGGGCGGCCGCAACGTGAACGAAAGTTTCGTGAACGCCTTCAACGAGTTCATCTACCTCGAAGGGGGCGAAGAGGGCAAAAGCGGCAAAAAGAAGGGCAAGGCCAAGGCGAAGGCCCCCGCGCCCGCCCCGCAGCCGCAGGAGCCGGAGATCATCGACGCCAAGCGCAAGAGCGACCTCATCGACATCATCGACCGCATGATCGACAACAACGGCAAGGCGTTCTACGCGCAGATCTCTTCGGAGATGAAGCAGAAGTATTCGGACTTCATTCCCAAAAACTTCGGCTGCAACTCCTTCAAAAAACTGATGGACAAGCTGCTGCCCTGCCTCAAAAAATACGCCGTCGGCACCGAGGCGGACGGCAATACGATCTACCTCGTGCGCAGCCGCGACAAGCATCGCTGACGGCCGCGCGGGCATCCGATGAAAGTTGTGTGAAATGAAAAAACGGGCGGCGCGTTTGTTTGACATCCTCGTGCCGCCCGATTATAATGGGTTCGAGTTAAGCACTTAACAGAGGACACATATGCAGACAGAAGAAATTTTGCGGGACATTTACGACGCCGGGCGAAGGTTCGAAAGCCTGCGCGGCGACCGCGGGATGATGCGCTTTTGCGGCAGTGAAATCCTGATGGTCAGCGAGCTTGTCCGCGCGGAAGAAGAGGGGCGCAAGGTGATCGCGAGCGATCTTGCCAAGGCGCTGGGCGTCACCCGTTCGGCTGTTTCGCAGACGCTTGCTAAACTCGAAAAAAAGGGTACGGTGCGCCGTTTTTCGGACGGGCGCGGCGGCGTCAGCGTTGAACTGACCGACCGCGCGCACGAAGAATACGAGCAGCGCCGCCGCCTGCTCGGCGATTTTCTGGCCCCCGTGGTGGAGCGCCTCGGCGAAGAGCCGGTGCGCCAGCTGTTCCGGGGCCTGCACCGCTTTTTCGACGCGGTGGAAGCGGAGATCGCCCGCCGTGCGGCCGGCCCGGCTTCCTCGCCCGCGCGCTGAGGCGCGGAGCGGCATTATTCAAGACAGTATCGCTCAAACCGGAGGAGTAAGATAAACACTATGCAGGACGCAATGCTTCGGCTCGAATCGATCACCAAGGACTACCGCGTCGCGGACACGACGGTACACGCCCTCAAGGGCGTGAGCCTCTCGTTCCGCCGCCGCGAGTTTGTGTCCGTGCTCGGCCAGTCCGGCTGCGGAAAGACGACCCTTCTCAACATCATCGGCGGGCTGGATCATTACACCAGCGGCGACCTCGTGATCAAGGGCGTTTCCACCAGGAATTACCGCGACGCCGACTGGGACGCCTACCGCAACCACAGCATCGGCTTCGTATTCCAGAGCTATAACCTCATCCCGCACCAGACGGTGCTGGGCAACGTCGAACTCGCGCTCACCCTTTCGGGCGTTTCGGCGGCGGAACGGCGCGAACGCGCCCGGCACGCGCTCGAACGCGTGGGGCTGGGAGACCATCTCGACAAAAAGCCCAACCAGCTTTCGGGCGGGCAGATGCAGCGCGTCGCCATCGCGCGCGCCCTCGTCAACAACCCCGAGATCCTGCTCGCCGACGAGCCGACGGGCGCGCTCGACACCGAAACGAGCATCCAGATCATGGAACTAATCAAGGAGATCGCGGGCGAGCGCATGGTCATCATG
>DXFD01000074.1 GCA_019114625.1 Candidatus Borkfalkia faecigallinarum | reverse complement strand
TTACGGTTACTGCTCCAAACTGATGAGCGAGAGCCCGTTCACGGGCGCGATCTACAGCATCGTCGCCTCGGTCGCGAAGCTGGTCGCGGCGGGCTGCGATTTTGATGCGATCCGCCTGACCTTCCAGGAATACTTCATGCGCCTCAACAGCGACCCCAAGCGCTGGGGCGTCCCGCTGTCCGCGCTGCTCGGCGCGCTGTACGCGCAGATCGGCCTCGGTCTGGGCGCGATCGGCGGCAAGGACAGCATGAGCGGCACCTTCGAGCATATCGACGTTCCGCCCACCCTCATCTCCTTCGCGCTCGCGCCCGCCAAGGCGAGCGAGCTGATCACGAACGTGGTCGGGGAGGCGGGCATGAAGCTGTATCGGCTGCCCATGCCGCGCGACGAGAGCATGATCCCCGATTTTGCGGCGCTGGCCGATCTGTACCGCAAGGTCCGCGCCAACGTGCAGAGCGGCAATATCCGCTTCGCGACGGTGGCGGAAAACGGCGGCATCGCCGCGGCGGTCGTCAAGTCCTGCCTCGGCAACGGCTTCGGCTTCCGCTTTGCGGGGGATGCGGCCGATCTGCTCGGCGAGCAGTACGGCGAGCTGATCGTCGCCCTGCGCGACGAGGCGGCGCTCGATTGTGAAAAAATCCTGCTGGGCGAAACGACGGAAGACGGCGCCTTCGTCTGCGGCGGCGAGAGCGTCTCGCAGCGGGAGGCGGCAGAGGCGTTCTGCGGCACGCTGGAAAAGGTATTCCCCAACACCGCCGGGGCGGAGGGCTGCGCCAAAGCGGTCGACTTCGACTGCGGCGGCAAGCGGTATGAAAACATCGCGACGAAGGCGGCGAAGCCGCGCGTGTTCATCCCGGTCTTCCCGGGGACCAACTGCGAGCTGGATACCGCCCGCATGTTCCGCCTTGCCGGCGCGGAGTGTGAAGAGGTCGTCGTGCGCAACCGCAGCGCGGCGGACATCGAAGAGAGCGTCCGCGCCATTTCCGCGGCGATCGCGCGCAGCAACATCATCGCCTTCCCGGGCGGCTTCTCGGGCGGCGACGAGCCGGACGGCAGCGGCAAATTCATCGCCACGACCTTCCGCAATCCCTATATCGCCGAAGAGATCCGCCGCCTGCTCGAACAGCGCGACGGCCTGATCCTCGGCATCTGCAACGGCTTCCAGGCCCTCATCAAGCTCGGTCTCGTCCCGTACGGCGAGATCCGCCCGCTCGCGGCGGACAGCCCGACGCTGACCTATAACAATATTTCCCGCCACGTTTCGACGCTCGTCGATATCCGCGTCGCCTCCAACAAATCGCCCTGGCTCGCCGCCTGCCGCGTCGGCGACGTGTACACCGTTCCCGTCTCGCACGGGGAGGGGCGCATCGTGGCTCCCGCCGCGGCGCTTGAAGCGATGGCGAAAAACGGGCAGATCGCGACGCAGTACTGCGACGCTTCCGGCAAGCCGACGATGGCGTATCCCTTCAACCCCAACGGTTCGCTGTGGGCGATCGAGGGCATCACGTCGCCGGACGGCAGGGTGTACGGCAAGATGGGCCACACCGAGCGCGCCGGCAAAGACCTGTACAAAAACTGCCCCGGCAACTTCGACATGAAGCTGTTCGAGAGTGGCGTCCGTTACTTCCGCTAAACGGCATCGGGCGGGGCTCGGAGTGTTCCGGGTCCCGTTTTTCTGCCGTTTGCATAGTACTCTGCCTGACATAGTTCGCCCCTATCCGCGGTTGGGCGGATGCCGTCCCCCCTCGCCCGCGATTTTTTCGTAGGATTTTGCTCGCCGCGCTTTACAAATTGCTCATTTTGTGTTATACTGAATGTATCATACAATATACTGTGTTCGGAGGGGCGTTCATGAAATGTATGTATTGCGGCTGCACCGAAAGCAAGGTGATCGACAGCCGTTCGACGGATGAAGACCGCGCGATCCGCCGCCGCCGCGAGTGTATGCAGTGCGGCAGGCGCTTTACGACGTACGAGACGATCGAAATGACGCCCGTGCTCGTCGTCAAGAACGGCGGGAACCGCCAGACCTTTGATGCCGGCAAAGTCAAGAACGGGATCATCAAGGCGTGCGAAAAGCGCCCCGTTCCGATGGCGAAGATCGACAAGCTGGTCGAGGACATTAAAAAACAGGTCTACAACTCGCTGGAGCAGGAGATCTCCTCCAAGCGCATCGGCGAGATGGTCATGGACGGCCTGAAAAAGATCGACGAGGTCGCCTATGTGCGCTACGCCTCCGTTTACAGGCAGTTTACCGACATCTCTTCCTTCATGCACGAGCTCGAATCGCTGATGAAGGAGAATCAACAAAGCAAAGACAAGGCAGAACGGAAGCCCGAATAGCGCGGGCTTCCTTCTCTTTCCCGGAGCGGCAATATGGAAAGGAACAAGACGAAGCAGGTCCGTATCGGCGGCGTCGCGCTCGGCGGCGGCGCGCCCGTGCGCGTGCAGTCCATGACGACGACGCCGACGTCGGACGTCGCCCGCACGCTCGAGCAGATCGGCAGGTTGTATGCGGCGGGCTGCGAGATCGTCCGCGTCGCCGTGCGCGACGAGGCGGACGCGCGCGCGATCCGCGCGCTGCGCGGCCGTTCGCCCGTGCCGATCGTCGCGGATATCCATTTTTCGGCAGACCTTGCGGTGCTCTCGGTGGAGAACGGGGCGGATAAGATCCGCATCAATCCCGGCAACATCGGCGGGGAGGCCGCCGTCCGGCGGGTGGCGGACTGCGTGCGGGCGCACGGCATCCCCGTACGCGTGGGCGCCAACACGGGCAGCATCGAGCGCGAACATCTGCAAAAATACGGCAGGTCGGCGCGCGCTCTCGTCGAGAGCGCCCTGTTCGACGTGGCGCGGCTGGAAAAGTACGGCGTCGGCGACATCGTCATCTCCGTCAAGGCTTCCTCCGTGCCGCTCACGGTCGAGGCGTATCGGATGCTCGCGGAGCGGACGGATCATCCGCTGCATCTGGGCGTGACGGAGGCGGGCACGCGCGAGAGCGGCATCGTCAAGAGCAGCGTCGGCATCGGCGCGCTGCTCCTGGACGGGATCGGCGACACGCTCCGCGTTTCGCTGACGGACGACCCCGTCGAGGAAGTGATCGCGGCCAAGCGCATCCTGCGCGCCTGCGGGCTGGAAAAGGATTACGTCGAGGTCATATCCTGCCCGACGTGCGGCCGCTGCGAATGGGACAGCATGGGGCTGGCGCGCCGGGTCGAGCGCGCCGTATTCGGGATCCGCAAGCCGCTGAAGATCGCCGTGATGGGCTGCGTCGTGAACGGCCCCGGCGAGGCGCGCGACTGCGACGTCGGGATCGCGGGCGGCAAGGGCAAATGCGTGCTGTTCCGCCGCGGCGAGCCGGTCGGCACGGTGCGCGCGGAGGAGGCGGAAGCGGCCTTCCTGCAAGCCGTCCGCGCCTGTTTGGACGAGGATGGGGGCGCGCCGTCCGCCAACGTAGTGAAAGAAGCAAACAAAACGGCCGTCAACGGAGCGAAAGAAGCAAACAAAACGTCCGTCAACGGGGCGGAAAAAGTAAACAAAACGGCCGCCAACGGGGCGGAAGAAGCAAACTAAGCGAAAGCCGCGCTCAGCTCCGAAGCGGGGGCCGCGGCAGAGGGTGAAAGAGGCGATGACTGAAAGCGAATTTTTGGCGGCGCTGCGCGAGCGGGAGGGCTTGCGGCGCGCCGTCCTGCAAAAGATCGTTATCGACACGAAGCTGCGCGGCTGCACGTTCGAGATCGTGACCGACCGCGCCTATTCTTCGGAGGACGAGCGGGCGGCGTCCGCCGTCGTCCGTTCGGCCGTCCCGCGCTCATTGGGTACGGCCGTGCGCATCCACAAGCTGGTCGCCGACGCGCAGCTCGTCCGCCGCAAGATCGTCGAATATCTTGCCCGCAACCACCGCGCGGCGGCGGCATGCGTGCGCGAGGAGGACATCGACGTGCAGATCGAGGGGGATCTCGTGCGCTTCGCCTTCGGCGTCGACGCGGCCGAGCGCGGCTTTTTCGAAAAGAACGCGCAGCTGCTGCCGGGGGTCGAGCGGATGCTTTCGCATAATTTTTGCAGCCGTTTCCGCGGCTCGCTTGCGGACAAGGACAAGGGCGGCATCGTCGAGGAAGAGGAACCGGAGGAGGAAGAGCCCTTCGACTATCGCCCCGCGCGCGCCTTCCCCGTCGTCGATTTTCAGCCGATCGACGAGCCGAACGTGCCGAAGATGGCGACGTATTTGTCCGACTGCGACTTTCAGAGCAATTCGCTCACCGTCTGCGGACAGATCGTTCACGTCGAAGAGCGCATGACGCGCGCCAAGACGGACGCTTCCGGCGCCGTCAAGGAGGGGCGCCCGTATCTGCGCTACACGATCGCGGACGCGACCGGCCGCATGACTTTTTCCTATTTCCCCCGCAAAAAGACGGCGGACAAGATCCGCGCGCTGCAGGCGGGCGACAGCGTCGTCTGCACGGGCGCCAACGAGCTGTATAACGGCCGCCTCAGTTATACGGCGCGGTACATCAACCGCGGCGCGCCGCCGGCGGACTTTGTGCCGGAAAAGCGCGCGGGGAAGGCGCTGCCCCTGCATTACGGCCGCGTGCATCCGGAAAAGATCACGGATTACAACCAGCTGGATCTCTTCGGGCAGCCCGACCTGCCGCAGGGGCTGGTCGAAAACACGTTCGTCGTATTCGACCTGGAAACGACCGGCCTCGTCAACGCGCCCGCGCCCGGCCGCACGATGGACGCGATCACGGAGATCGGCGCCGTCAAGATCGTCGGCGGCGAGATCCGCGAAAAATTCACCACCCTCGTCGACCCGGAGCGCTCCCTCAGCGAGGAGATCGTCAAGCTGACCGGCATCACGGACGAGATGCTCAAAGGCGCGCCGAAGATCGGGGAGGTGATCGGCGACTTCTGCAAGTTCTGCGACGGATGCCTGCTCGTCGGCCACAACGTGCAGTTCGACTATAAGTTCATCCAGTATTACGCCGCGCAGGAGGAGTATATTTTCGAGCACAAGACGTATGATACCATCTCCCTCGCGCAGGGGATGCTTTTCCTCCCGAACTACAAGCTGAACACGCTGGCGGACCATTTCAAGATCTCGTTCAACCATCACCGCGCGTGGGACGACGCGTTTACGACGGCAAAAATTTTTATCGAATTGATAAAAGCCAAAAAATGCTTGCCAAACGCGTAGCATTGTGTTATAATAGACATACTGAATACGTTAGCTTGGGATTGAGAGTGGGCAGCCGCTCTCAAATCTTTTTATGTGCGGCTTTTCGCACAGGATGGAGGAAGTCTGTATGAAAGTCAAACCGATCGGGGAGATCGAGCAGGCGCTCGCCCCCGTGGCGGCGTCCGTCGGCGTCGAGATCTACGAGATCGCCTTCAAACAGGGGAAGAATCCTTCGCTCACCGTCTTTTTGGACACGGAGGCGGAGGGCGGGATCGATCTGGACACCTGCGAGCGCTTCCACAACGCGGCGGATCCCGTGCTCGACGAGCTCGACCCCACGTTCGGCCTGGCGTACACGTTCAACGTCAGCAGCCCGGGGCTGGACCGCCCCTTCCGCAAGGACCGGGATTTTTTCCGCAACGTCGGCAAAAAAGTGGAGCTGAAGCTGTACGCGCCGCACAAGGGCGAAAAGAATTTTGAGGCGGTCCTGCTCGCCTACGATCCTGCCGCGCGCTGCGTGGAGATCGACAAGGCGGGAGAGGTTTTCAAACTCAACCTGACGCAGATCGTCAAAATTTCACAGGCGATCGATTTCGACTGAGCGGAACTCGGCAGACGAGGGCGGCTCGGTCAATAAACGAGATTATTCGAGGAGAAGACAATGGTTAGCAAGGAGTTCTTTGAGGCTTTGGCCGATCTGGAAGCGGAAAAGGGGATCAGCAGCGAGGTCTTTATCGAAGCGCTGCGCAACGCGCTCGTCTCCGCGTACAAGAAGCAGTACGAGGGCGAGGTCGGGGAAGTGGACATCCGCATCAATCCGGAAAAGTTCAGCATCAAGTATTACACCGTCAAGACGGTCGCGGAAGAGGTCGTCGACCGCGAGAGGGAGATCTCCCTCGAGGACGCGCAGAAGCTGAAAAAGAGCTATAAGGTCGGCGATATCGTCTACGAAGAGTTCGTCCCGAAGGATTTCAGCCGCATCGCGGCGCAGACGGCGAAGCAGGTCATCCTGCAAAAGCTGCACGAGACGGAACGCGACAACACGCTCAGCGAGTTCTCCGACAAGAAGGACGAACTGATGACCTGCGTCGTCCGCAAGGTGGACGCGAAGAACGTCTACGTCGAGCTGGGCAGCGGCCAGATCGAGGGCGTCATGCTCCCGCAGGATCAGGTCCCGGGCGAAAAGTATGAGGTCAACGACCGCCTCAAAGTCTATGTCAAAAATATCAAGAACGGCAGCCGCGGCGCGCAGGTGCTCGTGTCCCGTTCCTCTGTCGGCCTGGTCAAGCGCCTGTTCGATAACGAGGTCCCCGAGATCAAATCGGGCGCCGTCGTCGTCAAGGCGATCACGCGCGAAGCGGGCCAGCGCACGAAGATGGCGATCTGCAGCGAGGACGCGCAGGTGGACGCCGTCGGCGCCTGCGTCGGCAACAAGGGCTCGCGCGTGAACGCGGTCGTCGCCGAACTGGGCGGGGAGAAGGTGGACATCATCCAATGGAGCGAGAACCCGCTCGAATTTATCGCAAAGGCGCTCTCTCCCGCGAAGGTCATCTCCGTGACCGAAGTCGGCGAGAAGTCGGCGATCGCCGTCGTCCCGGACGACAAGCTCTCCCTCGCGATCGGCAGGGACGGGCAGAACGCGCGCCTCGCCGCCCGCCTGACCGGCTGGAAGATCGACGTCAAGAGCGAGAGCGCGGCCGCCAGGATGGAAGAGCTGCGCCGCGCGGAAGAGGAGCCAGACGAGGCGGAAGAGGCGGCGGAAGAGCCCGCCGAGGAGTGAGCCGAAGGCCGCGGCATCGGGCAATGCGGCGAGGAGTTTTTGCATGAAAGTCAAAAAGGTCCCCATGCGTATGTGCATCGCCTGCCACGCGATGAAGCCGAAAAAAGAGATGCTCCGCGTCGTCAAGCCGAAGGAAGGGGACGTGTTCATCGATTTTACGGGCAAGGCGGCGGGACGGGGTGCGTATATCTGCGACGACCCGGAATGTATCAAAAAGCTGCGCAAAGGGCGCCTGCTCAACCGCGCGTTCGCGGCGGAGATCCCGCCGGGCGTCTACGAGCAGATCGAGGAGGACTTCTTTGCAAAGAAGTAAAGCGGAAGGATATATCGGCTTCTGTATCAAAGCCGGCAAACTGACCTGCGGATTCAATGCGGTGCAGACGCTCAAAAAGGGAGTGTATCTCCTCCTGCTGTGTTCGACGGCTTCCGCCAACGCAAAGAAGGAGGCGGAAAAGCTCCGCGCGCGTTTCCGCTGCGCGATGATCGAATCGTGCGGCAGGCCGCTGGAGGATATCGTGGGGCGGGCAAATTGCAAGTTGGCCGCAGTGAGAGACGAAAATCTGGCAAAAGCGATTTTGTCGGTCACGGATGACGATTTCAGAAAATATTCGGGAGGCAACATTTAGCAACATGGCTGAAGCAAAAAAGAATTACTCGAACATCGAAACGATCGGATCTCTTTTGGGGGCGGAAGGGATCGGGTCGCTGCTGCGCGAGGTGCAGGGTACCGAGAAGAAAGTAGGCGACATCCTGCGCAAACTTTCCGACCTCGAGGCAGCCGCCCGCGCCCGCGCGCAGGAAGAAGCGGCCCGCGCCGAAGCGGAGCCCGCCGCGGCGCAGCCCGCGCCCGCGGCGGAGCCGTCCGCCGAGCCGGCGCAGGCGCCTGCGGCCGTAAAGGCCGAGCCGGCGCGGCGGGAAGAGCCGGCGCCGGCGGAACAGCCCACGCCCGCAGCCGAGGTCAGAGAAGAAGCGAAGGCCGAAGTTGCCGCGCCTCCCGCTGCCGAACAACGGCAGCCCGAAAAAAAGGAA
>DXFD01000073.1 GCA_019114625.1 Candidatus Borkfalkia faecigallinarum | reverse complement strand
CTTCAACTTCCGCCCCGACCGCGCGCGGGAGATCACCCGCGCGTTTACCGAGCCGGATTTTAGCGGCTTCGAGCGCAAGACCGGTTATCTCGCGCCCTGCTACGTCTGCTTCACGCAGTACGACGCGACCTTTGCGCACGTGCAGGTCGCCTTCAAGCCGCAGAGCCTGAAAAATACGCTGGGCGAATATCTCGCCGCCCTCGGCAAGAAGCAGCTGCGCATCGCGGAAACGGAAAAATATGCGCACGTCACCTTCTTCTTCAACGGCGGCGTCGAGGCGCCGAACGCAAACGAAGTGCGCGTGCTCGTCCCGTCCCCGAAGGTGGCGACGTACGACTTGAAGCCGGAGATGAGCGCCTACGAGGTGACCGACAAGGTGATCGAGCAGCTTTCGACCGGCGAATACGACGTGATGATCCTCAACTACGCGAACTGCGACATGGTCGGCCATACCGGCGTGCTGGAAGCGGCCGAAAAGGCGGTCGCGACCGTCGACGGGTGCGTCGACCGCGTTCTGAAAAAGATCCTGGAGATGGGCGGCGGCGCGCTGCTCACGGCCGACCACGGCAACGCGGATAAGATGATCGCGGAGGACGGTTCGCCGTTTACGGCGCATACGACCAATCCCGTGCCCGTCGTTTTGGTCAACGACGCGCTCAAAGGCGTTTCGCTGCGCGAAGGCGGCGTGCTGGCCGATCTCGCGCCCACGCTGCTGGATATGATGGGCATTGCCGTCCCGTCGGAGATGACGGGCAAGTCGCTCATCGTCCGCTGAAACCGGCAAAATTTTTGGGGATTTGCCGCGATTGTCCCATAAAAACAGTTGAAAAATTTCTTCAACTATGATATACTAAATAAAGTATTGATTTCGTTTAGGGAGTGTGTTTTATGCACGAGATGATGCCGATCTTTAATCTTTTGATCTCCGGAGAATTTCCTTCGGACGGCCTTGAGCTTTTTTACAGAATAATCAGCGCAGTTTTGTTGGTTGCGATGGCGATCAGCGCGATCGTGGCGATCGTGATCGTCTTGTTCCAGCCGGGCAATTCGACCGGCATCGACGCCCTCGGCGGCTCGAGCGAGACCTTCTTCGGCAAGAACAAGGGCCGCTCGATGGAGAGCAAGATGAAGAAGTGGACGGCGATCAGCCTGATCGTCCTCGGCGTCCTCTCGATCGTGTTCTACATCCTCCAGTTTCCTGCAATTTGGGGGATCGCGGCGTAAAGCATAGGCAAAACGATACGGCGGTTATTCTTGCGAATAGCCGCTTTCTTTTTCGAAAAAACAGATCGGACGTCTGTATTTCGGCGTCTTGTGCAATAATGGTTGTGTGGTCATGACAGCGATCGAACGGATCCGGGAACAATTTCATAGCGGCGCGCTGCAATATAAAAAGGCGAACGAGATCGCGCGGCTGCTCGGTGTCTCTTCCAAATCGGAGCGGGAGGGCGTCGCCGCTCTTTTGCGCGCGCTGGAAGAGCAAGGGGAGATCGTGTGCGACGAGCGCGGCCGCTTCGTTTCGCCCGAAAAGCTTGGCCTTATACGCGGCGTCCTGCAGCGGAGCGGGCGCGGCTTTGCGTTTTTGCTTCGCCCGGAGGCGGACGATCTCTTTATCCCCGCGCGCGCCCTGCGCGGCGCGCTGCACGGTGACGAGGTCTTTGCCAAACCCGTCGGCGGCGCCCGCGGCGACGAAGCCGCCGTCTATTCGGTCATCCGCCGCGGCGTACGGCGACTGACGGGCGTCTATGAGCGCGGCAAACGCGGCGGATTCGTCTACCCCGACGACGAGCGGCTTTGCGACGCCGTCCGCATCGCGGGTGGCAAGGTGCGCGCGGCGTCCGGTGAAAAGGTATGCGTGCGCATCGTCGCCTATCCCGAAGGCCGCGAGCCGGAGGGGGAGATCGAGCGCGTGATCGGCCGAAACGGCGAATTGCCGACAGAAGAGGACGCGATCGTCTGCGCGCACGATCTGCCCGAAGAATTTCCGCCAAAGGTGCTCGCGGCGGCCGCGCTCGCGGCGAAACAGCCGATCTCGGCCGACGGGCGGCGCGATTTCCGCGGCGATCTCGTCATTACCATCGACGGCGAAGATTCGCGCGATTTTGACGACGCGATCTCGGTCGAAAAGCGAGGCGGGCAATTTCTTTTGCGCGTCCACATCGCGGACGTCAGCCATTACGTCGTGCGCGGCGGCGCGCTTGACAAGGAGGCGCTCCGCCGCGGGACGAGCGTCTATTTTCCCGACCGCGTTCTGCCGATGCTTCCGCCCGCCCTCTCGGACGACGCCTGTTCGCTGCGCGAGGGGCAGGATCGTTACACGCTGTCCTGCGTGATGCGGATCGGGCCGGACGGGGACGTGCGCGGGGCGGAGCTCTGCCGCGGGATCATTCGCTCGCGCAACCGCATGACGTATACGCAGGTCACGCAGGTCCTGAACGGGCAGGAAGATGTCTGCGCGCGCTACGCGCACCTTCTGCCGATGCTCGGCGATGCGCGGGAGCTTGCGTACATCCTGATCGAACGCCGCGCGCGGCGCGGCGGGCCGGATCTCGACCTGCGGGAAGCGCAGATCGGCATTCGGAACGGTAAGGTCGAAGTGCAGGCGCGAGAGAGGACGATCTCGCACCGCATGATCGAGGCGTTTATGATCTGCGCCAACGAGGCGGTCGCCGCGTTCCTGCGCGAGCGGTGCGGCCTCTGCCTCTATCGGGTCCATGATAAGCCTTCCGAAGAGCGTGCGGACGCCTTCCGCGCGTATGTGCGCGGGATGGGTCTCCGCGGCGATTTCGAGCCGTCCGACGTTCGTCCCCGCGATTATGCGGCGATCCTGCGCGAGGTCGAAGGGGACGGCAAGGCGGACGTCGTGCGGAAGGTGATGCTGCGCAGCATGGCGAAGGCGCGTTACAGCGCGGAAAATATCGGGCATTTCGGGCTTGCGTCGGAGTGCTATTGCCACTTTACGTCGCCCATCCGCCGATACCCCGACCTGCTCGTCCATCGTCTGATCAAGCAGGTTTTGGACAGGGAGCCCGTCTCGCGCGGACTGCGGGATTTTGTCGGTGTGGCGGCGGAAGATTGTTCGGTGACGGAGCGACGCGCCGAGGAGGCGGAGCGCGACGTCGACGAACTGTATAAGGTCTGGTATATGCGCGATCACCTCGGCGAGCGCCGGCGCGGCACGGTCTCGGGCGTGACGTCGTTCGGCATATTCGTTGAGCTGGACAATACGGTAGAGGGGCTGATCCGCGCCGAAGATCTTCCCCCCGACGAGTATCGTTTCGACGAGGCGCGCATGGTGCTCGCGGGGAGGTCGCACGCGTATCGGTTGGGCGACCCCGTCGACATCCTTGTCGCAAGCTGCGACATCGGGGCGCGCCGCTGCCGCTTCCTGCCGGCGCATTGATCGGTTTTGCGCGTTTGCATAGTACTATGTCAGACATAGATCGGTTTTACGGGTGCGGTTTTTGAAAAAAGACGATAAATTTACCGAAAATACCGCTTCAAACGGAGCGGAAATGTGTTATAATAAAGACAGCATCGTCGCCGTCAGGGCGGCAGGAAATGACGGGCAGGTGGATCATGAAGATCGTAGCAGTCAACAAATCGGCGTCTTACGAGTATTTCATCGAAGACAAATTCGAGGCAGGCATCGTTCTGGAAGGGAGCGAAGTCAAGTCCATCCGCAAAAACAACTGCAACCTGAGCGACAGCTTCTGCTTTGTCCGCAAGGGTGAGGTGTCCCTGAAAAATATGCACGTCGCCGTCTATGACAAGAGCGGCGCGTTCAACACGCGCGATTCGCGCCGCGACCGCAAACTCTTGCTGCACAAGGCGGAAATCGCAAAGATCGTCGGCAAAGTAAACGAGCGCGGCTATACGCTGGTCCCGCTCAAAGTCTACTTTTCCGGTTCGCTCGTCAAAGTCGAGGTGGCGCTCTGCCGCGGCAAGCATACCTACGACAAGAAGCAGTCGCTGAAAGAGAAAGATATCGCGCGCGACAAAGACCGCCAGATCAAAGAATACGTCTGACGGTCGCTGACCAAGATTTCAATTTCGATTCAGGAGAAGATCGTTATGGCTTATAAACAGGATACGATTTGTGTACAGGGCGGTTACCGCCCGCAGTCGGGCGAGTCCCGCATCCCGCCCATCGTGCAGAGCACCACGTTCTATTATGACAGCACGCAGGGGATGGCGGATCTGTTCGATCTGAAAGCGGACGGCTATTTTTATTCGCGCCTCGCGAACCCGACGGTCGCCGCATTCGAGGGCAAAGTTGCCGAGCTGGAGGGCGGCGTCGCGGCGATCGGCTGCGCGTCCGGCATGTCGGCGATCACGCTGCTCGCGCTGACCTTGTGCGACGCGGGCGACAACATCGTCACCTCTTCGGCGATCTACGGCGGTTCCTTCAACCTCTTTTCGGTCACGCTGCCGAAATACGGCATTGAAGGCCGCTTCTTCGACCCGGATGCGCCCGCCGAGGAGATCGAAAAGCTGATCGACGGCCGTACAAAGTTCATCTTCACCGAGACGGTCGCCAATCCCTCCATCAAAGTGCTCGATTTCGGCAAGATCGCCGCGATCTCGAAAAAGCACAACGTGCTGTTCGTCGTGGACAACACCCTCGTCACGCCCATCCTTTGCCGCCCGTTCACGCTGGGCGCGCACATCGTTGTCCATTCTTCGTCCAAATATCTCGACGGCCACGCGGCCGCCCTCGGCGGCGTGATCGTGGACGGCGGCAATTTTGTCTTCAAGGGCAATGAGCGCTATCCCGCCTTCAATACGCCGGACGAGAGCTACCACGGCCTCGTCTATGCCGATCTGCCCGCGGCTGCCTTCGCCACGAAGTGCCGCGCCCAGCTCGTGCGCGACGTCGGCGCGATCATGAGCCCGCAGAACGCCTTCCTCAGCTGGCTGGGCTGCGATACGCTGGCGCTGCGCATGGATCGCCATTCGAGCAACGCGCAGGCCGTCGCGGCATATCTCGCCAAGCATCCCAAGATCGATTGGGTGCTGCACCCGTCTCTGCCCGATAACCGCTATCATGCCCTCGCGATGAAGTATCTGCCCGACGGGCAGGGCGGCATGCTCAGCTTCGGCATTAAGGGGGACGTGCACAAGGCCGCCAAATTCATGGAAGCGCTCAAACTCATCACGCAGGAGACGCACGTGGCAGATGTGCGCAGCTGCGTCCTGCATCCCGCGTCGACGACGCACAGACAGCTTTCCAAAGAGGAGCTGGAGCAGGCCGGCGTTCCGGAAAATCTCGTCCGTCTGTCGGTCGGGATCGAACACCCGGACGATATTTTGGCGGATCTGGACCAGGCGCTGGCACAGATCTGACGAAAGGGCAGGGCGCGCGCCGCCGTGCCGCGCATTTTCGATCACATAAGAAAAGGAGAAAGCTATGCCGATCGTATTGCCGAAAGATATTCCCGCCTACTCCGCCCTGATGCAGGAAAACATCTTTGTCATGCACGACGAGAGGGCGTTCACGCAGGATATCCGCCCCCTCGAGATCGCCATCCTGAACCTGATGCCGACGAAAGTGGAGACGGAGACGCAGTTCATGCGCCTGCTCTCCAACTCGCCGTTGCAGGTCAATATCACGCTCATCTATACAGAGTCTTATAAGAGCAAGAATACGGCCGCGGCGCATCTCGAACGCTTTTACAAGCGGTTTGACGACATCAAAGACAAGCACTTTGACGGCATGATCATTACGGGCGCACCCGTCGAAACGATGGTCTTTGAAGAGGTCGCGTACTGGAAGGAACTGACGAAGATCTTCGATTTTGCAGACCGCAACGTCACGAGCACGATCTATATCTGCTGGGGCGCGCAGGCGGCGCTGTATTATCATTACGGGATCCCGAAATATCTCCTTCCGCACAAGTTGTTCGGCGTATTCCCGCATAAAAAATATATCGACCAGCACGATCCGCTCCTGAAGGGGATCGACGACGTCTTTTATGTCCCGCATTCCCGCCATACGACGGTCAAGCTGGAAGACGTGCGCAAAGTGCGGGAACTGGTCGTGCTCAGCGAGTCGGAGTTCACGGGCCTGTCCATCGCGAAGTCACACGACAATAAGAAGATCTTCTTGACGGGACATATGGAGTATGACCGCGACACGCTGAAAAAGGAATACGAGCGCGACGTCGCCCGCGGGCTGCCCATTCAGCCGCCGTACAATTATTTTACGGACGACACCTGCACAAACGTGCGCGTGACGTGGTCGAGCGCGGCCAACCTCTTCTATACGAACTGGCTCAACTATTATGTGTACCAGGTCACGCCCTTCCAATTTTGAAATAAGTCTTGACAGATCGCCGCCTTTATTGTATACTGTTTACGATCTTTATTTTCGCAGGAGGGCTGTATGAAAACCGTGATCGAAGATGCGACCGTCGGTAAGATCGTCTATGAAGAAAGTTTTTGGACGGGCGGCAAGAAATTATATGTGAACGGTGAGGAGCTCGTAAAAGTTTCGAAAAAGAGTTTCCAAACCAAAGACGGGCAGATCTGGAACATCGCCGGGAATTATCTGAGAGGCGCCGTCCTGGAAAAGGGCGAGCAAAAAATCCGCCTGACACCCGCCGTGAAATGGTACGAGATCGTCCTTTCCGTTCTGCCGTTTGCCCTGATCCTGATCTGGGGAAACAGCGCGGCTCTCGTATCCATCGTACCTGTTGTCGGCGGGGCACTCGGCGGACTGATCAGCGGCATCATCGCCGTCCTCAATCTGTTGATCGTCAAAGGCGTCAAGCCGATCTGGCTGAAGATCCTGATTTCGATCGGGATGCTCGCCGCCGCTTTCCTCCTTTGCTTTTTGATCGGATCTATGATCGTAAACGCGTTGACACAATAAAATTTATAAACCGGCGCCGTTCGGCGCCATATACGGGGTAGTACCGGTTTCGATTGCCGGTGCGCGGAAAAGTAAGCATACAGAGGAACGAGTGGCCTCTATAAAACATTCGGCCTAAATTTAAATGCAGATAATGCAAACTACAACGCCGACGCTCAGTTGGCGTACGCTGCTTAATTTTTAAGCGGTTCGTCCGCGCCTCTTTCCCTCCGGGAGGACGCGGGCGTCAATCAGGAGGGGAACTGCCGTTTTGATGTGAAGTCGGCAAGACGGCCGATCTTTGATTTCTGCCGGGCGCTTCCTTCGGCCGCAGAGGGAGCGTTCGTAAGATAATTGCGACATAAGTATGTAGAAAGCTTTTTGGCAATCCGGTAAGACGCGAGTTCAACTCTCGCCTACTCCACCAGTGTCGACAGAGTTTGAACACCACAAAGGCGAAATATATTTTCGTCCATGGTGCTGCGGGCTTTGTGGCATACCAGGAAAGAAAGAGAGCAACGGAAAAACCGTTGCTCTCTTTCTATTCCTCTGTTTCAAAAATTTATAGCCACAATCTTGGCATACTGTGTAGTAAGTCATAAACGAATACCGCACTCGAAAGCCAAAGATAAATATTTATTGCCCGCATTTCGCCCATAAAGAATTAAGTCGCGCATATCATATTCTTCGCAATCTAAATTATCGGCTCCGAACAGGAACTGCACAAACGGTATATTTCTAAATCGGGCGACCGCAATAGAAGCAGCACATTCCATTTCTACACCTAAACAACCTTGATTTTTTCTTTTTGCAATCAGGTTCGGCGTTTCTCTGTAAATGGCATCGCTTGTCCAGACTTTCCCGCAAACAAAAGGGATGTTATATTCGGATAAAAAATCTGCTACTATTTTTATGCAATTTTTATCTACCTCTATCTCATCGCTATGGGGGAAGTA
>DXFD01000072.1 GCA_019114625.1 Candidatus Borkfalkia faecigallinarum | reverse complement strand
CAGACGCGCAAGACGCCCGCCGTCCGGGGAGAGCCGGTCATCTTCCGCTATTTTCTGGCGCCGCTGCCGCGCAAGCTCGCCAACTCGCACCTGCCGGAACGGGAGTATGTGGCGCGCTGCGTCATCCGCGTCAACAGCGAAATTGCAGGCGCGTACGTCTTTTCGAGCGGCAAGAACATGGGCATCTTCAAGGGAGTGGGCTACCCCGAGGACATCGGCAGATTTTACCGCCTCGACGAATACGAGGGCTACGCCTGGACCTGCCACGGCCGATACCCGACCAACACCCCCGGCTGGTGGGGCGGCGCGCACCCCTTCGGGCTCTTGGACCTCTCTGTCGTGCACAACGGCGAGATCTCCTCGTACGACGCCAACCGCCGCTATATGGAGATGTTCGGCTACAAATGCACGCTGCAGACGGATACCGAAGTCATCACCTATATCATCGACTATCTCGTGCGGCGGCAGGGGCTCACTTTGGAGGAGGTCTCCCACGTCATCGCGGCGTCCTTCTGGTCGACTATCGAACGCAAGGAAGAGCCCGCGCGCAGCCGGGAGGCGCTGCTGCGGAGGATGTTCCCCTCCCTCCTCGTCACGGGGCCCTTCTCCGTCATCGTCGGCTTTGAAGGGGGCATCCTGGGGCTGTGCGATCGGCTCAAACTGCGCTCGATGGTCTGCGCGGAGAAGGGGGACAGGGCGTACATTTCCAGCGAGGAGAGCGCGATACGGCGCATCGAACCCTCGCTCGATACCATCTACTCCCCCGCGGGCGGCGAGGCGGTCATCTATGAACTCTATCCACAGGGAGGGCGGGCATGATGCAGCTCTATATCAGACCGGACTATGAAGTCGTACGCAACGAAGCGCGCTGCATCGCTTGCCGCGTCTGCGAGCGGCAATGCGCCAACGAGGTGCATTCCTTCGACCCCGAAACGGGGCTCATGCGCGCGGACGAGAGCAAATGCGTCAACTGCCACCGCTGCGTCAGCCTCTGCCCCACGCACGCTTTGAAGATCGTCAAGACGGACGATACCTACCGCGAGAACGCCAACTGGGAGGCGCAGACCATCCACGAAGTGTACCGCCAGGCCAACACGGGCGGCGTGCTCCTCTCCTCGATGGGCAACCCAAAACCCTACCCCGTGTTCTGGGACAAGCTGCTCATCAACGCCTCGCAGGTCACCAATCCCCCCATCGACCCCCTGCGCGAACCGATGGAGACGCAGCTCTATTTAGGCAAGCGCACCGTGAAGGTCGAGCGGGACGAAAACGGGCTCTTGAAAGACACCCTTCCGCCCCAATTAAAACTCTCCGTGCCCGTCCTCTTTTCGGCGATGAGCTACGGCTCCATCTCCTACAACGCGCACGAGAGCCTTGCGCGCGCGGCGGAAGCGCTCGGCACCTACTACAACACGGGCGAGGGCGGGCTGCACAAAGATTTTTACAAGTACGGCAAGCACACCATCGTGCAGGTGGCTTCGGGCAGGTTCGGCGTCCATAAGGAATATCTGGAGACTGCCGCCGCCATCGAGATCAAGATGGGTCAGGGCGCAAAGCCTGGCATCGGCGGGCATCTCCCGGGCGGCAAGATCAGCGAGGACGTCTCCAAAACGCGCATGATCCCGCAGGGCGTCGATGCCATCTCCCCCGCGCCCCATCACGACATCTATTCCATCGAGGACTTGAAGCAGCTCGTCGATTCCCTCAAAGAGGCGACGGAATACAAAAAGCCGATCATCGTCAAGATCGCGGCGGTGCACAACGCGGCGGCGATCGCGAGCGGCATCGCGCGGAGCGGGGCGGACATCATCGCCATCGACGGCTTCCGCGGCGGCACGGGCGCGGCGCCCACCCGCATCCGCGACAACGTGGGCATCCCCATCGAACTGGCGCTCGCCCAGATCGACACGCGCCTGCGCGAAGAGGGCATCCGCGACAACGTCTCCATCCTCGTCGGCGGCTCCGTGCGCTCGAGCGCGGACGTCGTCAAGGCGATCGCACTCGGCGCGGACGCCTGTTACATCGGCACGGCGGCGCTTTTGGCGCTCGGGTGCCACCTCTGCCGCTCCTGCCATACGGGCAAGTGCAACTGGGGCATCGCCACGCAGCGGCCCGACCTTGTCAAGCGCCTCAACCCCGACTTCGGCTATGAGCGGCTCGTCAATCTCGTCTCCGCATGGAAGCATGAGATCGAGGAGATGATGGGCGGCATGGGCATCAACTCGCTGGAAGCCCTGCGCGGCAACCGCCTGATGCTGCGCGGCATCGGGCTGACCGACACCGAGCTCCGCCTTCTGGGCGTGCGCTATGCGGGCGATTCCTTATGATCGCGGGGAGGAAACAACGATGAAACGCATCTACGTCAATGAACAATGGTGCCTCGGGTGCCATCTGTGCGAATATGAATGCGCCTTTGCAAATTCGGGCATCGCCGATATGGTACGGGCGCTCAAAGGAAAGGCCATCCGGCCCCGCGTGCGGGTGGAGGATGCGGGAGAGATCCACTTTGCCGTCAACTGCCGCCACTGCACCGACCCCGTCTGCGTGCAAAGCTGCATTTCGGGCGCGCTCACCAAGGGCGAGGACGGCATTGTGCGCATCGACAAGCAAAAATGCGTCGGGTGCCTCACCTGCGTGCTCGTCTGCCCCTACGGAGCGGTGCTGCCCTCCCCCGAGGGCCACGCCGCCATGAAGTGCCAGCTGTGCACCGACAACGGCCGAGATATGCCCAACTGCGTGAAATACTGCCCGAACGGCGCCATCGTCTATGAAGAGAGGGAGGCAACGCAATGAAAAATTATCCCTATGTCATCCTCGGCGGTTCGATCGCCGCCGTTGCCGCCGTCGAGGGCATCCGCTCTCAGGACAAAAAGGGCGACATCCTCGTCGTCGGCGAAGAGCCGTGCAGGGCATACGGGCGGCCGCTCATTTCCTATTATCTTCTGGGTGAGACCGACCTTGCGCGCATGGACTACCGCCCCGCGGCCTTCTATGAAGAAAACAACGTGACTCTGCGCCTCGGCGTGCGGGCGGAACGCATCGACCCCGCGCAAAAGTTAGTCACCCTTTCGGACGGGAAGAAGATCGGCTATGAAAAGCTCCTCGTCGCGACGGGCTCCCGCCCCTTCGACCCGCCCATGGAGGGCATCGAACGCGTCAAAGAGCGCTTTCATTTCCTGACGAAGGCGGACGCGCTCGCGCTGGATGCGGCGCTCTCGCCCGAAAAGAAAGTGCTCATCGTGGGCGCGGGGCTCATCGGGCTCAAATGCTTCGAGGGCATCGCGGCGCGCGTCAAGAGCGTTGCCATCGTCGATCTTGCGGACCGCATCCTGCCCGCCATCCTCGACGAGACGGGCGCAAAGATGGTGCAGAGCGCGCTCGAAGCGCGCGGCGCGTCCTTCTTCCTATCGGACAGCGTCCTCCGCTTGGAAGGCAATACCGCTCACCTGAAGAGCGGGAAGACGGTGGAGTTCGATCTCCTCGTCATCGCCGTCGGCGTGCGGCCGAACACGGAACTTGTCAAAGAGGCGGGCGGAGAAGTGCGCCGCGGCATCGCCGTCGATGAGTGCGGCAGGACGAGCCTTCCCGATATCTTCGCGGCGGGCGACTGCGCGGAGAGTTTCGATATCGCAAGCGGCACGAACAAGGTGCTGGCGCTTCTTCCCAACGCCGCCTTTCAGGGGCGCGCGGCGGGCGTCAATATGGCGGGCGGCAAGGCAACACTTGAAAACGCCGTCGCCTTCAACTCCATCGGATTTTTCGGCACGCACGTCATGACGGCGGGCGTCTACGAAGGAGAGGAGTACTGCGAGCGCACCGAACGCACCTACAAGGCGCTCTTTACCAAGGACGGACTGCTGAAAGGGTTTATTTTGATCAACCTTCCCGAACGGGCGGGCATCTACTTGAAGCTCCTCAAAGAGCGCATCCCGCTCGGGACAGTCGATTTTGAGGCGCTGAAAACTTCCCCCGCGTGGAGCGCGTTCTCCCCCGAAGCGCGGGCAGAAAACTTTGCACGGGAGGTGTAAGATGAAGATCTACGCAGACGGGATGCACTATGCGGCGCTCAATGCGGCGGTGCGCCAAAGCGATGAAAATATCGAGATCTTCGGCTGCGTCGGGCAGCGGTACCTCGGCGCAGGGCTGGAAGACAAGCAGATCGTCATTCACGGCACGCCGGGGAACGCCCTCGGAGCGTACCTCAACGGCGCGGAGCTGACCGTCGAGGGCAACGTGCAGGAAGCGACGGGCGACACGATGAACGGCGGCGTCATCGAAGTGCACGGCAGCGCGGGCGACGCCACGGGCTATGCGATGCGCGGCGGGAAGATCTTCATCGAAGGCGACGTCGGCTATCGCTGCGGCATCCACATGAAGGCATATCTGAACCACCGCCCCGCCATCGTCATCGGCGGCAGGGCGGGGAGCTTTTTGGGCGAATACCAGGCGGGCGGCACCCTCATCGTTCTGGGCGGGCATGCGGACGGCAAGCCCGTCGTCGGGAATTTCTGCGGCACGGGGATGCACGGCGGCGAGATCCTGCTCCGCTGCGACACGCTCGACGCGGCGCTCCCCGCGCAGGTCAAGGCGGAGCGCATGGAAGGCCCCGGCAGCGAGGAAGCCGTCTCCCTCGTCAAAGAGTGGTGCGCCCGCTTCGGGAAGGACGAAACGCCCTACCTTACGGCCGCTTACTATCGCCTCACGCCGAACGCGGAAAACCCCTATCGGCAGATGTACACGCCCAATTAAACCGGGGCGGCAGGAGGTCGCCATGATCCGCATTCTTCTACGCTGCGATTATTTGTCGGTGCTTCCGAAACTTAAAGAAAAACTGGAAAAGAGCGGTTTTTTGCCCGTCGAGGACGGCGAGGACGCGGCGCTCTTTGTCCCGCAGCTTTCAAGAAGCGGCTGGGAGAGGGAAGTGCTCGCCTGCACCGCGCGGGGCGGGGCGGTCGTCATCGTCAAAAAAGAAAATATCCCCGCAGCGGAGCGCCTGCTCAAAGGCAGCGGAGCGGCTGTGCTCCCGCATGACGTCCCCTTCCCCGTGCTCGCGGGCGTTTTGCAGGCGGAAGCCAAGGCGGGCGAGCGGCTGTTCGCCGTTTTAGGAGAGATCGACCGCCTGCGGGAGCGGCTGGAGAGCGAAAAGCTTATACACCGCGCCAAGCTCGCCCTGATGGAGCGCGGCATGAACGAAGAGGAAGCGCACCGCTTCCTCGAAAAACAGGCGATGGATAGGCGGCTCCCCCGCCGCGCCGTCGCCGAAGAAGTACTCAAAGAGAGGGCCCCTTAAATGTGTTCCATCTTCTGCATCACCGAAAAAGACATCGACTGCCCCCGCGTGCGGGAGAGCTTTTATAAGACCGTCTCCCGCGGGCCCGACATGAGCGAGATCAAGGAACTGCCCACGGGCTACATGGGCTTCCACCGCCTCGCCATCATGGGGCTGAGCGCCAAAGGGATGCAGCCCTTTGCGCGGGGAAAGGACTTTGTCGTCTGCAACGGCGAAATTTACGGCTTCCGCCCCTTGAAGCGCGCGCTCGAAGAGAAGGGCTATCGCTTTTTGTCGGACAGCGACTGCGAAATTTTGCTCCCCCTCTACCGCGAATACGGCGTGAAGATGTTCAAAATGCTCGACGCGGAGTTCGCCCTCGTCCTCTATGACGGCGAACAAAACAAATACATCGCCGCGCGCGACCCCATCGGCATCCGCCCCCTCTATTTCGGCTATACGGAGCACGGCGCCATCGTCTTTGCGAGCGAGCCGAAAAATCTTGTGGGGATCGTCAAAGACATCTTCCCCTTCCCCCCGGGCTGCTACTATGCGGACGGCGCGTTCATCCGCTATGCGGACGTCGCCGCCGTCTCTTCCTATCACGATGAAGGGTTGGATGAGATCTGCAATGGGATCCGCGAGCGGCTCATCGCGGGCGTGGAAAAGCGGCTGGACAGCGACGCCCCGCTCGGGTTTCTGCTTTCGGGCGGGCTGGACAGTTCCCTCGTCTGCGCCATCGGGGCGCGCGCCCTCCCAAAGCCCATCCGCACCTTCGCTATCGGCATGGAGAAGGACGCCATCGACTTAAAATACGCGCGGCAGGTCGCAGATTATATCGGCGCGGAGCACACCGAAGTCTTCATGACGCGGGAGGAAGTGCTCTCTTCCCTCGAAGAAGTCATCGCCTCTCTCGCCACCTTCGACATCACCACCATCCGCGCCTCGATGGGGATGTATCTTCTGTGCAAGGCCATCCACCGCACGACGGACGTGCGCGTGCTTTTGACGGGGGAAATTTCCGACGAGCTCTTCGGGTATAAATATACCGACT
>DXFD01000071.1 GCA_019114625.1 Candidatus Borkfalkia faecigallinarum | reverse complement strand
GCGATGATGCGGCGGCTGGCGGGATTGTTTTTCAGATCGTACAATACCTTGTCCACCTGGTCGAACTCCCCTTCCGGAAAACTGTATTTTATGCCCAGCTGATAGCCGTACGCCTTGCCGATGCTGCCGCTTTCGTCCGCCCAGCTGTCCCAGATGTGCGAGGAAAGGTCGCGGATGTTGTTGCTCTTTTTCCGCCAGATCCAGAGGATCTCGTCGATCGCCGATTTGAGATAAGTGCGGCGGATGGTGAGGATGGGGAACTCCTCGCGCAGATCGTAGCGGGAGACCTGACCGAATTTTTTGATGGTGTGCGCGGGCGTTCCGTCCGCCCAGCGGGGGCGCACCTCGCGGTCGGTGTCCCAAGTGCCGTGTTCGAGAATGTCCCTGCAATTTTGAATGAAAATTTCGTCCGCCCTGCTCATGGCGACCTCCTTTGCGTCCAATCGTATTGTCCCGCCGCCCGCCAAACGCCGCCCCTTCGACCGAGGCGGCCGTTCCGCAGGAACGGCGCAGCTTTTTCCGTCAAAACGGCTGCGCGGCGGCTTTGCCGTCAGCGCAGCGGCGCGCGATACATCGCCCTGCCGAGCGCCTCTTCCCACGCGCGCAGCTTTTCCGCACGCGCGGCGTCCTCCATCTGCGGCACAAACACGCGCGCCTCCTCCCCGTTCCGGCGCAGACTGTCCACGTCGCGGTAGTACCCGCACGCGAGGCCCGCCAGATAGGCGGCGCCCAGCGCCGTCGTCTCCTGTACGGCGGGGCGGACCACCTCCGTGCCGAGGATGTCCGCCTGGAACTGCATGAGGAAATCGTTCGCGCTCATGCCGCCGTCCACGCACAGCCGCGTGAGGACGGCGCGGCGGTCCTGCTCCATCGCATGCACGACGTCGAAGGTCTGCAGCGCGACCGATTCGAGCGCGGCGCGGACGATGTGCGCAGCCGTCGTGCCGCGGGTGATGCCGCCGATCGTGCCGCGGCATTCCGGATCCCAATGGGGCGCGCCCAGCCCGACGAACGCCGGCACGACCGTGACCCCGCCCGTGTCCGGCACGGAGAGGGCGACCCGCTCGGAGTCCGCCGCCGTTTGGATGACGCCCAGCCCGTCGCGCAGCCACTGCACCACCGCGCCCGCGACGAACACGCTCCCTTCGAGCGCATAGTCCGGCTCGCCGAGCGAGGCGGTCAGCGTGGTGAGCAGGCCGCCTCGCGAGGCGACCGCCTTCTTCCCCGTGTTCATCAGGAGAAAGCAGCCCGTCCCGTAGGTGTTTTTGACGTCCCCCTCCCGCACGCAGAGCTGGCCGAACAGCGCGGCCTGCTGGTCGCCGACCAGCGCGCAGACGGGGATCTCCGCACCCAAAAGCTCCGCCGAAGTCTTGCCGTACATCGCGCCCGAAGGAAAGACCTGCGGCAGTATCCGCCGCGGGATGCCGAAAAGATCGCACAGCCCGTCGTCCCACGATAGGGTGTGGATGTTGAAGAGCATGGTGCGCGAGGCGTTGGTGTAGTCGGTCGCATGGACTTTGCCGCCCGTCAGGTGCCACAAAAGGAAGGTGTCGACCGTGCCGAACAGGAGCTCGCCCGCCTCCGCGCGGCTGCGCGCGAAGGGCACGTTGTCGAGGATCCAGCGGATCTTGGAGGCGGAAAAATAGGCGTCCGCGTTCAGACCTGTGCGCGCGTAGATCCGCTCGCCGTGCTCTTTTTTGATCTCTTCACAATAGGCGGAGGTGCGGCGGCATTGCCAGACGATCGCGTTGTAGACGGGCTTTCCCGTGAAGCGGTCCCATACGAGCGCCGTCTCGCGCTGGTTGGCGATGCCGACGGCGGCGACCTGCGCGGGCGAGATATCCCCCGCCCGCAGCGCGGCGCGGAAGGACTCGAGCTGCGAGGTCAGCAGATCGCGCGGGTCGTGCTCCACCCAGCCGGGGCGCGGATAGATCTGGCGAAATTCGCGCATCGCCTTCGCGACGACCTTCCCGTGCTCGTCAAACAAGATCGTGCGGGAACTCGTCGTCCCCTGATCCAACGCCGCAATGACGCGCGTTTTCTCCTGCATTTTCCCCTCCTTGTACCGCTTTTGGCACAATTTCCCGCGTATTCTGTCACGCAGAGTACTTTGCAAAAGCGTCTTTTTATCGAATATACGCTGTTTTTACGCAAAGAAACGCCGTTTTTCCGTCCCGCAGAACAGCGGGCACCCGCGCAGGAGCTGAACGATCGTGCGGAGG
The DNA here is from genome assembly GCA_019114625.1 of Candidatus Borkfalkia faecigallinarum. Lineage (GTDB taxonomy): Bacteria > Bacillota > Clostridia > Christensenellales > Borkfalkiaceae > Borkfalkia > Borkfalkia faecigallinarum. The sequence goes on along the minus strand of DXFD01000071.1, from coordinate 1,235 downwards.
CGTATATCCGTTCCCGCGGCGGCTTTTATGCAAAACGCGCCGCTTTGGGCGCGGATCCCCGCGTATTCTGCCGCGCAGAGTACTTTGCAAAAGCGTCGTTTTTATCAAAAGGCGTCCTTTTCGAGCTTGCTCCAGCGGCGCGCGATGAAGCGCATTCGCACGGACAGCGGCAGGACGCGCGGCACGACCGCGATCAATTTGTTCCAAAACCCGGGGCGGTACACCCGCTTGTTTTTGCGCACGGCGCGCAGGCTCTTGCGGGCGATATAGTCGGGCGTCTTGGCGGAGAGCCTGCCCCAAAGCCCCTGCCCTTCGATCATACGGCAGACGTCGGGACGGGTGTAGACGCCGCCCGGCTCGACCGTCGTCACGCGCACGCCGTCGCCGCGCAGCTCCTCGCGCAGAGAGGAGAAAAAACTCGTGAGCGCGCCCTTCGCCGCGCTGTACAGCGCAAAGTACGGCATGGGATAGACGCCCGAGATCGAACCGATCGTGACGATCTCCAGCAATTCGGCGCGGCGGGACAGGACGAAGTGCGTGACGCACAGCGCAGCCTCGAAATCGATGCGGCATTGGAAGGCGACCTTCTCGCGCGTGTAGCGCGCAAAAGCCTTCTGGATGTCCGCCCCCGCGACGTTGCAGAGCCGCGCAAAGCGGTACCCGCGCGCCGCGATATAGGCGAACATCGCCTCCCGGCTCCCCTCGTCCGTCAGGTCGCAGGGAAAGCCGTCGACCGCGCAATCGGGAAAGCGGCGCAAGATCTCCGCCCGCAGCGACGCGAGCTTCTCCGCGCTGCGGCCGGTCAAAAAGAGAGCACCCTCCCCCGCGCACGCGAAGGCAAACGCGCGGCCGATGCCGCCCGTCGCGCCCGTGATCAGCGTGCAATGTTCCCGTGCGTACCGTTCGTTTTCCATACTGTCTGTATTGTACCACAAACGCGGCGCAAAGTAAAGCGGGCACCCGAAATTGCCCGGACAAGTTTTTACGCCGCTTCCCTTTCGATCGGGAGCGGGCGGCGCACCCGACACAAGCCCGAAAGAACCTTTCTCTCCCCACGGCTTGCTTTTTGAGGATGCCGGATGTATAATGGAAGCGTGCGTCGAATGCGCCACCCTCGCAGGGCGGAAGATCGCCCACGGCTATGACGAAGAGGAAGGACTGACGACCTTTTACAGCCCCGACGAGGACGTGAGCGAACATGAGAGATATTTCGACGTCGCGGACAGCGTAAAAGC
>DXFD01000070.1 GCA_019114625.1 Candidatus Borkfalkia faecigallinarum | reverse complement strand
CGGCATCATCTACATCGACGAGATCGACAAGATCGCGCGCAAGAGCGAGAACGTGTCCATCACGCGCGACGTCTCGGGCGAGGGCGTACAGCAAGCGCTTTTGAAGATCATCGAAAGCACCGTCGCCAACGTCCCGCCGCAGGGCGGGCGCAAGCACCCGCAGCAGGAGTGTATGCGTATCGATACGACCAACATCCTCTTCATCTGCGGCGGCGCGTTCGTCGGCCTCGACAAGATCGTGCAGGCGCGCAAGGACGACACTTCCCTCGGCTTCGGCGGCAAGGTCAAGAGCACGGACGAGATGGACTACCAGCTGTTTGACGACGTCAAGCCGCAGGATCTGACCAAATTCGGCCTGATCCCCGAGTTCGTCGGCCGCGTGCCCATCGTCGTCAACTTGCAGCCATTGGACGAAACGGCGCTCATCAAGATCCTGACCGAGCCGAAGAACGCGCTCATCAAGCAGTATCAGAAGCTCATCGGCCTGGACGGCGTCAAGCTCTCCTTCGAGCCGTCCGCCGTCAGCGAGATCGCCAACACGGCGATCAAGCTCAAGACGGGCGCGCGCGGCCTGCGCACGATCATCGAGAACCTGATGACGGACGTCATGTACGAGATCCCGTCCGATTCGGAGATCAGCGAGGTGAAGATCACGCGCGAGTGCGTGCTCGGCAATGCCAAGCCCCAGCTGATCAAAAAGAGCGCCTGACCCGCAGCGGAACGGGCGAGCTCCGCGCCGATATCCGCGCGCGGCAGGGCATACGGCGAACCGATAAAACGGCGAGCCGGTACAATACAGTGCAGCGGCGCCCCGCAGACGAAAGGTCTGCGGGGCGCTTTTCTCTGCCTTTTCTTGCGCCGGGCAGCCGGGCAGGGGGCACACCCGTGTACAGGATAAAAAGAGGACGCTCCCGTGTACCGGGTAAAAAGCGGGCGCATCCGCAATAGAAAATTAGGGGCCGGCATCCGTTAGCCGGCATCTGTTATAGGATAAAATAGGGGAGCTTTTCCGTGTACAGGATAAAAAGGGGGCCCGCATCCGTTCGGATGCGGGCCCGTTGCGATGCCGCTCAGCGATCATCAGTCATTCTTGTTTTCGTCGTCCGTGCCTTCGCCCTCGGTCGGTTCCGCGGCGGTCGGCTCGTCGTCGACGCGGTAGATATCTTCTTCGGTGATCTCGTCCTCGTCGGTCGGGAGCACGTCGTCTTCCGGCTTCTCTTCCTCCGATTCCTCCTGACGCAGCTTGCGGACGTAGCGCTTGCGCTTGTTGTCATAGGTCGGGGCGACCGCCTTCACCTTTCTCTTTTTGAGGTTGGCGAGCAGGTTGCGGAGCAGGAGCAGTACGAGCACGAGGATGAGGATGATCGCCAGCACGATGGAGGAGACCAACAGCCAGACGTTCTGGTCGTCCTCGGTCGTCGAGGTGTCTTCTTCTTCCTCCTCTTCCTCTTCGGTCGCGCTGGTGGAGACGGTGATCTCGCTTGCGCCGTAGTTGACGAAGGTATCGTAGTAATCGCGGTTCTCCGTCTCGAAGTTATAGCTGAAATAAGCGACGGTGTTCTCGTAGGAGCTCTGGTCGTATTCGGCGTACGGGTCGCCCGTCAGATTGGAATGATCTTCGTCGTAGGGGGCGTACGCGGCGTCGTCGAAGAGGGAGAAGTTGTAGTAGATCAGCGACTTGCCGTTCTCGCCGGCGATGAAGGAAGCGGGATCCGCTTCATAGGCTTCCTGCAGCGCTTCGACATCCGCATCGCCGCGCTCTTCCGCATACGCTTCGAGGCGGGCGTTGAGCAGGTTGTTGAAGGTGTCGCTCGTCAGGCTGCCGTAGTCGACGATATCGAACAGGACGAAGGAGTCGGCCGCGTTCGTGGTCACGCCGTCGCGGCTGCCCGACCAGACTTCAAAGCGATAGTTCTTGGTCGTGTTGCCGGTCGCGATGAAGAAGCGGACATAGATCCAGTCGGAGACGGAATCGGTCTCGTTGGTCACCGTCTGCATGAGCGCCTTGTCCGTCGCATCCTGCAAGCGCGCGTCGGTCAGATCGACGCCCGCTTCGGTGAAGTCTTCCACGCACACCGAGTAGCGGTCGGTATCCTCGTCATAGTAGCGGTAGTAAGCACCGTCGTGGCTGTAGTAGATGATCTCGTCGTTATGGTCGATCAGGTTGCCGTCCTCGTCCTTCTCGTAGTTGGCGAGGTTCGCGTAATAGACGTCGCCTTCATAGCCGCGTTCCGGACCCCACAGCCCGTTGTCGAGCTTCCACAGCACGGTGTTCGCTTCCGCATCGAACGCATCGTCCTCGGGGTCGAGGTCGACGACGTTGCCGCGCTTGTCATAGCGGTAGGAGATGCCGGACGTGTAGCGGATGGTGTCGGTGTACTGCTGTTCGCCGAATTCTGCCTCGGCGGTGTCGATGAGATAGATGTTCGCCGTCGCGCCGGGGCTGAGCTTGACGCGGACGGAAACGGCCATATACGAGGAAGAAGCGATGGAGCCGTTCTCGTTGGCGATGAAGCCGTACGCCTGCTGCACGGTGTTGGCGATGAGCAGGGGCTGCAGGCAGTCGGTGCCGAACAGTTCGTCCCAGAGCTCTTCGGTCATGGTCAGCGCGTCGGCATAGCTGAGGATGCAGTTCATCCAGGGCCGGCCGTTGTAGGCTTCCGCATATTTGCGGTTGAGCAGGCCCGCCGTATCGAGCGCGTTGATCGCGTTGTGATCCGCGTTTTCCAGAGGCTGGCCGCCGACGTAGGTGCTGCCGCCGTACACGCCGCGGTAGTTGCGGGCATCGGCCAGGTCGGTCTCGATCGCGTCGGGATCGGTGTAGGAGGTATCGTCAAAGGAGCGCTCCGGGTTGACCACGCCGCCCGTCAGGGAGGCTGACACGGCATAGGTGCCGGTCGTCTTGAGGTTGTACTGCTCTTTGGTCATCGTGCCGTATTCGAAGCCGGTGAAGGCCGCGTAGCCGGGGATGAACGAGGAGAGGGAAGCGCCGCTCAGCGTCTGCACGCCGAAGGAGAACTCGAGGCGGAAGGAGATGCTCTCTTCATCTTCCGTCTGGTTGGTGACGTAGAAGTAGCAGCGCTGCCAGCCGTCGAAGATGTCCTCAAACTCTTTGGAGTTCTGCTTCTTTTCGTCGTCGACGAGGTCGACGGTCGCGAGGGTCGTGGTGTCTACCGAGCCGATCGAGGTGTTGGTGTCCGCATCGACCAGCGTGACGGTCGCGCCCGTGCCGCCGTCGAGGGCGGAGGTCTTGACCCAGAAGCTGATGAACAGGTATTCGTCCTTGGCGACGGTGAACACGCCGTCGTTGTCCAAAGCCGCCGTGTAGGGGGCGCCGGAGGCGCTGTAGAGGAGCAGGATGTCCTTGTCCGCTCCGCCGAAGGGAATCTCGTCGAACTTCTCAAAGTCTTCGGAGAGCGCCTTGTAATCGCTGCCGCGCAGCTGGGCGGAGGTACGGATGCCCGATTTCGCGAGGTCTGCGTCGATCTCTTCTTCGGTGATCTGGCCGCGGTTGCCGAAGTAGGTCAGATAGTTGTTGCCGCGGTCGTCCGTCGTCAGTTCGGGTTTGACGGAGGAGACGTCCAGGCTGCCGGCGACGTTCAGGTCGTCCAGGTCGAGCGCGAAGAAGTTCTCGGTCACGGAAGCGGCGTCGATCTTTTCGCGGTCGCTGCCGAAGGAGAGGTCAAGTTTGAACTGCTGGTCGGCGGGGACTTCGTCCGCGACGCCTTTGTCAAACTCTTTCTCTTCCATGACCTCGTAGTGGAGGTCGTCAAAGAAGGCATAGCCCTGTACGTATTCATAGTAATTGGAACTCGTCCCTTCCGTCTGCATGCCCAGGCCGAGCACGACGGTGAAGGTCGTGGAGGCGTAGGAGGAAGCCTTGACGTAGAAGGAGTACTGCACCCAGCCGTTGTTCTCTTCGACGCCGGAGGTGTCGATGTTGCGGATGATCAGCGGATCCTGCACGGTGCCGCCGACGGAGTTGTTCACGCGGATGAACGCGCCGCGGTTGCCGTCGACGGGGGTGCCGTCGTTGTAGAAGAGTTCGCTCGTCTTGACCCAGACGGAGAACTTCGCCGCCGTCCCCGCGTTGAGGGTGATGGAAGAGGAGGAGTACTGCGCCGCCGTCCCCATCTTGTTGGAGCGGTAGTTGTGCACCATCAGGACGTGCGTTCCGTTCTCTTCATCCGCCGTCTCGGGCTTGGTCCAATGGGTGCCGGGGTTGAGCGCCTTGGCGGCGGCCTCGAGTTCGGAAGCGTGCGCTTCGATGGACTCGGCTTCGGTCATGTCGAGCTCGTCGTCATTCGCTTCCAGCTCGGCAGCCACGACGTCCCAGCCGGGGATATCGTAGTAGTCGTCGATGTCCTTGAAGTACTCTTCGTCCTCGGGGATATCCTCTTCGTCCACGTCCTCATACTGCACGTTCTTGCTGTACGATTTGTAGAACTCCGCCCAGTCGATGCTCGTATCCACGATGCCGGACTTGGAAACGGAAGAGCTCGAGCTGACGCCGTTGTCGTTGGACACGGTACCGCTCGACCAGCTCTGCGCGCTTCCGATGAGGTATTCGCCGTCGTTGTCGTCGAAATACTCAAAGTCTGCGTTGGCGAACGTCTGCGTGTCCGTGCGCGTGGGGGTGGAAGTATCGTCGTCATCATCCGTGGTCTTGGAGCAGGCCGCGAGGAGGAAGGACGACGATGCCACCAGCATGAGGCCGGACAGCACGAGGGTCGCAAATCTCAGTTTTTTCGTTTTCTTGTTTTTAGCCATAAAACACCTTTTCGTAGAGATTGAAATTTTGAATCATCTTTGAATCCGTACCATCCTATTTTAATATAAACCGCCGCTAAAAGCAAGCAATAAAGATAAAAAAAAGGTGAAAATCTCATTATTTTTAAGGGAAGGGGCAAACTGAATTGCAGACAGGGGAGGAAAAGGTCATGTCGGCGATCAAAAAGAAGGTCCTGCTCGCGCTGTCGGGGTGCGCCGTCGGGGCGGTGAACGGTATTTTCGGCGGGGGCGGCGGGATGGTCGTCGTCCCCCTCCTGACGGGCGTCGCGGGCAAGCCGCCGCTCGTCGCCCACGCGACGGCCATCCTCGTCATATTGCCCGTCAGCCTCGCCAGCGCCGCCGTCTATCTGTGGGGCGGGCACTTCGATACGGAGCTGTTCCTGTCCGTCGGGCTGGGCGTGCTGGCGGGCGGCTATGCGGGGGCGAAGCTGCTCCGCGCGATCTCCCCCTCCGCGGCGACCATCGCGTTTGCGGCGGTCATGTTCGCGGCGGGCGTGCGCATGATCTTTTAAGGCGCCTTGGCGGGCGTCGCCTTGGAGAAGGTCCGTGTAGAGGGCGCGCCTGCCGCGGGTGCGCGCGGACTTTTCGCCGCGCGCCGCAGAAGCTGCGAGCGCCCCGCCGTATCGGCGGGCGGGGCGCATACATAGCGCCCGCGCGGGGCGGAGGAGGGGAAGAGGTTTGCGTTTTCTGGTATGGTTGGCGGCGGGTTTTGCGGGCGGCGTGCTGGGCGGCATGGGGATGGGCGGCGGAACGGTGCTCATCCCCATCCTCACCATCCTCTGCGGCGTGCCGCAGCATCTCGCGCAGTCGGTCAATCTGCTCTCGTTTTTGCCGATGGCGGCGCTCTCGCTGCGCGTCCATGCCCGCGGCGGCCTGTTGGACGCGCGCGGCACGCCGTGGATGATCGTCCCCGCCGCCGCCCTCTCCTTTTTGGGGGCGGCGTTCGTGCAGAACGTCTCCGCAGGGGCGCTGCGCGCCGGGTTCGGCATCTTTTTGTGCCTTCTTTCGCTCTATCAGTTCGCGGCGGCGCTCCGTTCTTTGCGCGCGGGGCGGTGACCGAAGGCGCTGCGGGAGGCGCTTCCCGATGCCGCCCGCTGTTCGTTGTTTGCAGTTCGCCGCCGGCAGTTCATCGTTCACTCCCGCTTCTGTCTCCCGCCGCCGTTTTCCGTATTTCGCCGTTTCCCGCTTTCGCCGCCCGTCTCTCGCTTCCTCCTCCCGCCGCCCGCTTCCCGCCGTTCATTATTTTTTGGATCTCGATGTTCGTCCGATTCCCTTTACAGGGAAAGGAAAATGTGTTAAAATTGAGCAAAAGGGCGCGGGACATCCGGACGCGGCGCCCGAACGCATCGGAGGCAGACTTTTGGCTATTTTCAAAAAGGGCGTACACCCGCGCGCGCATAAAGAGCGCACGCGCGGCGAGCCGATCGCGCAGGGCCCGGAGCCGGGCGAGATCTGGCTTCCCCTGTCGCAGCATATCGGCGCGCCGGCGATCCCCGTCGTGCAGGCGGGCGAGCGCGTCCTGCGCGGGCAGCTGGTCGCGCGCAAGGCGGAGGGCGTCTCCGCCAACGTGTATTCGCCGGTCGCCGGGACGGTCAAAGAGATCGTCGGGCATATATCGGCGTCCGGCAAAAAGCGGGACCACATCCACATCGTCAACGATTTCACGGGGGAGAGCGTCCGCCTTTCGCCCCTTTCCGCGCGCACGCGCGAGAGCGTTCTCGCCCGCATCGAGGAGGCGGGCATCGTCGGCATGGGCGGCGCGGGCTTCCCGACGGCGGTCAAGCTGAACGCGGAGGGCCGCGCGGACGTGCTCGTCGTCAACGGCGCCGAGTGCGAGCCGTACATCACCTGCGACGAGCGCATCATGCTCGAATATTCGGACGAACTCCTCGCCGGCATCCGCCTGTGTATGCTCGCCTGCGGCGCGAAAGAGGCGGTCATCGGCATCGAGAAGAACAAGCCGGAGGCGATCGCCCTGCTCCGTCAAAAGGCGGGGGAGGGCGTCTGCGTCCGCGCCCTGCCCACCCGCTACCCGCAGGGCGCCGAAAAGCAGCTCATCTACGGCTGCACCGGCCGCGTCGTGCCGGAAGGGGGGCTGCCCGTTGACGCGGGCGCCGTGGCGGTCAACGTCCACACCGCCCTCGCCGTCTGCCGCGCCGTCGAGAAGGGGGAACCCTGCTGCGAGCGCGTCATGACCGTTTCGGGCGGCGCCGTCGGCAGGCCGGGCAACTATTGGGTCAAGAACGGCACCCCGCTGCGCGAAGTGGCGGCGTTCTGCCGGGCGGACGAGGGCTGCGCGCGCATCGTGTGCGGCGGCCCGATGATGGGTGAGGCTGTGTTCTCCCTCAAAGTCTGCACGGGCAAGACGACCTCCGCGCTTCTGTTTCTGGACGAAAAGGAGTGCGTGAGCAAGGCCGCCACCGCCTGCATCGGCTGCGGTCGCTGCTGGCAGGCCTGCCCGATGGGCCTTGCGCCCAACTTCATCGAGGCGGCGCTCTTTGCAAAGGACTATGCGGAGGCCAAGCGCTGCGGCGCGCTCTCCTGCATCGGCTGCGGCTGCTGTTCGTATGTCTGCCCCGCCAAGCGTTTCCTCGCGCAGAGCGTGCGCCTGGCGCAAAAGACCATCCGCGGGAGGGGCATCTGATGGCTGAAATATCCAACTATAAAGTGGCGGCGTCCCCGCACGAGATCGACAACTCGAATACCCGCCGCATCATGCTGGACGTGCTCATCGCGCTCCTGCCCTGCGTCGTGTGCGGAACGCTCTTTTACGGCCTGTACGCGCTGCTGCTCGTCGTCATCTGCACGGCGGTCTGCTTCCTCTCCGAACAGATCTTCAACCTCGCGCGCCGCAAGCCGCTCACCTTCGACCTCTCCGCGCTGGTCACGGGCGTCATTTTGGGGCTCAACCTTCCGCCCCGCGCGCCCTGGTATATCCCCGTCATCGGCGGCGTGTTCGCCATCGTCATCGTCAAGATGCTGTTCGGCGGATTGGGCAAAAACTTCGCCAACCCCGCCGCCACGGCGCGCGTGTTCCTGCTTCTCGCATACAGCACCGTGATGTCCCGCTACATCGGCGCGGACATCTCCGGGAACCTGCTCGGCACCCCGTCCGACCTTCCGACGGACTTCACCTCCGCCCCGACTTACCTCTCGGGCGGCACGGCGGCGCTCTCCGGCTCTTTCTGGAACGTCTCCGGCTATCCGGGATACGTCTTGCAGCTGCTGTTCGGCTATACGGGCGGCAGTATCGGCGAGACGTGCGCGGTCGCCATCCTCGCGGGCGGCGTTTACCTGACGGCGCGCCGCGTCATCGACTGGCGCATCCCCGCCGTCTATCTCCTCACGGCGGCGGTCATGGTCCTCGCCTGCTATCAGAGCGCGCGGGAGATCCCGCTGCAGCTGCTCTCGGGCGGCCTGCTCTTCGGCGCCGTATTCATGGCGACCGACTACGCGACCTCCCCCAAATGGAGATATAACCGCATCCTGTACGCGGTCGGGCTGGGCGTGCTCACCGTCATCATCCGTCGCTTCGGCGCCTATCCGGAGGGGACGTCGCTCGCCATCCTCATCCTCAACCTGCTCGTCCCGGTCATGGACCGCATGATCCTGCCCGTCCGCTTCGGGCAGCGCACCAAGTCGGGCAAGCCGATGCCGCGCGTCGCGCAGTGGACGGCGCTCGGCCTGTGCGCGGCGATGGCGCTCGCCCTCGCCGTCGGCGTCCCGACGGTGGCCTATACCGAAGTCGCGCTGGAGGGCGGGACGTACGCGTCCGTGCGCTCGGTCTCCCGCAACTTCCGCGGCGAATACGAGTTCACGGTGGAGGGAGAAGCCTATCTCGCCGATTACGACTACACCCAGCCCCTCGCATACGTCGTCACGCTCGACAAGGAGGGGAAGAAGGTGACGGACGTCGAACCCGTCGTGCAGAGCACGATGGGCTATACGGCCGAGCTGTCCCTGTTCGAGGGAAGGACGTACAAAGAGATCCTCGATTTGACCGACCTGGGGACCGATGCGGAGACGAGCGCGACGCACACCAACGAGTCGCTGCGGGAAATGATCCTCGAATGCTTCGCCGCCTACGACTACAACATCGCCGACTACGAGACGATCGACTATGCCGGCCATGCGAACATCGTCCGCGCCGAGCGGCGGGGGGATCTGTACCGCTTCACGGTCGACGGCGTCGCCGACCTCGCCGAATACAATTACAAGCAGCCGCTGACTTATGCGGTCACGCTGGACGCTTCCTCCGGCGCCGTGTATGCGATCACGACGCTCACGGAGAGCACGTACGGCTACACGCTGGACAAGCCGGTGTTCCTCGGCAGGACGGCGGCGGAGCTGTCCGCCATGACGGAGGAGGGCATCCAAGCGGACATCACGACGGGCGCGACGGTCACCAACGTCGCCGCGCGCGACATGATCTTGCAGTGCTTCGCGGCGCTGGAGGAGGTGCGGCATGGCTAAGTCAAAGAACGACGCCGTCTGGAAGAGCATCCTCGTGCTGGCGGCCATCGCGCTGTGCAGCGGGCTGCTGCTCGGATTTTTCAACGTCATCACCTACGTCGACCCGCTGCAGTCCGCGTACGACCGCTTTGCGGAGGACACGGGCGCCTCGTTCAGCGAGATGGCGGACGAGGAGGGGCAGTCCTACGAGAACGGCTCCGTCGTCTACTACGCCCTCTCCGACGACGGCGAGTGGCGCGCCTTCCTCGCCTCCGGCAGCGGCGGGTACGGCGGCGCCGTGCAGGTCTATCTCTATTTCCGCGGCTCCGTTCTGGAAAAGATCGCGGTCGGCGAAAACGGCGAGACCTTCCTCGGCAATCTGGAATCGGCAAATTTCTACGATCAGTTCCTCGGCAAGGACATCGCCGCATTGGACGAGCTGAACGCGGACCTCGTCTCGGGCGCGACCAAGAGCTCGACGGCGGTCGCCAACGCAATCGCGGCGGCGGTGCGCTACTGGAACGAGAACGTGGCGGGAGGAGAAACGAATGAATCGGCGTAAGATCAAAGAGACCGTCCTCGGCGGGCTCATCCGCAGCAATCCGACCTTCGTGCTGGTCCTGGGCACCTGCCCGACCATCGCGATGACGACTTCCCTGGCGCAGGCGTTTGCGATGGGGCTGGCGACCACCTTCGTGCTCATCTTCTCCAACATCTTCGTCAGCCTGCTGCGCGGTCTCATCCCGGACAAGGTGCGCATCCCGTGCTACATCGTCATCATCTCGACCTTCGTCATCATCGTGCAGATGGTGATGCGCCGCTATCTGCCCGAGCTGTATTCGACCATGCAGGCGTTCATCGCCCTCATCGTCGTCAACTGCATCATCCTGGCGCGGGCGGAGAGCTTCGCCTCCTGTAACCCGACGCTGTACAGCGCGCTCGACGGCGTGTCGATGGGCCTCGGCTTTACGGGCGCGCTCTGCCTGATCGGCATCGTGCGCGAGTTCTTCGCGTCCGGCTCCTTCGCGGGCATCGCCATCCCCGGCTTCCCCGCCATGAGCGGCGCGGGCGCGAGCGCGTTCGGCTTCATCGCGTTCGGCTGCATGATGGCGCTGTTCAACTTCGTCATCCAAAAGCTCGAGGACCGCAAAGAGCGGCTGCGTCGGGCGTCGCTGCCCCTGCAAGGCGGGGCAGGGGAGGTGAAGTTATGACCGCCTCCCTTCTCTCCGTCATGTTCACGGCGGTCATCTCGCAGAACATCGTCCTCGCGCAGTACCAGGGCATCTGCCCCTTCCTCGGCGTCTCCAAAAAGATGTCGTCGGCGGCGGGCATGGGGTTTGCGGTCATCTTCGTGATGGCGGTCTCCTCCGTGTTCTGCTGGCTGGTGTACAACTTCGTCCTCCTGCCGCTCGGCATCGACTATCTGTACACGATGGCGTTCATCCTCGTCATCGCCAGCCTCGTGCAGATGCTGGAAATGGCGATCAAGCGCCTCTCGCCCACGCTGTACAGCGCGCTGGGCGTCTACCTGCCGCTGATCACGACCAACTGCGCTATCCTCGGCACCGCCAACAGCGCGATCGTGTTCTCATCCTATGATTTCGTCTACACTTTCTGCGTCTCGGTCGCGACGGGCGTGGGCTTCCTGCTCGCCATCTGCCTGCTGGCGGGCGTCCGCCTCAAGACCGACCGCGCAGACATCCCGAAGTGTTTCCGCGGTTTTCCGATCACGCTGGTCACGGCGGCGATCATGGCGCTCGCGTTCGCGGGCTTTTCGGGCATCCTTGCGGGTTGAGGTGGGTCTATGGAAAAGATCATTGCGATCCTTGCGTCGGGCGGCATCATGCTCGCCCTCGCCCTCGTATTCGGGGCGCTGCTGGTCGTCTGCGCCCATTTCTTTATCGCCCGCCGGGACGAGCGCATCGACCGGGTGGAAGAACTGCTCGCCAAGTCCAACTGCGGCGGCTGCGGCAGGGCGGGCTGCGCCCAGTTTGCGGAGGCGCTCGTCAAGGGCGAGGCAAAGCTGTCCGACTGCCGCGCCACGCCGCAGGCGAACAAGGAAAAGATCGCCGCGCTCCTGGGCGGCGGCGAGATCGGCGAGGAGACGGTCGCCGTCGTGCATTGCAGCGGCGGGCACGCCTGCTACGATAAATACGACTACCGCGGCTACGGCGACTGCGCCTCCTGCGAGCTGATCGCGGGCGGCGTCAAGGCCTGCCCCGTCGGCTGCATCGGCAAAAAGACCTGCGTCGGCGTCTGCCCGACGGGCGCGCTCTCCGTCGGCGACGGCGGCTATGCGCAGGTCGAAAAGGAGAAGTGCATCTCCTGCGGCGCCTGCATCGCCGACTGCCCCAAAAAGATCATCGGCCGCATCCCCAAAGCAGCGAAGGTGTACATCGCCTGCTCCAACCACGGGAAGGGGAAGGAGGTCGCGGAACTGTGCGGCCACGGCTGCATCGGGTGCGGCCTCTGCGCCAAAAATTGCCCGCAGGGCGCCATCGAGATGAAGGACGGCCTGCCCGCGATCGACTATTCCAAGTGCGTCGGTTGCCGCGTCTGCGTGCAGAAATGCCCGCGCAAGTGCATCAAGGAACATTGACGGAGGTGCGTATGCGGATCCGCCCCTGTGTATTGTTCGATTTTGACGGGACGCTGTTCGACACGGCGCCGGGGATCATGCACTGTATGCGCGACGCGCTCGCCTCCTGCGGCTACGACCCGGGCGGCGAGGAGTCGCTCCGCCGCTTCGTCGGCCCGCCCGTGCTCGATGCGCTGCGCGAGTTTTACGGGATGGACGGCGCGGAGTCGGAGCGCGTCAAACAGGTGTACCGCGCGGCGTACCGAAGCCGCGGCGTGTACGAATGCGCCCCCATGCCCGGCGCGGAGGCGTGCCTGCGCGACCTGCGCGCCGCCGGCGTCCGCCTCGCCGTCGCCACCTCCAAGCCGCAGTTCTTTGCGGAGGAGATCGCCCGCCGCTTCCGCTTTGACGGCTATTTTGAAGCGGTCTGCGGCGCGCTGGAGGACGCCCGTTCCGCGAAGGCGGAGATCGTCGCCCGCGCGCTGCGGGAGCTGGATATTTCTCCCGCGGACGCCGTCATGGTGGGGGACCGCAAATACGACGTCTACGGCGCCGCCGCGAACGGCGTGCCCTGCATCGGCATCCGCGCCGGCTGCACGCCGGAAGGCGAGCTGGAAGAGGCGGGCGCCGTCGCCGTAGCGGACGATTTCGCCGCCCTGCGCGCCCTATTGTTGGGCGAACGGCCGCTCCCGCAATAATCTTGGAAAGGTCGCCCGCCCGCCTGCTGCCGGACGGGCGGCTGTTTTTTATAAAATTTCGGAAAGATCGCCCGCCCGCCTTTTGCGCCTGCCCGCTTTTTTTGTGCCCGCCCGCTTTTTTGTGCCTGCCCGCCTTTTTGCGCCTGCCCGCCTTTTTGTGCCCGCCTGCCTTTCGCGGGCAGGCGTCCGGCAGAGATAGGGGGGCGCTTCGCCTGCCGCGGGCGGCGCCGATTCCGCGCCGCCGCCCGCCTTGGGCGGGGCGCGGCGAGGGCGGCCGCCGCGCCGGTTGTGCACTTTGCACAGCCTCTTTTTTATAATGTTTTTGTTTTGCTGATAATTTTTCGGAATATAGTGAATATTTTACAAAATTTGTGTGAAAAATATACAAATCAAGACTTTTACAAAAAATTCACAAAAAAAATTGCATAAAAATTGAGAAAAGCCCTATACAAATTTGCCTTTCAATGGTATAATGTATTCGGTTCAATTTATTTCTCGTTCTATAAATGTTCAACGTTCAGCGATGGATCACGATTTATAGACACCGGAAAAATTTATGGCTAAGACTTGAAGAGTATTTCAGACAGCAGAGGTGGTATAGTGGAGAAGATCGGTATCATTGACCTCGGTTCCAATTCGGCGCGGCTCGTGATCGTCGAATTGTTTGGCGAAGGGCATTTCATGGTGGTGGACGAGCTGAAAGAGAGCGTCCGCCTCGGGCAGGACATGGAGCGCGACGGGTTCCTCAAACCTTCGCGCGTGGCAGAGACCATCCGTACCCTGAAGATGTTTAAGAAGCTGGCGGACGCCAGCCGCGTGGACCGCATCATCGCGGTGGCGACGGCGGCGGTGCGCCGCGCCAAAAACCAGCGCAGCTTCCTGGACGAGATCCAGGCGACCTGCGGCATCAAAGTGAAAGTTCTCAGCGAGGAGGAGGAGGCGACGCTCGTCTACCGCGGCGTCATCAACTCCATGGACATCCCCAAGGGGCTGATCCTCGAGATCGGCGGCGGCAGCACGAAGATTGTCTATTACAACCGCCGCAATATGCTCAATTACATCACTCTTCCCTTCGGGGCGGTCACCCTGACCGACCTGTTCAAGGACGACGGCATCTCGCCGGAAGCGCAGGCCGCCAAAGTGGAGGAGTTTTTCACCGAGC
>DXFD01000069.1 GCA_019114625.1 Candidatus Borkfalkia faecigallinarum | reverse complement strand
CGTATTTAATCATCGCGATGCGCTCCAAACCCATGCCGAACGCAAATCCCGTGTACACGTCGGGGTCGACGCCGCAGTTTTCGAGAACGCGGCGGTTGACCATGCCCGCGCCGAGCACCTCGATCCAGCCCGTGCCCTTGCAGATGCGGCAGCCCTTGCCCCCGCAGTTGCGGCAGGAGAGGTCGACCTCCACGCTCGGTTCGGTGAACGGGAAGTAGGAAGGGCGCAGGCGGGTCTTGGTCTCGGAAGAGAACATCCGCCGCGCGAACTCGTCGAGCATCCCCTTGAGGTCGTTGAGGGTGATCCCCTTGTCCACGACCAAGCCTTCCATCTGATGGAACATGGGCGAATGGGTCGCGTCCGAATCGGAGCGATAGACGCGCCCGGGGCTGAGCACCTTGATGGGCGGCTTTTTGTTCTCCATCACGCGGATCTGCCCGGAGGAGGTCTGCGAACGGAGCAGAAATTCGCCGCCGATGAAGAAAGTGTCCTGCATATCGCGGGCGGGATGGTCGGCGGGAATGTTCAGCGCCTGGAAGTTGTAGTAGTCCCGCTCGATCTCCGGGCCCTCGAACACGTCGAAGCCCATGCCGGCGAAGATGTCCACCAGCTCCTGCTTGACGAGCGACACGGGATGCACCGAACCGCCGCCCGCCAGGTGCGCGGGCATCGTCACGTCGATCTTCTCGCTGGCGTAGCGCGCGGCGAGCTCTTCCTTTTTCAGCTCCTCCTCGCGCGCGGCAAACTGCTCTTCCGCCCAGCTGCGCACGTCGCCCACCAGCTTGCCCGCGGCGGGGCGCTCTGCGGGCGGGATGTCGCGCATCCCCTTCGACAGCGCGGAGATCGCGCCCGTCTTGCCGAGATACTGCATTTTCAGCTCGAAGAGCTGGCGGCGGTTCGCCACGCCGCGCATTCCCTCGCCGATCTCCCGGCGGATCTGTTCGATCTTTTCTTTCATATGATCATTCTCCTTGACCGATCGTTTTCGATCTTGTCTCGTCTTTTTTGACTGTTTTGACTTTTTTGATTTTTTAGAAGCGGCGGCCCGTTTTTCGGAACGCGCCCTTTGCGATCTGCCGCGGCGGCACTTCGCTTTTTTGGACCACGCACCGGCGGCCCGTTATAAGGCTTGTTTTTCGGCGCGTTCCGAGGCCCGTTTTTTGCACCCCGCCGCGGCTCGTTTTAAGGCGCGTTTTTTGCCGCCCCGCCCGCGGCCCGTTTTTCGGCTCGTTTTTTGCCGCCCCGCCGCGGCGCAGCTTCATAAAAAAACGCCCCGCGACAGACTTGTCACAGGGCGCAAAGATGCGCGGTACCACCTATGTTCGCGGGAAAACCCGCCTCATTCTCCGCTTAACGCGCGGCGCACGCACGCCCCTACTGCCGCCGCAGGCGGGTTCGGCGCGCGAGCTCGGGAGTGAATAACGGACGCGCCGCCCGGGCGGCCTTGCAGCCGATGAACCGCCCTCTCTTGGAACCGCGCCCTGTCCGTCTGTCTCCGTCATTGCCGTTGCATACAATTCATCGTAATCATGATAATGCAAAAGAGGCCAAAAGTCAACCGTTTACGGCGGCGGAGAAAAATTTTTTCGCGCGCGGCGGACTTTGCCCCCCCCCCGCCAACGCCGCGCGCGGCGGGCTTTGCGCCCCAGCGCCAACGCCGCGCGAGGCGGGCTTCTTTTTTACGGCGGGAAAATCGTCCCTTGCGGCGGGCGGCTTTTATCCGGCGGGCCATATCGACCGCACTTTACCGCAGGCCGCTCTTTGCGGCGAACAGACCGTTCCTTGCGAAGGCGGGCCGCGCTCAGCCGCCCTTTTCCCAAATAATGGAAGGGACTTCGCCGACGATGACGTTTTCACACACGAGGATAGGAACGTCCGCCGCGACCTCCATCGTCCCGGACGGAAAGAGCACGTTCACCGTCGCCGACACGTCCATGCGGACGGCGTGGCGGGTCTGGTTGATGCCCGCGCCCTCGAACTCGGAACGGAAATCGCAGCGCGCCGCGCCGACGGGCAGCACTTCAAACGTCACGCGCGGCCCGAACCCCGCGAGCCATTCGATGCCCGTCAGCGCCCCCGACGGGACCTGCACCCCCTGCGCGCACGCCGCGTTGAGCTTGGCAGCGGCGAGGGCGACCGTCTGGCGGGCGAGCAGGTTGAGCTGCCGCGCGTCCGTCTCGACGGAGAGGATCTCCCCCTCCGCGTCCCGCGCGATGGTGACGAGGGAATCGTAGTCGATGCCGTTCCATTGCAGCGCTTCGGCGGCGGCGTCGTTGAGGGCGGAAAGCGCGAGCGAGCGGACGGTCGCTTCGCTGAGGGAAACCAGGAGCCCGTTCACGTTGCGCTGAAACCAGACGAACAGCCCGACGACCGCCGCGAGAACGGCCGCCAGCAGGATGTATTTTTTGGCGCGCGCCGCCGACGGCTTTTTATAGCGGCGGTAGCGATAGCCGGATGCGAGATCGGATGCGGTCATGATCGTTCTATCGTATGCGCCTTCCGCCCGAAACAGAAGCGCAGCAGAAAAAAGGCGGCAGAAAAAGGCGGCGGGCAAAAGGCGGCGGGCAAAAGGCGGCGGGCAAAAGGCGGCGCGCAAAGGGCGGCGGGCAAAGGGCAATTTCGGCAGGATCGGCGCCTTTGCGCGGAAAAAAGCGATTTGGACGGCAAAAATCGTTGACAAAACACGCAAAAAACGGTAAACTATATCATGCTGGTTTTGCAAGCGGTCCGCTTGCGCGCGCCCGTTCCCGCGGACGCCCGCCCATACGCCCCGCCGCAGCCGGCACACAAACGAATTTGCAGAGATGTCTGAGCGGCCTAAGGAGCACGACTGGAAATCGTGTGTACCTCGTAAGGGTACCGAGGGTTCAAATCCCTCTCTCTGCGCCAAAAGAGCACCATTTTTACGGGTGCTCTTTCATTTTATATCGGCTCTATGCGGAATTTTCCATACTCGCTTTTGCGGAATTGTGTACTCGCGTGCATATAGATCCCGAGCGTGATCTTGACGTCGCTATGCCCCGCCAAACTTTGACAGACGTTCGGATCGATGCCGCTTTCCGCGCAGCGTGTCACGAATGTATG
>DXFD01000068.1 GCA_019114625.1 Candidatus Borkfalkia faecigallinarum | reverse complement strand
AGAACAAGCAGTTCACCCTCGCCGGCAAAGTGTATCACGAAGGCGACGGCATCTCGCTGGACGGCTCCACCGGCAACATCTACGACTGCCTCATCCCGACCGTTCCCGCCGATCCCAACAGCGGTTACTTTGGCCGCATCATGGATCTTGCGGACAAGTATAAGGCGCTGGGCGTCCGCACCAACGCGGATACCCCGAAGGATGCCAAGCAGGCCGCCGCGTTCGGCGCGCAGGGCATCGGCCTGTGCCGTACCGAGCACATGTTCTTCGGCGAAGGCCGCATCGACGCCTTCCGCGAAATGATCTGCTCGGAGACGGTCGAAGAGCGCGAAGCGGCTCTCGCCAAGATCGAGCCGATGCAGCAGGCAGACTTTGAAGGCCTGTTTGAAGCGTTGGGCGGCTACCCCGTCACCATCCGCTTCCTCGACCCGCCTCTGCATGAGTTCGTCCCGACCGAGGAAGCGGACATCGAGGCGCTCGCCAAGGCGCAGGGCAAGACGGTCGCACAGATCAAGCAGATCATCTCCGACCTGCACGAGTTCAACCCGATGATGGGTCACCGCGGCTGCCGCCTGTGCGTCACCTATCCGGAGATCGCCGTGATGCAGACCAACGCAGTCATCAAGGCAGCGATCGCCGTCAAGGGCCGTCATGCGGATTGGAACATCGTTCCCGAGATCATGATCCCGCTCACCGGCGAGGTCAAGGAAATGAAGTTCGTCAAAGACATCGTCGTCAAGACGGCGGACGAAGTGATCAAGGCTTCGGGCGTCGACCTCAAGTATGAAGTCGGCACGATGATCGAGATCCCGCGCGCGGCGCTCACCGCAGACGAGATCGCGAAAGAGGCGGAGTTCTTCTGCTTCGGCACGAACGACCTCACGCAGATGACCTTTGGCTTCTCCCGTGACGACGCCGGCAAGTTCCTGCCCGCCTACTACAAGAACAAGATCTACGAGTCCGATCCGTTCTCCCGTCTGGATACGGTCGGCGTCGGCAAACTGATGAAGATGGCCGTCCAGCTCGGCCGCGAGACCCGTCCGACCCTGCACTGCGGCATCTGCGGTGAGCACGGCGGCGATCCTTCCTCCATCGAGTTCTGCCACGAGATCGGCCTCAACTATGTTTCCTGCTCGCCGTTCCGCGTCCCGATCGCTCGCCTCGCGGCAGCCCAGGCAAATATCCGTAATCCCCGCAAGTAATGGACGGCGGAAAAAACGCGATTTTCAGGGCTTATCCCGGCAAGGGATAGGCCCTTTCTCGCGCCCTTTTGCCATATCCCGACAGGCGCATGCGCGCACGCGGGGCGCGTTTTCCGTTTTGCGCTTTACAGGAGGGGGGAAATGTGTTAGAATCGTTGCGCAGCCGGGCTGCGGGCGATCCGCTTCCGCAGGTTTTCCAAGAACGCGGCGGAGAGCCTGTATCCATATTATACGAAGGAGCAGGAAGAGCGGTACGGCGTCCTCGGCATCGAGATCAAATGTCTGACGCCATGACTTCTTATACCGGGAGGGTGAAATGAAGATATTGTTTCTCGATATCGACGGCGTGCTCAACTCGCGCGCGTACGACCGCCGCCGCAATTGGGACGAACAGACGAACATCGACGAAACGCGCCTGCCTCTTTTGCGGGAGATCGTGGACAGGACGGGCGCGGCGATCGTGCTCATCTCCACATGGCGCGCGCATTTGGACGACGGGATGAGCGCTCGCGACGCGGCGGGCGAATACGTCGTGCACACCTTCGCCAAGTACGGGCTGCGCATTTTCGGCAAGACGCCCGATCTCGGCCCGGGCGCGGACCGCAAGGACGAGGTGGCCGCCTGGCTCGCGGAGCGCGGCGGCGGGGTGGAAAAATTCGCCATCCTCGACGACCGCGTCTTTGGCTGGGCGGAGCTTTCGCCCTTCTATGTCCACACCGACCCGCATTTCGGCTTGGGGTTGGAGGAAGAGCAGGTCAAAAGGGCGGTCGGGCTCCTGAACGGGGAAGAAGGGTGACCGATCGGCTTTTGCGCATAAAAAATACCGCCCCCGCGGTAAAACCGCGGGGGCGGCGAAGTGAAAAGGAGCGCCCGCAAAGGGCGCTCCTTTGTCGTGTTCGTGTCAAGTGTCATGATCGTCAAGGACGGAGGAGCGAAAGCTGCGGCCAGGCGCGGAACGCGTCCTCTACGAGGCCGAATCCGAGGTAATTGTCGACGTAGGCGTCCTCGTCCCCGCCCGCAAGGCGGATGCCGTGCGCGCCGTCCGCGAGGACGATCTCGATAAATCCGTCGCCGTCCACCGTCGCCGTCCGCTGCGGGCCGCCGTCGGCGATGTAGGTGACCTGCGTTCCCGCGGCGGCGGGGGAGTCCCCGTCCAGGATGCGGATGCGCGCCGTGTACTCTGCCGGCGTATAGCCGCCCCGCATCACGATCCTGCCCTGCGGGCGGGCATAATCCGCGATCGACCCGTCCGCGATGCACGCTTCCAGATAGTCCTGCACCGCTTCCAGCTCGCCGCCCAGCTCCGCCTCTTTGGGCAGGCCCGCCGGCATCGTGTAGTCGCTTCCGCCGCCTAAGATGTAGTTGTTGCTCGCGAGCATGATCTTTCGCGTGTCATCCTCGCGGTCCAGCGGCTGCGTCTCGCCGTCCAGCGTGATGGAGAGGACGTGCCCCTCGCCCGCGGGGCGGGTGGCGTCATACACGACGGTAAACCCGCCGATCTGCAAAAATCCGCCCGAATTGTTTGTCTGCAGCAGCATACCCGTCTCCTCGTCCTGGCCGTCGAGGCAGACGCCCGAAACTTCCATCATCGCGTAGAGGATCGCGGGCGTGACCGCCTTCATCTGCACGGTGTTGGAGTAGGGGAAGGCGGTGACGAGTTCCCCGAGCGTCGCCGTCCCGCCGAAGACGCCGCCGCGGATGCCGCCCGCGTTTTCGACGGAAACGAGCGGCATATCGATGCCGTTCTCCGTCATATATTCCGCAGCCGCCGCGAGGAAGGCGTCGGCCGCCAGGTCGCCGAAGTTGGTCTCCACGACGCGCGCGATGGATACGACGCCCACGTTCCCGCCCCAGAGCGCGGCATCGATCTCGCCGAGCTCGGTATTCAAAAGCGCGCTCTGGCTCCCGTCGATCTCGTCCAGGAGTGCCGCCACCTCCGCGTCCGGTGTGATAGCGGCGAGGTCCCGGGGGGAGAGAAGCTCTTCCTCGGCGGCCACGCCCTCCTCCGTGAAGGAGAGGGTGAGTTTGCCGACGTGGCTCCCGCTGCCGCCCGTCTGCACGACGAGCGTGCCGTTGACGGGATCGTTTTCCACCGTATGGCTGTGCGCGTCGATGATGACGTCGATCGCGCCCGCATAGTCGCCCGTCATCGCCTCGGCGAGCTCTTCCGCCGTGCAGGACGCGCAGCCGCTCAAAATCGACAGGCGCCCCCAAAGCCTGTCCGGCTTTGGGGGCGCCCGTGTCGGCGCAGCCGCCCGGTCTCGGGCGGCTTTGTATTTTGTCCGGGAATATTTTTACAAACGGGCGTGTCACGGCGACGATGGGTCTGCGGCGAGGCGGAAAAGCGTTTTGATTTTCCGACCCATAATGTGACGGCGGGGGCATCATCGCGCGGCTGCGGCGCCTATCGGCATTGCGCGCGGCTGCGGCGCCTATCGGCATTGTGTGCGGCTGCGGTGCCTATCGGCATTGTGCGCGGTTGCGGCGGCGCCTATCGGCATTATCGTGCTGCGGCGCGGCAAGGGGGGGATAAGCGCGCCCGTTTTTTTAGAACCGGTCTCGGTCGCTGAACCCCTTGCCGATGACCTCATTGGCGTCCGTGACGACGATAAACGCGTGCGGGTCGATGTCGTGGACGATGTTCTTCATCTGGTCGATCTGCTGCGGCTTGACGCAGGTCATCAGGACCTGGCGTTCGCTTTGGGTGTACATCCCCTTGCCCTCGATCAGCGTGACGCCGCGCGGGCTGTGCGCGATCAGTGCCGCGGAGATCTCTTGGCCGCAG
Source organism: Candidatus Borkfalkia faecigallinarum (assembly GCA_019114625.1). Taxonomy (GTDB): domain Bacteria; phylum Bacillota; class Clostridia; order Christensenellales; family Borkfalkiaceae; genus Borkfalkia; species Borkfalkia faecigallinarum. Next base: position 624 of record DXFD01000068.1, on the reverse strand, counting down.
TCGGTGATGATGTAACATTGCTTGGACTTGTTCAGGCCCATGATGAGCAGATCGCTCGTCTTGGCGCTGACAAAGATGAGGATGAGCGCGTAAAATATATTTTCCGGGTCGCGCATGGCGATCGCGCCGGAGATGACGATGACCGCGTCCAAAATGGCGAGCCAGACGGGGATACTGAGGAATTTGAACCAGTGGTTGATCTCACGCGCCAGCAGTTCGGTGCCGCCGCTGGAGACTTTGAATTTGATAAAGATGCCGATGCCCAGTCCCTGCAGGATGCCGCCGTACACGGCCGCCAGGATGCGGTTGTCCGTCATGCTGGGGATCACGGTGAACAGCTCGTTGAAGGCGCCCAGGACGACGATGGTCAGCAGGCTGCGCAGGATAAACTTCCAGCCCATCTGCTTCCAGCCGAGCAGGAGGATGGGGATATTGACGGCGACGGTCACGATGCCGATGCCGACCATTCCGTCCGTGAGCAGGTACACGAGGGTCGCGATGCCGGAGGCGCCGCCCCCGACGATCTCGTTGTGTACCAAAAAGCAGTCGACGCCCAGCGCGTACAGGCAGCAGCCGACCAGCATGGCCCCGAAGCGCAGCGTCTCGGTGATCAATAATTGCTTC
>DXFD01000067.1 GCA_019114625.1 Candidatus Borkfalkia faecigallinarum | reverse complement strand
GCGCGTCGTCCTGCGTGAAGCAGCGGACGCGGAACAGGCCGTGCAGCTGGCCGCTCTTTTCGTGGCGGTGCACGATGCCCAGCTCGCCCATGCGGATGGGCAGATCCTTATAGCTGTGCGGGGTCAGCTTGTACACGAGCATCCCGCCCGGGCAGTTCATCGGCTTAATGGCGCAGTCCTCCCCGTCGATCTTGGTCGTGTACATATTTTCCTTATAATGATCCCAGTGGCCGCTCGTCTCCCACAGGCTGCGGTTGAGGATGATCGGGGTCTGCACCTCGACGTACCCCTCACGGATGTGGATCTGACGCCAATAGTCGACGAGGATGTTTTTGAGCACCATGCCCTTGGGCAGGAAGAACGGGAAGCCCTTGCCCTCGTTGAGCAGGGCGAACAGGCCGAGTTCTTTGCCCAGCTTGGTGTGGTCGCGCTTCTTCGCCTCTTCCAGCATGGTGAAGTAGGCGTCCATCTCCTCCTTCTTGGCGAACGCGGTGCCGTAGATGCGGGTGAGCATCTTGTTCTTCTCGTTGCCGCGCCAGTAGGCGCCCGCGATGCTGGTCAGCCTGAACGCCTTGATCTTGCCCGTGGAGGGCAGGTGCGGCCCGCGGCACAGGTCGGTGAAGCCCCCCTGCTTGTAGAAGGAGATCTCCTCCCCTTCGGGCAGGTCTTTGATCAGCTCGACCTTGTATTTTTCCGAATTTTTGGTCATCAGTTTGATCGCCTCTTCGCGCGAGAGGGTGAAGCGCTCGACGGGGAGGTTGCTCTTGATGATCTTCTTCATCTCCGCCTCGATCTTGGACAGGTCCTCCTGCGTGATGGGCGTCTTGAAGTCGATGTCATAATAAAAACCGTTCTCGATGGTCGGGCCGATGGCGAGCTTGCAGGTCGGGAAGATCGCCTTGACCGCCTGCGCCAGGACGTGCGCCGCCGTGTGGCGATAGACTTGCAGGCCCTCCTTGTCTTTAAGCGTGAGGATCTCCAGCTCGCAGTCGCCCTCGATGACGTGCGCGAGATCCACCGCCTTGCCGTCCACCTTCGCGGCGACAGCCGAACGCGCCAGCCCTTCGCCGATGCTTTTGGCGACTTCGAGACAGGTCACGGGCGCGCCGAACTCCTTTTTGTCTCCTCCCTTCAACGTGATGATCATAGCCTTCTCCTTGCATATAAAATGATTTTTTGAAATATAAAAGCGCCCTCAAACACATCGTTTAAGGACGCATGGCTGCGCGGTTCCACCTTAATTGCCGCGCTTGCGGGGCGCGCGGCCGCTCTTTGTGCGCGATTTGCAAAGCCGCGCAAACTTTTGCCGGACGGAGCGGTTTCATACCGGGCCGGAAGCGCGGCGCTCGCAGCGAAGCGCGCCGCTCTCTGGGGGATCCGTGTTCCCCGGGCTACTTGTCTCCGTTCATGGGCAGATGGGTTTTTCGATATGCTATTATCATAAACGCTTTTGCCCCGTTTGTCAACGAAAAAGGCGCGGGTTTGCGCAATTTTTTTCGCGCGGGCGCGCGCAAAGCCGCCGCCCGAGCGAGGCGCGGGCGGAAGGCGAAGCGGGCGCGCGCAAAGCCTCTCCCATGACGGGCGCGGGCGGAAGGCGAAGCGGGCGCGCGCGGTCAGGTCGCGAAGCAGACGCGGCCGCCGTAATAGCGGCGCAGGAAATCTTCCTGCCGGGGGCCGGGCGAGGACAGGCACTCCACCTTGCCCGCGCCGCTGAGCACGATCTCGCGCAGGGTATTCATCTCCGAGCGGCCGCCCTCGATGAGGGAGGAGCGGCGCAGGCGGCGGCAGCGGGCGTCGAACACGGCGTCCCCCTTCAAAAACACCTTGCCCCGCCCCGCGCCGAGCAGATACTCCATGAAGTCCGCCAGCTTGCCGCGGGTAAACACGGACGGCACGCAGGCGGCGACGCCCCGCCATTTGGCGCGCAGATCGCCCAGGCGGAAGCGGTAAAACCCGTCCACCGTGCACTCGCAGCCCGACGCGCGGCGCAGGCGGGCGAGCACGCAGCGGCGGTCCTCCGCCAGGTCTGCCGCGATGACCGCGGCGACGAGGATCTCGCGGTCCTCTTCCCCCAGCCCCGCCGGGCGGATGAGGGGGGCGAGCTCCGCGTATTTGTAGCCGATGCACAGGATATCCGCCGCCTTCTCCTCCGCGAGCCGGCGCAGCGACGCGTCTTCCCCCGCGACACAGAGGCGCACCCGCCCCTCCTCGAAGCCGATCTGGGCGGACGCCCCGGCCTTGGCGAGCGACGCCGCGATATAGGCGATGTAGCGGCAGTTGCCGTCCCTTTCGGTCACAGAAAACGCACGTTCCATGCTTTCAGTGTATGCAGGCCGCCGCATTTTATTTACGCATACGCCGCAAAAGCGGGGGATTTGGGAAAATTTTCGGCCGCGGCGCCCTCTCGGCTTGACTATCCCGGCAAAAAATTATATAATCAAGTGAATCTTCTTTTGACCGGGAGGGCCTATGCCGCCGCTCTTTTTCGTGCTCGCCGCGGCGCTGCTGGTACATTACGTCCTGGCGCTGGTGACCGTCGGCCTCGTATTAAAGGAGATCGGGCTGGTCCGGGCGGCCGTCCCGTGGAATCTGGTCGTGCTGCTGATCCCGCTGCTGGGGCCGGCGGCCTACCTGCTCTTCCGCCTGTTCCGGAAGAAAAAATGAGTTTTGTTCAGACGTTCGGAGGTACTTTTTATGGACATGAAATCCGTCGAAAGCAAGTGGCAGCAACGCTGGGAAAAGACCAAGGAAAACCACTTCAACAAAAAGAACATCGACAAAAAATATTACGTTTTGGAGATGTTCTCCTACCCTTCCGGCGCCAAGCTGCACATCGGCCACTGGTATAACTACGGCCCCTCGGACAGCTTTGCGCGCTTCAAGAAGATGCAGGGCTGCGAAGTGTTCCAGCCGATGGGCTTCGACGCGTTCGGCCTGCCCGCGGAAAACTACGCCATCAAGACCAAGATCCACCCCAAAGACTCGACCGAGAAGAACATCGCGACGATGGAAAGACAGCTGCGCGCGATGGGCGCCATGTTCGACTGGGCGGCGGAGATCAAGACGTGCGACGAGGACTACTATAAGTGGACGCAGTGGATGTTCCTCAAGCTGTTCGAGAACGGCCTCGCCTACCGCAAGGAAGCGCCCGTCAACTGGTGCCCGAGCTGCAACACCGTGCTCGCCAACGAGCAGGTGGTGGAAGGCTGCTGCGAGCGCTGCGGCACGCCCGTCATCAAGCGCGACCTCACGCAGTGGTTCTTTAAGATCACCCAATACGCCGAGGAGCTTTTGCAGGGGCTGAACACCATCGACTGGCCGGAAAAGACGAAGCTGATGCAGCGCAACTGGATCGGCAAATCG